>JARLIN010000153.1 GCA_031291715.1 Rhodopila sp. | reverse complement strand
TCAGGCGATGCAGGAACGGCAGGCAGACCGCGATCTCGCCCGGATTGGGCGGCCGTCCGCCGGGCGGGCGCCACGGCAGCAGCGGCGCCAGCATCAGTTGGGCGCGGGTCAGGCCGATACTGGCGAGCATCTGGTCGAGCAGCATGCCCTCCGCGCCGGCGAAGGGATGACCGCTTCGGTCTTCCTCCCGCCCCGGCGGCTCGCCGATCAGGAGCGTGGTGCTGGCGGGGTCGCCCTCGGCGAAGACAAGGTTGCTGGCGGTGTCGCGCAGGGCACAGCCGTCGAACCCAGCCACGGCGGCGCGCAGGTCCTCCAGCGAGGAGGCCTGCCCGGCTAAACCAAGCGCCCGCTCGCCGGGGGTGCCTTTCGGCGGCTCCGGTGCGGCGACAGGACGTGGCAGGAGAACCGGTTTAGACTCGACCGGCCGCAGGCAGTCGATGGGGTCGAGGTCGATTGCCTCGTCCGCGCCCCATTCGACCTGCAGGCGTAACAGAGCGAACGCGTCATCCAAGCAGGGCGGCCCTGAAACGATCTCGTTCGATATGGGGAACGAGATTCTTCTTGCCCAGGTGGTTCGCCGGCCCTTCCTTGACCCGCAGCAGGATGAAGGACAGGCCACCACCTTCACGGATCAGCCTGCGACCTTCCGCCATGTCAGCCTCGGTATTGATCACGTGAACCACTGGGAAACCACACCCAGCGGCGATGATATCCAGGCGGACGCCCAGACCGGTATGGCTGTCCTGATTGCCGGTTTCGCCGTAGTGACCATTGTCCACACAGACAATCGTCAGATTCGGCGGATTTTGCAACGCGATCGTCGCCAGCGCGCCGACATTCATCAGCAGCTCGCCATCGCCGGTCGCAACCAGCACCCGCCGCTTCGGCTGAGCCAGAGCCAGCCCCAGACCCATCATCGGCGCCGCGCCCATGGCACCGCCCAGACCGAACAGGCTGGGGGATTCATGGGTCAGCGCAGAGAGTTCCCACGCCGTACCCGCCAGACCGGCGACCATCAGGAAATCCTTGTGGTCCTCGATCAGCGCCGGCACCGCCTGGCGGCGATCCAGCACAGCATCGGGCAACGTCGCTGTCTGTAGCTTGTTCAATTTCGCCATGACTGCCTCTCCCGATCAGAACTTCTTCGCGCCAATGAGGCGCTGGGTGAGCAGGACAGCCACCTGCTGGCCGGACTGAAAGGCCATGGTGATGGCAGCGGTCACAGCAGTAATCACCTCGGACGGATGCTCCGCCCGCAAAACGATCACGCCCATCGCCTTCAGCACCGGTTCAACCGCCTGGCCCATCGCGAACTGCCAGGGATTGCCTTCGCCATATTCCCCGCGCATCGAAATCAGCGTCAGGAACGGGAACCGTCCACCCTGGGTGAGCGACAGCATGTTGATGCAATTCCCCACCCCGGAGGACTGCATCAGCAACACCGCACGCTTGCCGCCGAGGTCGGCTCCGGCGACCATCGCCACCCCCTCCTCCTCGGTCGTCAGCGGCACCGAATGCACATCCGGATCGGCGAGCGATCGGTCGATCAGCACCTTGTGGCCGGCATCGGGCACATAGCAGAACTGCGTTATCCCATTCGCCCGCAACAAATCATACAGCGCGCTCGGCCATGTCTCTTTCGTGATCGTATCCGCCATCGTCTTCCTTCCTATTGCGTAACCAGCTTGCAGCCGCCCTGGTTCAGCGGCCGGAACGCCTCGTTCCCGGGAACCCGCGTGACGACCTTGTAGGTGTCCCACCGCGACTTCGACTCCCCGGGCGCCTTCACACGGAATATGTACATATCATGGACCGCCCGGCCATCCTGACGAACGGTCACCGTGCCGAACAGGGCATCCTGGATCGGCTGCTTCCGCATTTGCGCGACCACCGCCTCGCCCTCGATCGTGTTGGCGGCCTTCACGGCGAACAGGTATGCCAATACGGACGAATAGACGCCGGCCTGGTTGGCGGTCGGCATCCGATCATTGAAGCGCTGGGCGAAACGCCGGGCGAAAGCGCGGGTGGCATCGTTCAGGTCCCAATAGAACGCCTCGGTTACCGTCAGCCCTTGCGCGGCTTGCAAGCCGATCGAATCGACATCGACGATCTGGGTAAACAGGCCGGCCAGGATCTGCTTTTTGGTCACGCCGAACTCGGAGGCCTGTTTCACCGCGTTGATCAGGTCGGTGCCGGTATCGGCAAGCGCGATGACCTTGGCGCCGGAGGACTGCGCCTGGAGCAGATAGGAAGAAAAGTCGGTGGTGCCCAGCGGGTGCTTGACCGAACCAAGAACTTTGCCGCCGAGACTCGTCAGGACGGCCGTGGAGTCACGTTCCAACGCCGCGCCCAGGGCATAGTCGAAACTGATATAATACCAGGTGTCGGCCCCCTGCCCCATCATGGCCCGCGCCATGCTGTTGCCCATCGCGTAGGTGTCCATCGTCCACTGCACGGTCGTCGGCTGGCAGAATTTCCCGGTAAGGTCCGAGGTGCCGACATTGGTGGCAACGAAGGTGCGGTGCTTTTCGGCCATCACCGTGTTCACTGCGAGCCCGACGCTGGAGTTCACCGCGTCGGCGACCGCCGCGACACCGTCCCGGTCCACCCACTCCCGGACGATCTGCGCGCCGACATCCGGCTTGTTGAGGTGATCGGCCGAAAGAATCTGGACTTTCAGGCCCCCGACCTGTGCGGCAAATTCCTCGGCCGCCATCTGTGCGGCGACGACCGAGCCCCGACCCGATTGGTCGGCGAAGGGGCCGTTCATGTCGTTGAGGATGCCGATCTTGATCGTGTCCGGCAGGTCGGCCTGGGCGAAAGCGGCCGGCAGCATGAGCACTACGGCCAAAGCCACGCGACGAATCCACATCGTGGAACCCCCCCTGGATTTTTGTCCCGGTGACGTTACATCAACCGAAGCAGGACGTCAGCACCTGCGCGAAAGCACGGGCACGGTGGCTTACGGCGTGTTTCTCGTCCGGCTCCATTTCCCCGAATGTCTGCTGGGCGCCGCCGGGGACGAACATCGGGTCGTAGCCAAAGCCCCTGCCGCCGCGAGGCGGCCAGACGACGACGCCGTCGATTCGACCAAGGAACGTCTCTGTGTGCCCGTCCGGCCAGGCCACGCACAAAGCGGCGATGAACCAGGCGCGCCGGTCGGGGTTGGCGCCGATGCGTTCATGCACCGTCGCCATCGCATGACCAAAATCCTTGGCCGGGCCGGCCCAACGGGCGGAATGCACACCGGGCGCGCCGTCCAGGGCGGCAACGCAGAACCCGGAATCGTCGGACAGCGCCGGCAAGCCGCTGACGGTCGCGGCCGCCAGTGCCTTGATGCGGGCGTTGCCGGCAAAGTCCGGGGCGTCTTCCTCGGGCTCGGGCAACCCCAAGGCTCCGGCGGAGACGACCTCGATGCCGTGCGGCTCCAGCAGCGCCTCGATCTCGCGCAGCTTGCCTTTGTTATGGCTGGCCAGGACCAGTTTCTGGCCCGGTGAAAGCTTCCGCGCCATCAGTCGCCCAGGGCCTTGCGTTGCAGTTCGAACAACGCGCCGGTCCCCGTGCGGGCGAGGGCGAGAAGCTCATCGAACTGGGCTTCGCTGAAAGCCGTCTTTTCCGCGGTTGCCTGGATCTCGACGATGCCGCCGCCATTGGTCAGGACGAAATTCGAGTCGGCGTCGGCGTTCGAATCCTCGTTATAGTCCAGGTCCAGCACGGCGGTGCCCCCGACGATGCCGCAGGACACGGCAGCGACCTGGCCGGTCAGCGGGATGGTGTTGAGCACGTTCATCTTCACCAGATGCCGGAAGGCCAGCGACAGCGCGACCCAGGCGCCGGTGATCGCGGCGCAGCGCGTGCCGCCGTCGGCATTCAGCACGTCGCAGTCGAGGGTGATGGACATCTCGCCCATCGCGGCACGGTCCACGACGGCGCGCAGGGAGCGGCCGATCAGGCGCTGGATTTCCTGCGTGCGTCCGGACTGCTTGCCACGAGCGGCCTCACGGTCGCCGCGGGTGTGGGTGGCGCGGGGGAGCATGCCGTACTCGGCGGTAACCCAGCCAAGGCCAGTGTTGCGCAGGAAGGGCGGGACGCGGGTTTCGACGCTGGCCGCGCAGAGGACCTCGGTGTTGCCCATGCGGATCAGGGCCGATCCCTCGGCGTGGCGGGCGAACCCGGTGGTGATGGAAATTTCGCGGAGTGCGTCAGCGGTGCGGCCGGATGGGCGCATGGGTGGGATCCTCGGAACGGTGCGGGGCGGACCATACAGGGTCGGGCAATGGTCGCAACGGCCCTCATCGTCATGGCCGGGCATATCCCGGCCACGACGAGTGGGAGATCGTCAGTCCCGATCGATCTGGGACGTGCGCTTGGTATCGCCCATGAACGTGTAAACCAGCAGCGAGGCGAAAATCAGCACGGTGACGTACCAATAGAACCCAGCCTCGTTTCCGCGATCTTTGAACCACAGTGCAATATAGGGCGCGGTACCGCCAAACAGCGATGCGGCGACGGCGTAAGGGAGACCGACACCCAGGGCGCGGACGCCGGCGGGGAACAGTTCCGCTTTCACCACGGCGTTTATGGATGTGTAGCCGGACACGATCAGCAGCGCGGCCATGATGATGCCAAGAGCGGTCATGTAGTCGTGGGTCGCGCCCAGGGTCGTCAGGATCGGCACGGTGCAGAGCGTGCCCAGGATGCCGAACCACATCAGGACCGGCCGCCGGCCGATCTTGTCCGACACCGCACCGAAGACCGGCTGTAGCGCGGCGTAGATCACCAGGGTGATGAAAGAAATCTGCGTCGCCTGGTCGCGGGTGAGTTTGACGGTGTTGACCAGGAAGGTCGGCATGTAGGTGGTGTAGGTGTAGAACGCCGTGGTGCCGCCCATCGTCAGGCCGAACACCAGCAGGATTTGCTTGGGGTGCTTGAGCAGTTCGCGCATCAGGTTGGGACGCTGGTGGGCGGACGCTTTCTTGAATGCGTCGGTTTCCTCCAGGTTGCGGCGCAGATAGAGGCCGAACACCGACAGCGCGGCGCCGATGGCGAAGGGGATGCGCCAGCCCCAGGCCTCCAGTTCCGCGGCGGTGAACGCCTGCTGCATGACCAGCAGGGTCAGGCTGCCGAACACCTGGCCGCCGATCAGGGTCACGTACTGGAACGAACTGTAGAAGCCGCGATGTTTGGAGACAGCGATCTCGCTGAGATAGGTGGCGGAGGTGCCATATTCGCCGCCCAGCGAAATCCCCTGGATCAGGCGTGCGACCAGCAGCAGGATCGGCGCGCCCAGACCGAAGGCGGCGTAGGTGGGGGCGATTGCGATGAGGAGAGAGCCGCCGCACATCAGCGTGACCGACAAGGTCAGGGCGGCTTTACGACCCGCCCGGTCGGCATAGACCCCGAGAATCCAGCCGCCGACGGGGCGGATCAGGAAGCCGAGCGCATAGATGCCGAAGGTGTTGAGAAGCTGGACTGTCGGGTTAGCGTTGGGGAAGAAGGATTTCGCGAAATACAGCGCGAAAAAGTTATAAACATAAAAGTCGTACCACTCGATCAGGTTGCCGATCGAACCGCCAAAGATGGACCTCAGACGGTGACGCACGATCGAGAAATTTTCGGTGGATTGGACCGCCTGGCTCACGGCTTGGCTCCTTTAGATGCAACCGGTCTCTCCATCTGACGGGAAATCTCGCCAGCCGCAACATTTGGCAGCCGGGGACGGCAGGCAAACTGGACAGCCGGCGGGCCGCCGCGTAACGCTGCGAACCAACAACCATATGAGGCGGCCAATGCTGTTCGATTTTGTCGATGCCACGAGCAAGGACATCTATAAGCTTCTGGTGGCGACCATCGGCCCTCGGCCGATCGCCTGGGTGACGACGCAGGATGTGGACGGGGCGGTCAACGCGGCGCCATTCTCCTTCTTCAATGCCGTGTCGGGCGACCCGCCGGTGGTGGCGATTGGCATTGGCGGCCGCGCCCCTGGCGACGTGAAGGACACCGGCGGCAACATCCGCCGCACCGGACAGTTTGTCGTCAACCTGGTCAGCTACGAGCTGGCGGAGCCGATGAACGTCACCGCCATCGATTTTCCCAAAGGGGTGGATGAACTGAAGGAAGCCGGGCTGACCACGGCACCGTCGCTGCATGTGAAGCCGCCCCGGATCGCTGAAGCGCCGGTATCAATGGAATGCGAGCGGCTGGTCATCGTCGATGTCGGGATCGACCGGGCGGTGGTGCTGGGCAAGGTGCTGGCGATATATGTGCGTGACGATTGCGTGCTCGACAAGGACCGTTGCTACATCGACACGCCGAAGCTGGACCTGATCGGGCGCATGCATGGCGGTGGTTGGTATTCGCGGGTGACCGACCGGTTCGAAATGCCGCGCATCAGCGTGGAGGAATGGGCGTCACGGAAAGCGAAGGCAGCGGAATAGCGGCTGGGCTGGCCCGAAGCCTTATGAGAGAATAATCGGATCTGCGTCGTTGGCTCAACGACGCCTCCCCGCCATGTCGGCCGCAGGGCCCGGCATGACGGGGGATTAGCCGACGATGCCGAATTGCAAGCCGTTTCGTATTACGACGATTTAATTACTATTGGACGTCGCTCTCAATCTACTGTTGATCGATCGGGCGTCCTATTGGACCCTTGCGGCGCACACCGTGTGAGCCGGAAGTGAGGTTCCGTCCGGGCGCGGTGGGTCCTGGCGGGGCCGCTTAGCGGCGGGACACACGGGCGCCTCCCGCCGATCGCATCGAAGTATGCAAAGACCAATTTATCGTGCAAGGAACTCACGAAACGTAAGGGGCGCCTTTAGCTCCAGGGCCGAATGATGACCCGGGCGAGTGGCCGGGCGGCGGCACCGGCAAGGATGATGCCGATTTGTCACTCACTCGCCACAAAGTGCCCCGCCATCACAAAAAATCACAAAAAATTGCCCGAACCGGGGCAACGTTAAGACACAATTCATTTCCACAGTGTCCAACAGCAGCGGCTACACTGCTATTGTGCTAAGAGGGAATGGTGACAGTGATGTGCACGACGACGATCAGCACACTTACATTGGCGACGCTGCTCCAGGACCCGCTGGTCCAGTTGGTGATGCGCAGCGATAATGTATCCGAATCAGACCATTCTGAGCTGCTGCATCGCGTCAAGGATTCCCTGATCGCGCGTGCATCCATGTGCGAGCCCACGTTGCAGGCATCGGCCTGAAGGGCTGTATCGACGCTTGTACTCTGAAAGGCGCTCGATGCTCGATCCGGGCGCCTTTCTTTGTTCTGGGGATATCGGGGAACGCCCCCTCGTATTGCCGGAAGGGTGTTGGGGCACGACGCCGAAGAAGGAAACCAGCTTTTTGTTTTCAGTGGCCTGGTGATCGCCTGCGTTCGCCGCACGGTGCGACGAACGCAGGACGAGGATCCCAGCGAGACGCGTGGATCGCCTCCCAGACACGCAATGGCGTGGCAGGCATGTCGATATGTTTGATGCCATACACCGATAGGGCATCGACCAACGCGTTCATCACCGATGGCAGCGCGCCGGCACATCCAGCCTCACCACAGCCCTTCGATCCCAGCAGGTTGGTCCTGGCCGGCACCGGATGAGAGGCGAAGGTGAAGAACGGGGCATCGTTCGCCCGCGGCAATGCATAGTCCATATAGGAGCCGGTCATCGGCTGGCCGCTCTCGTCATACACGACGTGCTCCAGCAACGCCTGACCGATGCCTTGCACGATGCCGCCATGTGCCTGGCCCTCCACCAGCAGCGGATTCACGATCACGCCGAAATCGTTGACCATGTGGTAGCGGACGACCTCGGTGACGCCGGTTTCCGGATCAACCTCCACTTCGGCGATATGGCAGCCGTTGGGGTAGGCGAAAGGCGGTCCCTCGGCGACGTGGGAAACGGACAGGGTTTGCGGCACACCTTCCGGCAGCGTGACGGCGCCGGAGCGTAACATTGCCGCCAGTTCCATGATGCCGATGGCGCGGTCTGTGCCGGCGATACGGAACTGGCCGCCGCCACGGATGATTTCGAACTCGATATCGGCTTCCGCGGCTTCCAGCACATGAGCGGCGATCTTGCGGCCTTTCTCGCGGACAAGTTCCGCGCCCTCGACGATCGCGGTGCCGCTGGCCATCAGGGATTTAGACCCACCGGTGCCACCGCCGGCCAGCAGTTCATCGGAGTCACCTTGTAGCAGGTTGATCTTCTCGAACGGGATGCCGAGGCGGGAGGCCAGCACCTGGGCGAACGGCGAGGCATGGCCCTGGCCATAATCCAGCGTGCCGGTGATGATGGTCACCGTGCCGTCGGCCTCGAAGCGAATGCCGCCCATTTCCGGGGCCGGCGGGCCGGTGACCTCCAGATACTGGCCGATACCACGGCCGCGCAGCTTGCCGCGTTCGGCGCTCTCCTTCTTCCGCGCCGGAAAACCGTTCCAGTCGGCGAGGGCCAACGCCTTCTCGAGGATCGTCGGGAAATCGCCGCTGTCATAGGTCGTGCCGGCCGGCGTCTTATAGGGAAAGGCGTCGGGCCGGATGTGGTTGCGGCGGCGGATGTCGGTGGGGTCGATCCCCATCTCACGGGCGGCGGTATCCAGCAGACGCTCGATATAATAATTGCCCTCGGGACGGCCGGCGCCGCGATACGGACCGACCGGGCTGGTGTTGGTGAACATCGCCTTGGCGGAGACCTCCTGCAGCGGTGTCGCATACACGCCGATGGTGTTGCGAACGATGTTCCCGGTGGGTTGCAGGACGGTTCCGTTGGACAGGTAGGCGCCGATGTTGCCGTAGCCGGTGACACGTAAGGCCAGGATACGCCCGTCGGCATCGAGGGCGATTTCCTGCTCCATATCGTGGTCACGGCCGTGGCTGTCGGAGAGGAAGCTCTCGCCACGCTCATCCGTCCATTTGACCGGGCGGCCCAGCAGGCGGGCGGCATACAGGATCGCCGGGTATTCCGGGTAGCAGGAGGCTTTCATCCCGAAAGAGCCGCCGACATTGCCCGTCAGGACACGGATTTTCTCAACTGGCGCCTTCAACGGCCCCGTCAGAAGCTGGCGCATGTTGAACACGCCCTGGCAGCCCAGGCGGAGCGTCCAGCGTTCGGAGTCCGGATCAAAATCACCGATCGCGCTCCGCGGCTCCATCGGGCAGGCGACGACGCGGCTGTTCCGGATACTCAATCGTGTGACATGGGCCGCTTTCGCGAACGCATCGGCTACGGCCTGAGTGTCGCCGTGGTGAAAATCGAGGATGACGTTGCCGGCGGTCGCATCGTGCACCAGCGGCGCGCCGGGTGCAGCGGCCTGGGCGGCATCCGTGACCGCCGGCAGGCCGTCGATGTCGACGAACACGGACTCCGCGGCGTCCTTGGCCTGTTTGGCTGTTTCGGCGACAACGATGGCGACCGGGTCGCCAACGAAGCGCACCTTATCCGTGGTCAGGATCGGTTGGGTCGGCTTTGGCATGTCGGTGCCGTCGCGCATCTTGAAAGACATACCTGACGGCATGTTGCCCAGACCGGCGTCGATCAGGTCCTGACCGGTCAGAACGGCGAGGACGCCCGGCATGTCCTTGGCCGCACTGGTGTCGATCGAACGGATGATCCCGTGCGCGGCGTTGGAGCGGACCATCACGGCGTGGGCCTGGCCAGAAAGGTTCAGGTCGTCGGCGTAGCGGCCCTCACCACGCAGCAGGACAGGGTCTTCCTTGCGCGGGACCGGTTGGCCGACGGCGTATTTCTCCTCGGCGAACTGTGTCAGGTCCACTTGTGCGATCATGCGGAAGTCCCTTCAGGCCATTGTGCTCTGCAACATGATGCCGTTTGCGTGGGCCGGCAACCCGCTCTCTGGCCCGTCGGGCCGAGAAATGGCATCATCGGGAGAACGGACGACGGAGAATTTGGATGCCGACTTACGAGTACGAATGCGCGGATTGCGGGCCGTTCAGCGAGGTTCGGCCGATGGCGGAGTTCGACCGGCCGCAGCCTTGCCCGGATTGCGGCGTGCCGGCGCCCCGGCTGTTGACCGCACCGGCGCTGGGTGCCGGCGCACAGCAGGCGGAAGCCGGTGCGACACCGGCGCGAGCGCATGCCGGTGGATGTGCATGCTGCATGCCGCGGCGGTTGTCGGCCGAGGCCGTATAGGACAGCAGTCTCTGCCAACGCGCTTATCCACAGTGCGTATCTGGCGAAAGCTTCGAACGCCGCGCGTATTTCCCGATCGGACGTTGTGATCTCCCATTTCCGCTGTTAGGCCAAGGACTGTTCGGCGCCGGACGGCCTTTCGTTTCATATGCAACGGGATGGAGATTTCGGATGTCAGGATCGATAAGCAATGGGAACGTCATTGGTTCCGGATCGGACACGATTACGCTGCTGATGTCGCAGGACCCCGATGGGCCGGCGGGTGCGCCTGGGACGGATGGCGCGTTCACGCTGAATGTGGACGGGCAGCAGATCGGCGGGGTGCAGGACATCTCCGCCATTCAGGCCGATGGGCAGGAGGAAGCGTTCACCTTCCAGGGCAATTTCGCGCCCGGTCCGCATGTGATCACCGTGACCTTCACCAACAACAATGGCACGCCGGGTGACCCGTCCACTGTCGGCGATACAGGCGACCGGAATATTTATGTCGATGGCGTGACTTACGACGGGCAGACCATTTCGAGCACGACGACGCCGATCTATCAGTCTCCGGGTGCGCCGCCCAATCTTTCATCTGCAGTCCCTGGCAACGCCGTGTTCAATGTGAACGACACGACCGCGGTGCCGGCGGATGCGCCTTCGACACCAACCACGACGCCTGGCCCGGTGGATTATGGATCGGGGCCGGACACGCTGACATTGCAGATGTCGGAGGATCCTTACCAGGGGGATGCTCAGTTCACCGTTGCGGTCGATGGCAAGCAGGTGGGCGGGACGTTCACAACCACCGCGATTCAGTATGAGGGCCAGCAGCAGGCGTTCAACCTGTCGGGCAATTGGGGATCGGGGGCGCATACCGTTACCGTGACGTATCTGAGCGATAGGATCGGGGCGGTGAATGCTCAGGGGCAGGCTTACGATAACCAGGACCAGAACCTGTTTGTGAAGGGCGTCAGCTATGACGGCGTCCAGGCCGGCGGCACGCCATGGGAATTGGCGACTGACGGGTCTCAGGATTTCTCGGTCCCGTCCGGCGGACAGCCGGGCACCTCGAACACGACGACGTCTGATGCCAGCAGCACCACGACCGGAACGACAAGCGGTACGACCAGCGATACGACGACAGGCACGACCACTGCTTCGGGCACAGCTACTTCCACTGACAATACGACGGTGACAACGCCTGCTCTGACCGCCAGCCAGACGCAGACCGGTTCATCCAGCGGCATGAGTTTTATCGCTTCGCCAACCGATAGCGGAACGAGTACCGCGGGAACCAGCAATGGCTCAGGCACCGGCGACAGCAGCGCCACGACGACAAATGCGGCACCTTCCTTTACTGGCACAACGCAGAGCACGCAGGAATGGACCGTGCCTTCCGCGACGAGTTGGTCGGACAGCAGTGGCAGCGCGGCTGGCACCGGCGGCGGGCATTGGTGGATGAACCCCCAGGCGTCCCACACGGGCGATACCGGGGTTTATCACCACGGATGATGGTTACGGCCCGGGCGGTCAGGCGCCGTCCGGGCCTTTCTTTCGCCTTGCGACGAAGGCGCCCATCAAGCGTTTCGTTTCCTCCGTGCCATGGGCAGCGGCAACCGCACGGATGCCCTGCTGGACGGCGTCGGCGATCGACATCCGCTCCCAGTCGCGGATCAGTTCCTTTTGCGCGCGAATGGCATTGGGGCCGGCTTTCAGGATGGCGGCGACCCAATCTTCGATTGCTTGATCCAGCTCCTCCGGAAGCGCCACACGTTCGATCAGGCCGCAGGCGGCGGCCTCGGCGCAGTCGATGTGGCGGCCGGTGAAGACGAGTTCCCTGGTTTTGCCCCAACCGATGAGTTGGGGGAGCAGGCAGGCCTCCATGCCGGAGGGGAGGCCGAACAGAACCTCCGGCATGCCGAAGCGCGCGGTGTCGGCGGCCGCGCGCATGTCGCAGGAGGCGGCGATCTCCAGGCCAGCGCCGAGGCACCAACCATTGATACGGGCCAGCACGGGCACGGGCGCGCGGCGGATGGCCTCGCAGACGCGGTGGGTCAGGGTGGGGCCCTCGGATGCGTCGTGGCGGACGAAGGTGGCCATTTCGTTCAGGTTCGCACCGCCGATGAAGGACTTGTCGCCGGCGCCGGTCAGGATGATGACGCGGAGGCCATCGGTGGCGGAGACGCGTTCAATCGCCTCCGCCAGTTCACGCTTGCCGGCGTTGCCCAGGGCATTGCGTTGCCCCGGGTTGTTGACGGTTACGGTCGCAACGAGCCGGTCATCGACGGTTGTTTCGATCATTGACGGCGGCGGAGGACGGCATCCCGGATCAGTGGCATGCGGTCGTTGCCGAAATACATGTCGTCGCCACCAACGAAGATGGTGGGGGAGCCGAAGCTGCCGCGTTCTATTGCCTCCTGCGTGTTGGCACGCAGCGTGTCTTTCACCGGCTGCTGGTCGATCGCGGCGACGAGTTTGTCCGCGTCGATATCCAGCTTGCGGCAAATCTCGGCGAGAACAGGGACTTGCGAGATGTCCTGGTCGTCTGTCCAGTAGGCCTTGAAGACCGCGCGGGCGAAGGGGACGAGTTTGCCTTCCGGTTCCAGCACGATGCAGGCGCGCATGGCCTTCACGCTGTTCACCGGAAATACGGTGGGGCGGTAGTGAATCGGCAGGCCGAGATAGCGCGCCCAGTCTTGCTGGTCTTTCTTGGCGTAGGCGGATTTCGCGGGCACGGGCTTGTCGCGGGAATTATAGACACTCTGGTTGACCGCATTGAAGACGCCGCCAACCAGAAACGGACGCCACTGGATCGTCACGCCGATTTCGTCCTGCATGCGCAAGAGAGATTCAAACGCGAAATAGGTCCAGGGGCTGGAGCAGTCGAAGAAACATTCCAGTTCGGCCATTTGGGAGAGTCCTTGGGTTGAGGTGGTAGGATGGCCCCTGCTCATCGTGTCATGGCCGGGCTTGGCCTGGCCACCCACGACTCTTCTGGATTCAATGCCACAAGTTGTAGGTGGCCGGCCCGCTCCGGCCATGACACAGGGGAAATGGGGCGGTGGGCTAAGCCGCCGGAACCGGCCGGGCGCGCTGGTTGTACATGATCTTGGCGCGGCGTTCCTGCTCTTCCGGGGGTAGTTTCGATACGTCCTCGGAGAGGTCCGCGCCGACAGCCATGCCACGTTGGACAGCGGGGCGAGCGGCGAGTTCCTCCTGCCAGCGCTTCACGTATTTGAATTCCTCGATGTCCTGGCCCTGCGCTTGCCAGTTCACCGTCCACGGATAGCAGATCATGTCGGCAATGGTGTATTCGTCGCCGGCGAGGTATTTGCTTTCGTACAGACGGTTGTTCAGCACGCCGTACAGGCGGTTGGCCTCATCGGTGAAGCGGCGCACGGCGTAGGACTGGTCGCCCTGCTTGTCACCCAGGCGGCGGAAATGGCCGCACTCACCCAGCTTGGGGCCTTGGTTGGCCATCTGCCAGATCAGCCATTCCGTCACCGCGTATTTGCCGCGGATGTCCTGCGGATAGAAGCGGCCGACCTTTTCCGCGAGATACAGCATGATGGCGCCGGATTCGAAGATGACGATCGGCTCGCCGCCGCCCGGGGGCGTCGTGTCCACCATCACCGGCATGCGATGATTGGGGTTCATCTTCAGGAACGCCGGGGTGAACTGATCGCCCCGGCCGATGTTCACAGGGACGATGTTGTAGGGAATCGCGGCCTCTTCCAGCAGGATCGTGACCTTCTTGCCGTTGGGCGTGGGCCAGTAGTGGAGGTCGATCATGGCGTGGCTCTCCTCGCGGTTATGGTTGTGATGGATGCTACCCCAGAGTGGCGGATTGGGCCAACGACGGTTGACGGACGGGGTTCGCACCGGTCTGATGGTGCGTCGCAGTTGGATGGAATTAGGACATTGGCTTCAGATATCGTGCTCGTGCATAGCTCCGACCTTCACGTTGACGACGATCCGCATCAGGGTCCTTACGGCGAGGATGGAACGACCGGACTTCGTGTCGTACTGAACGCGGCGAAGACGCACCAGGCAGACTATGTGCTGCTGGTGGGCGATATCTTCGACAACAACCGCCAGTCGCCGGCGATCGTCGAGCAATGCGTAACGCTGCTGAACGACGTCGCCCGGCCGGTGATCGTTTTACCCGGGAACCATGATCCGGTGACTCCGGACTCGGTCTGGCGGCGGGGTGGGCTGGATAAGCTGCCACATGTCCATATCATTGGCGTGACCCATGACCTGACGGTGCATTTCCCCGACCATGACCTGGAAGTCTGGGGGCACGCCCATGTCGATTACAGCAACATGGTGCCGCTGCGGGAGCCTCGGGAACGGACCGCGCGGTGGCACGTGACGCTGGCCCATGGTCATTACGAGGACGAAGGGGCTGTGCCGCTGCGGCCGTCCTGGCTGATCAGCAACGCGGAGATCGAGGCGACGCGAGCGGATTACCTGGCACTGGGGCACTGGAACCGGGCGGCTCAGGTGGGGACCGGGACGACGGTGCCGGCGTATTACTCGGGGTCGCCGGATCTGGCGAAGACGGTGAACGTGGTGCGGCTGCGCGGGAATGGGACGGTCGAGGTCGCGCGGGAAGAGATCGAGTGGGGTTAATACCAGCCGTCCGAAGGGGCGACTGGTATTATACGTAAGTCGCGGTCTGCGCGTAACGGTTGCGTTCAGTCCGGCGGTGGGTCGGCGATCGGGTCACGACAGGCCGAAAGTCCGCCATGTTGAACGTGAGCACTTCCAAACCATGCACCTTTGCGGTGGCACCGATCCAGCCGTCCGTGGTGTCCGGCTCGACACCGGCAGCGCGCGCGTTCGCCAACAAAACGCCAGCCTGGAGGGCGATATCGGTATCCACGGGCAGGATTCGAGCCTCGTGGTATCGGATGATCTCCTCCAGCCAGGTACCCAATCGAGCCGTCCGGGCTGTTGCGCCACGGCTTCGCGGCCAAGCGACGCCGTATGCGATTTCAGTCAGCGTGACGGTACTCAGGTAACACAGGTCGCCATGGCGGCGGAGCCAGTCCACAAGGTGCTGGTTCGGGCCCGGCCTGTCGGGATTGAGGTCCGACAGGACGTTGGTATTGGGCAGGTACACTGCGAACCTGGATCAACCGAACAGATCGCGGCGAATGGCGGATGCAGCGCGCCTGGGCGGGCGGTCGCCGGCGGTAAGGGGGCTATCGGCGATAAGTTCGCCGAAGGGGCGCCTCGCAGCGGTTTGCCGGTTCCACTCGTCCTCGGAAACCACGACCACGGCCTGCTTCCCGTGGCGGGTGATGCGTTGGGGGCCCTGGTCGAGAGCGCTGTCGATGACGTCTCGCAGGTGGTTGCGCGCTTCTTGGAGGGGCCAGGTGCGCACGGAAGGGTCCATCCTGTCAGGTTCCTACAAATTTGGCGCTAAATCGACCAAGGCGCAAGAGCGCGCACCAAATGAACGGATGCCAGCGACCGCAACAATCGGCTTCTGGCCAGCGACTATACGTTTTTACAATAGCATACTTCCTATAAAACTGCAGCCACATTAATTGATCAGGCTGGTGAAAGCTATATAAATAGTTGGCATCGGGTGCTATTTTTGTTAACATATCAAAAATTCCATGATGGGCAGACCAAGATGATCACCGATGTATTTTACAAGCGATATCCGAACGACAAATTCCCCGTGCGCCAGCAGGATTTGGCCTTTTTTCAAAGGGTGCACCGAATCCTATCGGATACCCTGGACGGCTCCACGAAATTTTCGGACCATGATAAAGAGACGATTTGGCGGAGAGCACACGACGCATTGGCGATGGAGATTGGCTGGCCATCGTTAGTTCGCACGGCTTCACCCTACGAACGGAATTTGAACGGCTTGATGATGTGCCGACATTTCTTAATCGGAGTTGAACCCATCATCAATGATCCTAATTACGTGAAGCATAGAATCAGTTTAATAGAACTTGTTTTTGCGAACATTGAATCCATAAAGGGCGATTGGATTGCACAAGTCAATAAGCAGCCAACTCCTCGGCATTACGATGAAGAACGAGCACAATCTCATTTGATCTTCATAAGACAGTATGTAGAAGAATTCTTGGTTCTATGCGACCAAGCTGTAGAGGAGTTGAATCACAGACTCCGTGAAACATACACTGAAGTTCCATTGGAGTATCACAACGGTAAAATTCAACATGCGAGTGATTTTTTCGTTGCTGAGGAAATTAGTATGCCATTTTGGTCTTTGTTACGAGAGTCCAAATGGAAAAATCCCGACGACGATATGAAGAAGGCTCTTGATCACAGAGACAACAATCGTTTAACGGAGGCAATCCGTGCGGCTGCGCAGGCATTGGAGAGCGTTATCAAAATCATCTCTGACGAAAAGGGGTGGACACGAGGCACAGAAAAGGGTGCTGCACATTATATCGATAATCTGGTCGTCGAAAGGAACGGCAAACGATTTATCGAAGTTTGGGAAAAGGACCGCCTTGGCACTTTCTTCAAATCACGCAACGACGTTAGCCACGGCCCTGGTAGCGCACCACCCCCATCATATTCAGTTGCTGAGGCAGACAGCCTCATCGAAGAGGCAATGATTCGAATGAAATCATTGGTGCGGCGAATATGAAGCTGCCGAAAATCGTGGTTGGTCAAGATATATCAATACCATGAAGGCGAATCTTGCCTTTCCATATCTCTGCAACATGCTCGGTAAGCTGATAAAGAAGCCACAAAAGTCGCCATCAATGAATACCTAATCAGCGGACGAAAGGGGAAATCCACATCGTGCGATCCCACAAACACTGGGCGCTTGAAGAGTGAGATCGTAAAATCTTTTCTTCGCATGCTTCGTGCCGTTCGCAATATCCATCACTTGTCCGAACCCCCAGTTTTCGGCCCGCAACCACAGGGGCTCGGACGTACATCAGGTGGGGCAGGCACTACGGCCTCCCCCCATACCCCTCCGCCATCTTCCTTATCGCCTCCACGTCAAACTTGTTCGAATCGTCGATCAGTTCATTCGTCACGACATCCGAACCGGCGACGGCCTGTTTCAGAACTCCATACTTCGCCAGGAACGCCAGATACGCGTCGTAGTTCGCAACGATATTTTCCCCATATTTCGTCGCCCCGCCCGACGCCAGATCCCACGCATGAAGCCGAGCCTTCAGGGGACGCAGGCCGTCGGCGAGGGCTTCGGCGTCGTCCTTGCCGATGGCTTTCGTCTGTGGATACAGCTCGAACATGATCCGCACCGACGCTTCCGGATTGGTCTGCATGAACACCGTGCCCATCGCCAGGCCGCGCGCCAATATGACCGCCTCGGCCCGATGCTCGGTCAGCGTCTTCTCCAGCGCGACCAGCCCGTTGGAGGGAAACCGCGTGATCCGGTCATTGTCCTTCAGCATGCGCAGTTTGATGCCCGCGTTCTCCACCAGCGCATAGGCCGCGTCGAACTGCGACAGCGCGTCGAGCTGTTTGTTGCGCAACAAGGCTGCCGTCTGTCCGCCCTCCCCGCCCACAACGATGCGGATGTCGGTATCCGGATTCATACCCGCATCGGATGCCATGGCGCGGACGATGACCACACCCGCGGAGGCCATCGAGGTCACGCCGATCGTCTTGCCTTTCAGATCGGTGAAGGACTGGATCGGGCTTTCGGCCGGCACGGCGATGCCGTAGATGTTGGATTGGTAAGCGGTGTAGAAGTTCTTCATCTTCACGCCTTGCAGCCGCATCAGCGCAACGGCCTCGGGTGAAGGAATGGAATACGGCAGATCGCCGGTCGCGACCTGTTTCACGCAGTCGGAACTGCCGGGAAGCGGGATCAGCTGGACCTTTATGCCGCCCTCAGCGAACCAACCAAGCTTCTGGGCGATCGCGAAGGGGGCCGCGGCGGTGGAGACGACAGGGCCGCACCAGCCCAGGCGGATGAGGTTTTCCGCACGCGCGGCGGTGGTGGCGGCAATAAGGGTCAGCGCGGCCACGAGAGGCCTGAAATAAAGGCGAGTCTTAGCCCGCCATGGCGGGTCGTTGCCCGCCGTTACGGCGCCGGCCTTCATGGCTTCCACGCCTTCGCCAGCGCCTCGATCTTCGCCTGGTCGAAGCTCGCGTTGATCTCATCCACCAGTTCGTTGGTGACCACCTCATCCGCCGGCACCTTCTGCGGCACGAGTTTCCATTTCACCAGGAAATCGATGTAGTTGTTGAAGTTGGTCATGTTGCTTTGACCCCACTTCGTCACGCCGCCAGAGGCCAGATCCCAATGCGCCATGCGGGCGCGCAGCACCTTGGTGTCGTCGGCGACGGCGGTTTCCTCATCCTTGCCGGTTGGTTTTGTCTGTGGGTAGACCTCGTACAGAATACGAATGGCGGCTTCCGGGTTGGCCATCGCGAAGGCCTCGCCCATCGCGAACCCCCGCGCCACGGTCACCGCATCCGCACGCCGTTCGGTCAGGGTCTTCTCCAGCGCGAAGAAGCCGTTGCCGGGATACGGCGCCAAATCGCCCAGCGGCAGTTGCCGCAGCTTCTGGCCGGCGATTTCGACCAATGCGTATTGCGTGTCGAACTGCGAGAGCGCGTCCACCTGCTTGGCGCGCAGCAGGGATGCGGTCTGAGCCCCCTCCCCCGCCACCACGATCCGCGCCTGGGTGGTCGGATCGATGCCGGCGATGGAAAGCTGCGCCCGTGCCACGACCACACCGGCCGAGGCCATCGACGTCACCCCGATCGTCTTGCCTTTCAGGTCAGCGAAATCCTTGATCGGACTGTCGGCCGGGACGGCGATGCCGTAACCGAAACTCTGATACGCGGTATAGAAAACCTTCGCCTTCACGCCTTGCGGGTGAATGATCAGCACCGGCTCGATGGACGGCACGCTGAACGGCAGATCGCCGGTCGCGACCTCCTTCACGCAATCGGTGGAGCCCGGCAGCGGGGTGACGATCACCTTCGCCCCACGCTCCCCGAACCAGCCCATTTTCTGCGCGACGGCATAAGGCGAGGCGCCCGCACTGATCGTGCTGGCACACCAGCCGACGCGGATAGTCGTTTCGGCCCGCGCAGCCGGAACCAGAACACACGAAAGCGCGGCGGCTAGAAGAAGACGCATGACGTTACTCCAAGGGGACGGAACCGGTGTAGCGGATGATATCCAGACCGCCGCTCAGCCGGTCGTTGGCATAGATCAGTCCGTTCTCATCGACATAGACGTCGTTGATCTGGATGCTGTGGCTGGCATTGCCCTTCGGCGGCGCATCGACGATGAAGCCGATCTCCTTCGGGTCGCGCGGGTCAGTGATCGAGTAGGCGCGGACACCGCCGTTGAAGAAGCTGCCGACGACGGTGTTCTTCAAGTGCGCGGCGGTGGCGTCAGGTCTGTTCTGGTGGATGTTATGCGCCCCGAACCGGCCGCCCTGTTTGCACAGCGCGGCGAAATCCGCGGGCGGTGGCATGACCGACAGCACCACGGGCGCCTTCTCGTCAGCGATGTCCCACACCCAGTCGCGCTTCGGCCAATCCTTGCAGTTGTTCTCGATGGCTTCCTCGGTCTGGATCGCCAGGCCGCGAGACGGAATGGGCAGCACCGTATGTGCGAATCCGACGTTCTGCGACTGCCACGACCGTTGCGCGACCAGTTTGGGATGCGCCTTGTCAGCGATATCCAGAATGACGAAGCCGCCATCGATCCAGCCGACATAGGCGCGGTCCGGGCGTTCGGCCGAAATAACCGGCGTGTGCATGCGGATCCCGGAGTCGATCGGTTTCACCCGCGGCGGCGAGGGTTCCTTGTCACCCACGCGCGTGCCGGGCATCCACCACCGGCCGACCTCTTTCGGGTGGCTTGGGTCGTTCATGTCAACGACCATGAAGAACTGATCATCGAGCGGATTTTTCGGTGTGAAATCCTTCGCGCCCGTCGTCAGGTAGGCGTAGTGGCCGTCGGCGAACCACAAATAATGCACACCGCGCGAATGTGGCCCAGAGGTATCGAAAAACCCCAATTTGCGGGGCTTTGCCGGATCGGCGACGTCATAGACATCCATGCCGGCGCCGGGCTGGCCCTGCTTATCTGTCTGATGGGCCACCGCCATGGTCGTGCCGGACAAGCCCAGGTTGTTGCAGCGGAGTTGCGGCGCCGGATTGGGGATTTGCGTGATGACGCGCGGATCTTCCGGCTTCGTCACATCGATGATGCTGACGCACATCGGCGCGGATTCATGCGCCAGGAACAAGATGCGGCGACCGTCGGGATATTGCCGTAGCGCCAGCCCCTCCCCGCCCTTGCCGGCCCCATTCAGGTCGCTGTGACCAATGATCTGCATGTTGCTGGAAGACTGGACCGGCGGAATGGGGTCGGCCCATGCCGTGCCCCCGGCGGCGGCCAGCGCGAGTCCCCAAACCACCGCTTTCCGCATTGTTATTGCTCCCTGTCAGATCGTGTCCGGCTTGATGCGCGCGCTACCGGCCTGCCGGCTGGCGGGATCCCAGAACAGCACGCGCTTACGAACCAAGGTGACGGACATGTTCAGCAGCAGCCCCACCACCGACAGGATCAGCAGGATCGAAAACTGCCCTGCCACGTCCATGGTGAAATTCATGCTCTGGATCAGCATGCCCAGGCCGGCCTGCGCGCCGACGAATTCGCCGACGATGGCGCCGATCAGAGCGAAGATCATCGCGATCTCCAGTCCCGCGAAGATGTACGGCAGCGCGTTCGGCACCCGCAGCATGGCGAAAATCTGCAATGGCGACGCCGCGAGGCTGCGCATCAGGCTGATCCGGTCCTCATCGGCCGATCGGAGTCCGACGATTGTATTGATCATCAGCGGGAAAAAGCAGACCAGCGCCGCGTTGACGACCTTGGACGTAATGCCCAGCCCGAACCACACGATGATCAACGGCGCCAGCGCGACTTTCGGCATCGCCTGGAACATGACGATGATCGGATAGATGAAGTAATCGAACCGGCGCGACAGGGCCACGCAGGTGCCCAGCAGCAGTCCGCCCAGGCTGCCGACGATGAAACCCAAGGCGGTTTCCGTCAGG
>JARLIN010000152.1 GCA_031291715.1 Rhodopila sp. | reverse complement strand
GTCCGTGCGGCCGATGGATCCGATATTCAACACAAAGGAAGCAAAGCCAGTCACGAAGCACACAACGAAGACTCGCCGTATAACGCCATCCGACGCGGACGGCACCGCCGCGTGGGAATTGGTGATCGCGTTTGGAATCGCTACCGGGGGTCAAGCGCACGTTCGTGCGGCCGACAGGTCCATTGTTCAACACAAAGGAAGCAAAGCCAGTCACGAAGCCCACAAAGAAGACTCGCCGTATAACGCCATCCGACGCGGACGGCACCGCAGCGCGGGAATTTCGGAAGACGGGCCTGCGAAGAATGAACCCCCTGTTGAAACCGCGACCGGTTGGCCGATGATACAAGCGGGTCGAGCCTGCCGCCGCGGCGCCTGGTTCCGGCCAAAGCCGGCAGCCAAGCCCAAATCCACGAATCTTCTTTGTGCGCTTCGTGACTGGCTTTGCTTCCTTTGTGTTGAATATCGGATCCATCGGCCGCACGGACCTGCACGCGTCCCCGGACAACCGAACCGCGACACCGCCGAGACGCCGGCGACTATCATCCCGAGCTTGGGGCCGAAGGACCATTTCAACCGCTGTGCGGCTAAAGGCGGGTGCGGACGTGCAGCCTTTCGCTGGCACGATGGCGCGGCTGCCTATGCGATGTTTGAACAAATCGTGCAGTGGCCGATCATTTTGAAATGACCACATGTATGGCCCGGACAGGCTGCCTGACGTCGTAGCGGGGGCCGTCCGTCTTGGGTTTCCCTATGGAGTTCCGGCGATGCCTTCCGCCCGCATATTGGCGCCGTTAGGTGTTTTCCTCACCCTCGGCGCCTGCGCCGTCGCGCCGCCACCTGGTTTCCCGGCCATGGTGGTACCTGGAAGCGGAAAGGATCTGGCCGCCTTCCAGGAGGATGACGCCATCTGCCGTCAACACGCGATAAACGGAACCGGATACAACGGTCCTGCCCCGGCCGCGGCGCAGAGCACCGTGCAGGAACCGGCGGGCGCCGTAGCCAGCGGCGCTGAAGGCGGGGGGGCGGCCGGGTCGGCCGCCAGCACGTCCGCCCCTCCTACGTCCGCGGGGGCCGAGCCGCAGAACGAGGTCGGTTATCTGCAGTGCATGGCGGCGCGTGGCGATGCCGTGTGGCTGGCCCCGCCCGACTATGGCGCGCCCTATCCAGGCTATTACAGCGGCGGTTACCCGTATGCGTATCCGTACGGCTACGCCTATCCCTACCCGGATTATTATGGCGGGTTTTACGGCGCATGGGGCTGGGGCGGCGGCTGGCACGGTGGCGGCTGGCACGGTGGCGGCTGGCACGGAGGCGGGTGGCACGGTGGCGGCTGGCACGGGGCGGGCTGGCATGGAGGCGGCGGCCACGGAGGCGGCGGCCACGGGGGCGGTGGGCACGGGAGCGGTGGAGGTGGCGGCGGCCACCACTGAACACACGCCTGGGCTTCCGGGGCGAGCCAGTTGCGTCAAGTGTGGCGAGGCCCGCCATGGAGGGCAGCTCCCGTGATGACGGTGCGCGGCCTATGCCGCCGTTGACAACGCGTTCACCCCATCCCGCGGAAAATGTGCCGGAATGTCAGCGCGAAACCACCCGCAGGCTCCGGCGGCGCGCGCGCGGCGATGCCTCGTCTGGCAGCTCCAGCGGCAGCAGCGGCGATTGATCGCGTGCGCCGTGGCCGACCGTGTCGGCTTCTTCGATCTCCGCTTCCGGGATGTC
This sequence comes from Rhodopila sp., assembly GCA_031291715.1. GTDB lineage: Bacteria > Pseudomonadota > Alphaproteobacteria > Acetobacterales > Acetobacteraceae > Rhodopila. Next base: position 12,067 of record JARLIN010000152.1, on the reverse strand, counting down.
GCGGCGGCCGAGATAGTTGGCGGCCAGATGGCGGAACGCGTAGTCAAGCAACGAGGTGGCCGCGTGTACCGCGGGATCGCCTTCGACAACGCCGGCCGGGCCGAACCGGGTGAAGGTGAACGCCTCGACGAAGCGCTCCAGCGGGACGCCGTGCTGCAAGCCGAGGCTGACGGCATGGGCGAAATTATCCATCAGGCCGCGGAAAGCGGCGCCTTCCTTATGCAGCGCGACAAAAATCTCCCCCAGGGAGCCGTCATCGTATTCGCCGGTGCGCAGGAACAGCTTGTGGCCGCCGACCGAGGCTTTCTGCGTGTAGCCGCTGCGTCGGCCGGGCAGCTCGCGCCGGCGGGCCGGGGCCGTCTGCACTGCGAGCGGCACCGGACGCGGCGGCATCGCATGCATGAACGGTGCGACGGCGTCGTGCATGGCGGCGTGGGCCGCGGCGCTGTGCAGCGGGATCGGGCTGCCGCCGGACAAGGCCGTGGCCAGGGCTTCCTCGGCGGTGATGCCGCTGACGGCGAGCCAGGCGCGGGCCGCTCGGGTCAGGCCGCCGGTATGGCCGATGGCGGAGAAGGCAGGTGCGATGCCGCCGGTTTCGCAGCCGAGGAGCGCCTCGGCCAAACCGGGGCGGGCGACGGCGGTGGTGGCGCGGTGGCGGAGGCCTTCCATGCCGGCGGCGGCCTGCCGGGCGGCGCGCGCGGCTTCCGGCAAGCCGCGTACCGGCGCATGAACCGGCGGTGTGGGCCAGTCGAACGCAGATGGCCGCATCGGCCCGCTCAACCGTCCCAAACGTCCCGAAGCTGCATCCGCCCTGCCGCGCAGGATGGCGGCCAGACACCGGGCGATGTCGCGCGCGGCGTCCGACGCGTAGTCGATCCCCAGCGCCGCCAGCAGGCCGGCGAGGTCAGCCATGCCGACATCGATATCCCGTGCCTGGGGCGCCGCGAAGCCAAGCGCGATGACGGCGGTTTCGACAGCCTCGGCGAAGTCCGCGAGATCGAGCTGACCGTCGCTGTCCAGAAACGCCGGCAGGTTCAGAACGAAGCCCGGCCCGTCCGCGGAGTCCAGGCGCCACACGGCGTCCGTCGGCGCACCACGTCGCAGCAGCAGCAGCCGGTGCAGCCGATCGGCTAAGGGGATGTCCAGGCCGGCGTTCGCCGCGGCGGCCGCGATCGGCGCGATCCACGCCTGGGCGGCACCGGCCAGAGTCACCGGACCGCTGCCCGGGGCGAGGGCCGCCAGCGCGGCGGCGGCCGAGTCGTCCCACGATGCGGGGAGGGTGACGGAACGCAGCGATGAATCGGGATCAGACGAAGCCTCGGTTCGGCGCATCCGCACGCCATGCCAGGTCCGATGGGGCGATATCCGGGAGGTCTTCATGCCCATGATGTTATGAGAGGCCGCGGCGCTCTGGTAGCCTATTTTGTGCCGAAAGCACCCCTGATACGCAAAATCTTGGGGATAATTCGAGTCGGTCGAAAATTTCGGGGTGCCGAACCGATGGCCGTGCCTTGCGTTACGGTGGGTGGACCAAATGCCGGAGCCTGCGTATATGTTGCGTCATGAATATCGGCACATGGCTATTCACCAAACTGAAGGGCCGCCAGGTCGGCTCGGATGCGACTGGCAACGTCTATTTCGAGGAAAAGCGGCAGCGGCCGGGCAGCCTACGCAACCGCCGCTGGGTGGTGTACGCCGGCGCGGTGGAAGCCAGTGCGGTACCTCCGGAGTGGCATTCGTGGCTGCACTACACGACCGAAGCACCTCTGCCGGACACAGGCCGCAAGGCATGGCAGAAGCCGCATATGGCGAACGCGACCGGCACACCGCTAAGCTACCGGCCGCCGGGGCATGACTATGAGGGTGGGCATCGGGCCCGCGCCACGGGCGATTACGAAGCCTGGACCCCGAGCTAGCATCAGAATGGGCCGCCATGGTGTTGCGGAGACCCTGACCGGTGCGGTTGTGCTGGTGGTCACGCTGGCTTTCCTCGCCTACGCTGTCGCGCATTCCGGCCGGACCACGGGTTCGGGCTATACGTTGTTGGCCAGATTCGACCATATCGATGGGCTCGCGGTGGGCGGCGACGTCCGCATCGCCGGGGTGAAGGTCGGCACGGTGACGGATGAGCAGATTGACCCGAAAACCTTTGTCGCGGTCGTGACGATGACAGTGCGGGACGACATCCAGCTGCCGAAGGACACCGGGGCGGCGATCACCAGCGAAAGCCTGCTTGGCGGGAAATATGTTTCGCTGTCACCGGGCGGCGATGAGACCGACCTGAAGCCCGGTCAGACGATCACGGTCACACAGTCCTCGATCAGCCTTGAGGAGCTTCTGGGCAAGTTCATCTTCAGCGCCACCAACCTGACCAGCGCGATGGATAGCAAGGCCGGCGCCAAATCGGGCGACAACGCGCAGCAAGGCGGTGGCCAGCAGGGGGGCAGCGGGGCATTGGCTCCGCTCTCCAAATGATCCCCCCGGCCCCCACCAGCTGGCCTGGCCTGGATGGCAATTCCGTGGGATGCCGGGAAAAGCTGAAGATGCTGGCAGAGAATTATGCCGAAGTGTCGCAGGTGCTGCGGGACGCGTTCGAGGATGCGATTCTGATGGGTGTGGACGAGCAGGCGATGCGGCGGATCCTCGCGGATATCGTGGCCGGCCTGGAATCGCCGAAGCGCTCCGTCACATGAGGGCGGTCTGGCTCGCCGCGGCGGGGTTGACGCTGGCCGTTTCCGCATGGGCGCAGAATGCACCGATCCAGGCGACACCTTTGCCGCCGCTTCAGCAGCAGTGGCAGCAGCAGGAGGGGGCGCCTCCGGAAGCGCAACCTCCGGCTTCGCCGAACGATCCCGGACCGGGTGTTCAGGGACAGGCGTCGCCCACGGCCCCCGCATCACCCCCGGCGACCTTCGACCGGCCGAATGTCTGGGTGCCGGCGGGCGCGGTGAAGCTGCAGGCCCTGGACAAGGTGAACGCGCAGGCGACAGCGCTGACGATCAAGGTCGGGCAATCGGCGACGTTCGGATCTTTGACGATCACGGCAAAGGCCTGTGTCGTGAGGCCACCGGATCAGCCGGCGGACGCCGCGGCGTATTTGGATGTGACCGACAGCCATCCCGACTCGCCGGGGTTCGATGGCTGGATGCTGGCGGACGAGCCGTCCGTGTCGATGATGCAGCATCCGATCTATGACCTCCGCGTGACCGGCTGCACCTGAGCCATGGACGCGCTGCCGCCGTTCCATCGCGCCGCGCTGATGCTCGATATGGATGGCACGCTGATCGACCTGGCGCCGACGCCGGATGCCGTGGTTGTGCCCGCCGACCTGCCGGAGGCGCTGGTTGCGCTGCGCGATGCGCTGGGTGGGGCATTGGCGATCGTCACCGGGCGGCCGGTGGAGACGGTGGACAGGCTGTTTGGCGATGCGCCCGGCGCGGTCGCGGGGGAGCATGGCGGGGCAGTCCGTCATGCGGTTGGCGGTCCTGTCGAGCGGCCCGATCTCCCGTCGCCGCCGGGGACCTGGCTGGACGCGGCTGAAGCGCTGGTCCGGTCATTTCCCGGCGCGCTGCTGGAACGCAAGGCGCGCGGGTTCGGATTGCACTACCGCCTGGCCGCCCCGGAGGCCGGGGAGGTGTTCCGCTCGGCCTTGAGCGCTCTGGTTGATACATCGCCCGCATTCCAGCTGCATCCGGCGCATATGCTGTGGGAGGTTCGGCCGCGTGGCGCCGACAAGGGCGGTGCCGTGACAGTGCTGATGGAGCGGGCACCATTCGCCGGACGGCTGCCGGTGTTCATTGGTTACGACGTGACGGATGAGGATGGAATGCGCGAGGCGCGCAAGCTGGGCGGCGCGGGGTATCGGGTCGATGCCGTGTTCGGCGACCCGGCCGGCGTGCGCGCCTGGCTGCATCGCTCGGCCGCGATCGGCGACTGGGCGAAGCTGCCATGAAGCTTTCGGATTTCGATGTCCTGACCTTCGATTGCTACGGCACGCTGATCGATTGGGAGAGCGGGCTGTACGCCGCTCTGGCGCCGTTGCTGGCGCGGGCGGGAGGCGGATTGTCGCGGGACGAGGTGCTGGAAGCCTTCGCCCGCCATGAGTCCCGCCAGCAGGCGCTGACGCCGGCGATGGCGTACTCGGATCTGCTGGCAGAGGTACACGGGCACCTCGCGGCCGAATGGGGCGTGGCGCGGGACCCGGCGGAGGACGCGCGGTTCGGCGGGTCGATCGGAGACTGGCCGGCATTTCCCGACACGACGGAGGCGCTGCGGTACCTGAAGCAGCACTTCCGGCTGGTGATCCTCTCCAACGTCGATCGGGCGAGTTTCCAGGCGACCAATCAGCGTCTGGGGGTCACGTTCGATGCGATCTACACGGCGCAGGATATCGGTTCCTATAAGCCGGACCCGCGGAATTTCGCTTATCTGCTGGACCGGTTACGGGCGCAGGGCGTGGCGCGGGAGAAAGTGCTGCACGTGGCGCAGAGCCTGTTCCATGACCACGCGCCGGCGAACGCAGTCGGGCTGGCTTCGGCATGGATCGACCGGCGGCACGACGCGGGCGGCTGGGGCGCGACGGCGCCGGTGTCCGCGGATGTGCGATATGATTTCCGGTTTACCAGCCTCGGTGCGCTGGCGGAGGCGCATCGGGCGGGCGCATGATCAACAGTAGCCGAGACTGACCCTCGGCCGGCGTCTGGCGCCCCTTGCGCTGCCGCCCGGCCAAGTCCAGACGGCAGCGGGATCATCAGTCGGATTCTGGATTATTAAAGAGGGTTGTATCCAGGCTTCTTGTATAGTTTATCCCAGTTTCCGGTAATATCTGGCTTATAGACCTTCTCGACCCAGTCGTCCGGCTCAACGTCTTCAATGCTCACTGACACGGACAGCTCTGCGCATTGCGCGCTAGCCATGACGGCTTTCGTGATTTCTTCAGCTATTTTGGATTTTTGCTGCTCAGATCTTCCGGAATTGAGCTTTACGATTACGTGGGGCATTCCTCAGTATTCCTGGCTTGTGGGTCGGAACAGGATTTCGTTGATATCCACGTCTTCCGGCTGGCTGATGGCGAATGCCACCATGCTTGCAAAAGACTTGGCGGAAACCGCGCCTTCGTAACGTTTGCGTATATTCTCCGCGATGTCGGGTTCGGTGATGCTGTCAACGAGTTCGGTCGCGACCATGCCCGGCGAGATCACGGTGCTCCGAATGTTGTATGGCTTCACCTCCTGCCGCAGTCCCTCCGAGATCACGCGCACCGCATGTTTTGTTGCGGCGTATACGACACCCGCCGGCCCCACTTTGTGGCCTGCAACGGATGAAACGTTGATGATGTGCCCGCTCTTCTGAGCCTTCATGTGCGGCAGCGCAGCGGCGATGCCATAGAGCACCCCCTTGAGGTTCACATCGATGGTGCGGTCCCAATCCTGCACCTTTAATCGCTCAAGAGGCGAAAACGGCATCAGCCCCGCATTGTTGAGGATCACGTCGACGCGTCCATGAGACTGCACCGCTTGATCCACCAAACGTTTGACCTGTTCGTATTGGGTCACATCGGTCTGGACGACCGCGTCATTGCCCAGCGAAAGCGCCTTGGCGAGTGCCTGAAGCCTTTCGAGACGCCGCGCACCCAGCACCAGTTTGGCGCCGTGCTGAGCAAGGTGCCGAGCAGCGGCTTCTCCAAGGCCGCTGCTTGCGCCGGTGATGACGACCACCTTGTCCTTAATACCTTGGGTCATGGCTTTTCCGGTCTCACCGCCGATACTGATCGTCACTTACCTTTTCCATCCAGTCGACGGCCTTGCCGTCGAGCTTTTCCTGGATGGCGATATGCGTCATGGCCGTGGTTGCCGTGGCTCCGTGCCAGTGCTTCTCACCCGGCGAAAACCAGACCACATCGCCCGGACGGATTTCCTCGACCGGTCCGCCCTCACGTTGGACCCAGCCGCAGCCAGCCGTAACGATCAGGCTCTGACCGAGCGGATGGGTGTGCCATGCCGTGCGCGCGCCGGGCTCGAAGGTGACGCTGGCGCCACTCACGCGCGCCGGTTCAGGTGGGCTGAGCAGGGGATCAATACGGACAGTACCAGTAAACCAGTCCGCCGGTCCTTTGCCGGAGGGCTGTGAACCGCTTCTTTTTATTTCCATTGGATTGCCTCTTTCTGTTCGATCAGAAGGTCCCGGCACTTATTCTGATGCCGATGGCCGCCAATTTAGCGCCTCCCAGCCCAGCGATTAGACGCTAAGATCCGCATGAACCTATAGGCGGGTCTTATGAATGGCTGGGGAGAACTTCCACGATCTGATCGCCTTCCTCGCGGTTGCGAAGGCCCGCAATTTCACAAGGGCGGCAGCGCAACTCGGCGTTTCGCAGCCCGCGCTCAGTCAGACCATCCGTGGACTTGAGGAACGGCTGGGCCTTCGGCTGCTGACTCGCACCACCCGCAGCGTCGCGCCGACTGAAGCGGGCGAACGCCTGCTCCGCACCGTCGGCCCACATTTCGAGCAGATCAACGCCGAGCTGGCCGCGCTGAGCGAGCTTCGTGACAAGCCCACCGGCTCAATCCGGATCACGACGCACGAGCATGCAGCGGAGGCAGTCCTCTCGCCCGCCCTGGTGAAGCTGTTGCCGAACTACCCTGACATCAAGGTGGAACTCGTCCTCGACTACGGGCTCATTGACATCGTTGCCGAAGGTTATGACGCTGGCGTTCGCGTCGGCGAGCAGGTCGCGAAGGACATGATTGCCGTGCGCATCGGGCCAGACATGCGCATGGCGGTCGTCGGTGCGCCGTCCTACTTCACAACGCGGAAGCGGCCTAAGACACCGCAGGACCTCACAGCCCATAACTGCGTCAATCTCCGCTTGCCGACCTATGGTGGCCTTTACGCATGGGAATTCGAAAAAAATGGGCGCGAGTTGAAGGTGCGGGTTGAGGGGCAGCTTGTGTTGAACGGAACCACTCTGATTCTCGACGCGGCAGTGGCCGGGTTCGGTCTGGCGTATCTGCCCGAGGACCAGGTGCAGCCTCACCTCGCCACTGGACGCCTCATCCGCGTGCTCGCCGACTGGTGTCCGCCGTTTTCAGGCTACCACCTCTACTACCCAAGCCGCCGGCAACATACGCCAGCCTTCGCCCTGCTGGTCGATGCACTCCGCTACCGTGACTCCCGCGCGGTGCGAAATTCAGGAATGTCCCAGGAAAACTAGGGCACTGATGAAATGGGGCCTATCTGCCGCAGTCATCCGCTGCACAATGGCGGCATGAGGGGCGGGAAGCCCTTCCCCTTATTACTTCTCCAACGCGGCAAGCGCCCGCTTGACCTTGCCGATCGTCGGAACCGTAAAGGGCGTCTGCAACAACGCCTGATACGTCGTGCAGGCATGTTGTTGGGCGGCCTCCCACAGAAACAGCGCATTCTCGAAAGGATTGAGCCCAAGGCGGCCTCGGTACGCACCAAGCGGCGTGATGATGGTGCCGGGTAGTTCGATTGCGCTACCCGCCGCAAGCTCTCCGAGCTGGCAGTATTTCGCACCCACGGCATTTTCAGCGCGGCCGACGATATTGCTGATGTCGGCGGGGCAGGGGACCAGAGGCGGGTAGTATGTCTCGACCGTGTTGAGGCTTGCCCAGGCATTGGGCACCACATCCAGGCTGTTGAAGAATCGGAAAGCCGTGCTGTGGCCTGATTGAACGGTGAACAGCGTGTTGTAGTAGGTGGCGAAGTCGTCGTTGCCCGGCGAAGGCGCGGCGATCGTATAGACGGACAGGCTGGACGGGCTGCCCATCCAGCTCGCCACGCAGGGCGCGAGGGCCGAGGCGAGACAGCCGCCCAGGCTGTGCCCGGTAATCAGGATCGGCGTCCCTTCGGGGGCTGCGGTCAGGAATGTCTCAAGGCTTTTCGTTCCGTCATGCATCGCCAGAATCTGCCTGAGGCCGACGGCGGTACCGAACGCGATCTGCGCGGTCGTGCTGGCGGTTGGGACGAACTCATTGTAGGGCACCAGTCTGATCGCTGCGAGGTCTTCGAGCCAATTCAGCCAGAACGAAAAATCGCTGCCGCGTATGCTGACCGCACATTGGCCCGTTTCGCTGTTCCACACAGCGTACATCAGATTGCTGCGGTCGGCGTTCAGGGCCGGTCCCCAGGCGACCTGCCAGGAGTTGTATCCTGCTTCGTCCAGACCAGCGTTGATTTCGCTGATCATCTGCTCCTGCGAGGCAATCCTGTTCTCGTCGACGTAGGCGAGCGTGCTGAGCGTCATCGCAAGCTCGACCGTTGCGGTATCGTAGGATTTTGGCATGGTCCCGCTCCGTTTTTTGCACGAGCTGCTCAGCCTTGACGCCGTGTGAGGACGTTTGACCCCACACACTTCCCATTTGGGCCGTAATCTGAGCGGAAGAATTGCCCGTCCTCAAGGCCCTTGCAACGGCCAATTGGGTCACAACCATGACACGTAGCCGGATTGATGGCGCGCTTCAGCGCCCGCGTATCGGGCGGGTGTATGATCGCAACTTCCGATAGCATCTGCTGACGACGGGATTCCGTTTCTTTCTCGTGTCGAACCGCTGCGCGCTGGGGCGGTGTTCGAAGGTGATCCGCTGGAGCGGGTTGCGTTGCCCGTCGTTCCGGCAACGATCGTACCAGGGACAGATGCCTTGCCGGATCAGGGATTCAGGCGGCTGGAGCCAACTCACACAACTATCATCAACCGCCTGAGAGGGTTGTGGCAGGCGCCCCGGCGATCTCCCCGTTGCAGGACGGTTGGACCGAAGGCTAACTTAACCGTGGAGTGGCCGAAAGCCGAAGGACACCGATGCGAAGCGTTCTCTTCCCGATGGCGACATTGCTCGCGCTCGGAGGCTGCGCCACGAACCCACCTGATGAAGGGCCATCTCCCTCGGTTGCGCCGACGCTCACAACCCCTGAACTGTATCATGTGCCTGATTTCGCGCGCGTGCCGTACGAGCCGCTGACCCGGGCTGACGTCGTGGCGATCGCGATGCGCGAATGGCTTGCTTTCGGTCAACGCGTCGATGACGATCCGCCTCATACACGTCCGCCACAGCCTGCCGACCTTATGCCCGAGCGGATGCCCGGGATGTGGGAGCGAATTGGCGAGTACTGGTGGCTGGGCCAGAACGCCGACCGGCCGGAGGCCGCATGGACCGGCAAGCACGACGCCGAAGGAACTGAGTTCAGCGCCGATGAAGATGACTATTTCGCATGGTCCGCCGCGTTCATATCCTACGTAATGCGTACGGCAGGCGCCGGCGATCGCTTTCCGTATGCGAGGTCGCACTATGTCTACATCAACGCCGCCGCGCGACAGGCCTTGGGCCGCGAGCAGGGCTGGGTGGTTACGGCACGGCGCCCAAGCGAATACGCGCCGGCGCTTGGGGACATCATCTGCACCGGCCGTGATCGGGCCAAGCGCATGCGTTTCGACAGACTTCCGGCGCGGGCGTTTCCGGCGCACTGCGACATCGTTGTGGCGGGGCCCCAGGGGGGCGACCTGAGCGTGGTTGGGGGGAATGTCGACCACGCGGTGACGATGAAGCATATCCCGGTCTCATCGGACGGCCGCCTCGCCGAACCGGACGGCACCGTTCTGGACTCCCGCTACGACTGGTTCGTCGTGCTCCAGGTGCGCTATGTGCGATAAGAGATAGCGGTGCGTGGCGTCTGAAAGGGCCGATCGGCAGCAGACTGGTATCAGCAGGCGATCTGTCACCGAGCCAAGAGACACCAGCAGGATTGTCGGCGCCGGTCGCGCACCATTGCGGTGCCGTAAGTGGCCCGTCCGTCGGCTATGTGATGACCGTTACGATGCCGTCCGCAGAGCCGCTTTTGAAATGGATCCTTTGGCGTTGTTCATCGGACTACTTCTCCGTTTGGGGGTCGTAGCCCAGCAGCTCCGGTCGGTACTCGAAGTGCATAGTGTCAAAATGCGCCCACCTTCCGCCCCAGATGAAGCCATGTCGTTCGAAGACCGCGACGATTTCTCGCGGGATGCGGTTGAAATAGGCAGGTAAGCCGCTGGCGGACCGGCGCCACAACCAGTAGTTCGAATAGGCTGGGTTGATGTCGATCGCGGCGCCCCAGGCATGCATGCTGGTCTGACCCGTGTCGGTGACAGACCGACAATCATAGGTCCCACCCAGCGGATAGAGATATTTCTTGTCCTCCGCAGGCAACGCATCAAGCTCACGGGAGATCGCGGCCAGCCGCCGATCTATGCCGTTGACGGAGGTGATGCTGACGGTATGCGCCCAGGTCCTTGGCAGCCAGACCACATGCACGAGCTTCGGCGCGACCTCGCCCGCCCTGCAATCCCCATACATCTTGTCAAAGAACGCCCGGCTGCGAACGCGGCCGGGATCTTCCTGCGGCGCCGGCAGCAGCGCTGCGCCCGCCGGGTACACCAATCTCAGCTGATCGAGAATTGAGCCATCCCGGAGCTGTTCCTCCATACTCTTGTCAGGCCGATTGTCTCCAACCGGCATGCGGGTGCCGTCGCGCCAGATCAGGTCGGAACCGTCGAACCCTGCGAGCGCGTCCGGATAGGCGCGAAGCAGATCATCCATCGACGCCGTCACGCCCGTGGCCGGCGAGCCGAACAGCAATACAATGGCTGCCGCGCGGCCTCTCCATCGCCTGCTGCTCACGTTGCTCCACCGACGATGAGATCACCCACCCGGCGGCGCAGTTCCCCGATGCCGGTGTCCCGGTGGCGTGTCGGATGCACGCGATTGGTCAGGAGCGACCAGGCGACCCCGCGACGGAAATCGATCCACAATCCGGTGCCGGTGAAGCCCGTATGACCGATGGTTTCGTCCGAGCAGGCGTCGCCGCCGGACCATCCCTCATGCCGCGCTTCCCAACCCAGGGTGCGTGTTGCCGTCTGCCTCATACGGATCCCGGCCAAGCCCGGCTCGACGTCCCGCAGCAGGCCCTGCGCGACATCGAGTAGACCGTCGATTGTGCCGAACAGCCCGGCATGGCCAGCGGCGCCACCCAGGGCGAACGCGTTCTCATCATGCACTTCGCCGCGCATTACGCGGCCACGCCAGGTGCATCGCTCGGTTGCCGCGGTTTCGGCCGGGTCCGGGCGAAACGTCAGTCCAGACGGCAGTGGCTGCTCGCCGAGCGGGCATCCGGTCAGCCGCTCGATGGCAATGCCCAGCAGCATGAAATTGATGTCGGAATAGACCGGCGGCCCTTCCTGCCACACCCGCTGCAGGATGAAGGCGCGCAACGTCGATGGGTCCTGACCATATGTGTAGAGCGGTTCGACCGCGGGCAGATGGGTCTGGTGACTGAGGCATTGGCGGAATGTCAGACGCCGCTCCATTGCCTCGGGATTGTATTGCCGCAGGTCCGGGATCGCTACGGTCAGCCTGTCATCCAGTGCGATGCGTCCCCGCGCCGCCAGGCGCAGGATCGTGGGCGTCGTGAACAGAACCTTGGTGAGAGACGCAAGGTCGAACCACGTGCCGCGCTGCATTGGTGCGGGATGCGGCTCACGCTGTGCCTGACCCAAAGCGACGACGGCGCGGTCGCCCGCTGTCGTTACGACACCGAGAGCAGCGCCGGGGATCTGGTTGACGACCGCCCGGGCAACGGGATCGATCGCGGCGGCAAGCATATGGGCTGCGGTCACGGATCAGGCCTCTACCCGGCGGCGGTGTTTAGTGTTGCGCCACATATATAACCCTCAGCGGACGACACCTGTCGTCAAGGGTTATCGGACGCCTGTCGAACGCCTGCGGAGGTGCGCCGACGGCAGGCGCCCGCTTGTGTCGGACATTTCCCCATACAGCGCCGGCCAGACGCCGTTGGAGGCGCTGTAGGCGATGCCCGAAATAAGTACCGCGAATACGAGGATCAGCGGCAATCTTGCGAGACCTTGTGCTCTTTCTCCTTCAGGAACGCGGGGTTGCCTATTTCAGCAAGCCGCGTCCGGCGAGGTTCCGCATCAGCGCACCGGATCCGAAACGCCAGGCCTCACAGCGGTCCGTCGGCATCATCCGGTTGACCAGCCGCCCCAGCCTGGGCGCGG
>JARLIN010000151.1 GCA_031291715.1 Rhodopila sp. | reverse complement strand
GGTTTCACCACCCAGAATTGCGTTCCGGTGGTCAGGAACGGATCCGCCTGGGCGGTCGTCGCGATGGTAACCAGCACGTGCCGGCGGTCCGCCGTAAAGTCGAGGCTCTTGACGGTGCCGAGGGTGATGTCTTTGAACTTGAGCTGAGATTGTCCGACCTGAAGGCCTTCGGCGTCTTCGAATGACACAACAATCCGAGGGCCTTCCTTGGAGAGTGTGTCCCAGGCCAGCCACGCACCGATCGCAATGGCAATGATCGGTATCGCCCAGATCACGGGTAAACGTCGCGACCGGCGAACCGAAGCGCGCTCCAGGGTCTGGTGTTCGGTTTCGCTCATTTCGATAATGCTATGAGAACGTCACGCATATTGGAACGCGTCATGCATATTAGCCTGGTTCCTTGTCCCGATCGCACCGAATCAGCCAAGTATAGGCACGCAGTCATGCGTCCAACGCCGTAGCCTTTATGCCGCACGACCAGAAAAAAGGCTATGCGAAACTGGCAAGCCGAGGGTCGTCTCCACCGCTATCTCGGCCCTTGAATCAGCCGAGGCCGGACCGAGCCTTACCACCCGGCGAGGGGCGGAGCGTGACGCTTTCCGCCGGTTGGTCGTATCAGGCAGGCTGCCAGCCGGATGCTCCTGGACGTCCAGCGACTTCGCGGGATGTGTGTTGCCCCCGTTGTTCCACCTGAGCGAGGACCAACAAGGGCTGTCGCAAACCGGCGGCGCCGCGGAAAGTCTGGCTCAATATTTCTTGACGACAGCTGCGCCGTTCGGCCCGGCACATCCGGCGCGGTAAACACCGTTGGCGCAATTGACGGTCCTGGGCGGCGGAGGCGGAGACTTGTGAACAACAGCCGCGCCGTTGGGCCCGGCACATCCAGCGCGGTAGACGCCGTTGGCGCAGGCAGCGGCATGACCGGGCTGGGGCGTTGCCAATGCGGCGAGGGCCAGGAGGCCAAGCGCGGACACGGCCAGCAGCAGAACGTGTTTCATTGCGGAGAACCTTCTTCCTGGCGCGGCAATGCCGCACGAGACGCGGTTGTATGATGATAAGACGTTTGCCCAAACGGAGGCACGGGAGGCCAAGCAACCGGACAGAACTCAAACTTGGCCTTTGCACCGGCGGGCGAGCACCGATGACATCAGTCCGAGAACGGCTCCGCCCCCAGCCACGGAGTGCCGGATTTCATTCACTGGATGACCCCCGGGCTTGCATGGCCCCGGACCGAGGCGATCTCGCCCGTAGATCTAGCACAGCCGTGCGCCTGCCGGCGGTAAAAGACAAAGGTTTTCCTTTATTGCGGCGATAACGTCGGTGGCGCGGCTGCCTTCATCACCGGCGGGGGATTCCACTTGCCGGTCAGCGCGTCGCTCTTCGGCGCATAGAGGCGCATGGTGAGATTGAACGGCCCTTTCGGCGCCGGCAGCCAGTTCGCTTCCTTGTCGGCGCCGGGCCGTTCGTTCTCGAAATAGAGATCCAGGGAGCCATCTGGGTTGTATTTGAATGGCATCCAGCTACTGACGGCGAACCGGTTGAGGACATTGCCCACCTGGAACCCCTCGGGGTCATACAGTGTGATCGACCAAAAGGCGTCGACAGGCGGCGTGCCACCTTTTTCGAAATGGAGGATGTAAGCGTTCGAACCATCCAGCGGCTTGCCCGTCTCATCGGCGAGGTTCAATGGGTAGATCGCGTCCTCAGGCAAGTTCGCGCCGAGACCAAGCTGCGCCACGATCGCACGCTTCAAGTAGTAATTGCCATAGACACCCATGGTGTCGGTGTTCATCGACCAGCCATTTTCAACACGGGCGATGCTGCGGACCTTCCACGCCATCAATTTCATGGCGTCCTCGGGCACAGTCTCCAGCGCGGTCTTGATCGCCGGGTCAAGCTTGTCGATTGCGAAACTCTTGCCGCGCTCGATCCCGATCCGCCGCATCTGCGCCAGGATCGGCTCATCCGTGATATGCGGCGGCTGCGATTTCAACACCTCGGCGGCGTAGGCGAAGAACTTGCCGGCCGGCATGGTGTCGACCTGAGTCTTGGGCGGCGTCTTCATATCGATGCCGGGATCGACGGTGCCGACGACCGGCGCAACGGCCTTACCCCATTGGGAGATTGGCGTAATCTTGTATCCCGCCTGGATCTGGTGGACTGCGGCATAGTCGGCTGGCCCGTCGGTCTTCGTTCGACCGATGACCCAGACATAGGGTGTGGGTGCATCAATGCGGGTCACGCCGGCCGGCAGCGAACCAGTCCAGCCCGGCGGCACCACGGCATAATCGCCCGCCTGGGTCCCAGTCGTGCGCCATCCGGGGGAGGCGAAAACATCGGTCCATATGTCGAGCATCGGCAGCAGATAATAGCGGCCATGCGTATCCGGAACCGATACGACCATCGGCTCTTTGGTCAGGTCCAGCCAGGCGCTGGAATACAGAGTGTCAAAGTTCGGCCGGACCACGACCTTCATGTCCGCCGTCGGATATTCAGCGGCGTTGGCAAATGTATTCATCGGGGTTTGCAGGCCCGCGGGGCTGGAGACGTTGGTCAACTGCTTTCGCGTGATATCCATTGTGACCAGCGGATAAAAATACACGTACGCCGAGACACCGATCGCGTGCGCATCCTGCTCGGTGACTGTGTCGGCCCCAAAGACTGCGCGAGGCGGGACGCTGATCATTGCCGCGCAGAGCAGCGTAGGTAGAGCAAGGTGGGCGAGCCACATTGATGTCACGGCCATGTGCGCCTATCTCCTGGCGTGGTCTCTAATGAACAGATGACTATAAGCTTCGTTGGAGCAAAGGCTGAACGCGGCCATCGTTTATCCGGACCAGAACAAGCTCTGTCGCATGCGTGATGACGCAGGTGGAGTCTATGCGAAATTGGCAAACCATGTTCGGCGCGAACAGCCGGGTCGCGAAATTCCGTCCGAAGCAATTCGCCAAAATGGTCAAACTTGCATAGTCAGACGTCGTACGGGTGCTACCTTCCCACCAATCCTGCCTTTCGGCCGGCTATCGACGAGGAAGGAGCGCATGATGCCAAGCTTGTGTAACAGATCGAATTTGTTTGCCGCCGGGATTTCCGTTTGGGCGCTCTGTGTCGCGATGCTGCCGGCCAGCGGGAATGCCGCGATCACCGAAGACAATTTTCTTGTCCGAACGACGGGCGACCTGGTGGATCTCTGCGAGGCCGCCACGACAGACCGGTACTACACGGCAGCCATCAACTTCTGTCACGGTTTTGTCGTGGGGGTTTATCGCGTGCTGGAAGAAGAAAACCGAGCGAAGCCGCGTCGTATCTTCTGCGTCCCCGACCTCGCCCCCCGCCGCGCTGATGCGATCGCCGGCTTCGTACAATGGGCCGATACGAATCCGGACCAAAAAAGTCTGGCTCCCGCGGATGGCATCGCTGCCTACCTGGTGAAGCAATTTCCTTGCGGCCGCGGCAAGTGACAATAGGAGTGCTTCCATGAATTCACGGGCTGTATTCCTGGTCTGCATTGGTCTGGCCGGTTGCTCGGACATGACCAGCACGCAGCAACGTGCCCTGTCCGGCACAGCGATCGGCGCCGGTACCGGGGCCGTGCTCGGGGCCATTGGCGGCAACGCCGGGCTCGGTGCGATCGCGGGGGCGGGAGCCGGACTGGCCGCCGGGTTGATATATGACTCAGTCAAAAAGAACCAGCAGGCAGCCTATGAGCAAGGCTACTCTGCCGGCGCACATTCCAAGCCCTCACAGACCCAGTAACCCAGGCCCCAGTAACTCAGACAAAGACTTAGCGGGGGTCATGTCAGGCTATCCTGCCTACTGCATCGAGATCACAACGGCATCGCCACCCAGGCTCAACATCAGGCCGGTCCGCTTTGCCTTCAGGTGCATGATGACGCCTTTTTCGTTCTTGAGCCACAGATCGCCTGCGCTCGTGCTACCGACCACGAAGCCGTAACGGCCTTGAGCATACGTCCCGGGGAAGTCGAGGACGTTGTGCAGGCTATATACTTCCCCTTGGGCATTGATCGTCGAGGCACCGATCCCGCCAATTCCCAGGCCGCCCACCGCGAAGGGGTAGCTCCGGCCGCGGAAGTACAGTGTCCCGCTGCCGCCGCTGCCACTGCCGATAAAGGCCGCCTGCACCTGGTTCATGTCCACGGTCCCGTCAGGCGGCATCCCGTTCAGAGATTGTTGATCCATGTTCTGCGACGAAGAGCATCCGGCAAACGGCAACAGGGCGACAACAGCAAGCCCAAAAATCGCACGTCGCGTTCGGGCGGAGCCGCGCATTCCGTCATACCCGCGGTGGCAAACAGCCGGAACGAACTTGGTTTGATCGAGCGTCATGGCGAAAATCCTTTTGAAACGACACAGTTCAGGCAAAGTGGCTCATGACGCCGGCTCCACGCCGACCAACACAGCGTCGGTGATGATCGCGGTGATGGTATCGCCGACCTTGATCAGCTTCATGCTTTGCTGCCCTTCCGGCGTGACCACGTTGACCGTCCGAACCGGCCCGCCGGCGGGATTGACGAGGGAAACGGTGTGCGATGTGGGATCAACGCCTACGACCAGTCCGGTGACCACCATCTTGGTCCCGACCGCGCCGCCCGGCTTCTCGCCAGGTGCCGCGCGCACACCGGCCATCGTCAAGGAGTTATCCGGAAGCTTTGTCCCTGGCGGCGCGAGCACGTAAGCCGATGAGGTGTAAAAATGGGCAATGACAGTATCGCCGGGATGCACTTGCGGCAGATTCTGGACCTGATCTCCAACCTTTAGAACGATGGTCTTGCCGTCGGACGTCTCAAGCGTGGCTGTCCGGGTTGGCAGGTCAACCGTCTTGACGGTCGCGCGTGCGGATACGGTTTCCGTGTGTGCGATGCCCGCGATGTCCGAGGCCTGGGCGAACGCGCGTGAGGACAAATGCGGACCCACAATCGCGGCGGATGCAACGAACAAGCCCACCGCAGCGGCTCCGGCCATGCAAACCAACCTGGTCGTCATTGCGATTTCTCCTTGAGATGGCCGCACGCTACGTACCGCCGCCGGCATCGGGCGATTTTGTGCCGTGACGCGGGGCGGTCGCTATGCGGATTTGGCACCTCGCGCCGATCGTGCCCGGATAGCGGAAGATTTTCGCTACCCTGGGCCAGAGCCATCACCAATGCGCGTTCACAACGCTCCGCACTCCGCTTCCTTGCGCCACTCAGTCGGTGTCATGCCCGACCATCGGCGGAATGCACGGGAAAAGGCGCTGGCATCGGCATAGCCAAGCGACCAGGCAATGGACACGACAGGTGCGGCGGGATCTCGGAGCATCCGCTGCGCGGTCTCGTATCGTGTGTCTTCGAGCACCCGATTGAAGCTGGTGCCTGTCCTCGCCAGCAGCCGATTGAGGGTACGCGGTTGCAACCCAAGCTCCGAGGCAACGGCGGGTGCCGAGGGTCTGTCAACGGCGTTCCAGGAGGCCAGAACCCCACGGACTTCGCCTACAACGTCTCGATGCAGCCGCCGTTCGTGGACGTCACCGGAAGCGCGGCCTTGCGGAGAGGCACAGTCGCGTTCGAGCCAGGCGCTATCGAACTCCATGGCAGTGACGTTCGCATCGAACGATATCGGGGCCTGCAGAAGCGCCGCGTAGCCCGACGGATCGGGCGGCGGCCCATGGTCGAAACGAAAGCCCCAAGGGCGCCAACGCGGTCCGCACAGGACACGAAGCGTGCCAGCGGCAAATCCCATGACGCAGTCGGACAGATAATCGCGCGCGATGGCGTTGCGCGGCAGCGCGACGCATCCGATCGTGCAGGTATTGCCCGAGACGCTGAAAGTTACCAGCGCATTGGGGAACATCGCCGGTCGAGAGATAACGCGCATCAACGCCGCGCTCACATGAGTGTCGCTCGGCGTCGGGCCTTGGCCCGGATCGATAAGTCGGGGCCCGGCCCGCAAGCCAACCAGTAACCCGAACTCCGCCTGACCGGTCGCCGCTACGGCGGATTTGAATATTTGGCCTAGCCTAGTGAGAGGAACAATCAGGTCGGGCTGCGCGAGCGACCGCCGGCTGAGCCCGGCCCGCCCGAATACTGCTTCCGTGGAGATTCCGCGCTCCTGCAATATCTCAGGAATGAGCGCCGCAGCGCCGAGTCGAAGCAGGTTGCGGCGTTCCGGCAAAGGATGATGGGACACATTTGTTGCCCGGTTTTCGCGCACACCATGGACGCGCAGAGGATGCGGAGAAGTCCGTGCGCCCTCCCGATTAAAGGCTGCGGAAGTTGCCCGTGATTCAAGCGCCGTCGCTATGCAATTCCGGAATCACGAAGGATCGGCAATGGCAAAGTCGTGACCTACCCAGGTTCTGCGACCCAACTTCCGCCTAAGCGTCCGGCCCTGTCTGCCGCTATCCCTGACGGACGGCCATGTGCCCGCGGTGCATAGAACGTGCTCGCTTCAGGTTGAAGCGAGCACGTTCTAAGCTTGTTGTTTGAGAGGGCGGTTCACGTCTCAGGTTGATGCAACCTGAGGTGATCGCGCTCTTGCGCGCTACGGCATCACCTCGATCGTGCCGTGCATGCCGAAGAAACTGTGAAGAAAATGTGTGCATTCCAGCGGGTACGTCCCCCGCGTATGGGGCACCAGGGCGATCTCGACCGTCTGATGTGACCCGACTTCCATTTGACCGTTCGAGGGGGCCGACGGGCCGGGCCGGAGGCTGCTGGCCGCGAAGAACGCAGGAGCACTGAAGTCATGCCCACCGCCGCTCTCGTTCACGAGGCGCAGACGAACCGGCACGCCCGCCTTCAATAAAATATGCTCCGGTTCAAAGACGAAGTCCGACATCCGAATGGTAATGGTCCCGCCATTGCTGGCCTGCGCGGTGCTTTGTCGGACGCCGGCGACTGGCAGCATCGCGCAAGCCGCAAGAGCGATGACCAGAGCGCAAGCGATGATCCGCATGAATTTCCTCCGATGCATCAACACGCCCATGATCGCCCAGAGATCGCATCGTCCGCCATTGAAGCCCAACGGCAATCGAGTTGGAAGACGGGCCCGGCCCGTTTGGCTCGGAGGCGGCAAGGTTCGGGAATATCGCCCGACCTTGTCAATCGCGGCAGGGACGCCCGTTACTGGGCGCCTCCCGCACAGAACCGTACAGGCGGCATTCCCGCATACGGCTCCCACCTTGGGTGTTTGACGCGGAAGCGTTGAGCCGGCCAGGGATGGGATATCCGGGGCTTGGGCAGCCAACGTCGGCTCTCTGCCCTCGCCATGGTCCGGCGCCAGTCCGCGCCATGGCGGATGGGTAATGGCTGCGACTTCATCTTTCGGCCGCTTGGTACTACAATGACGAAGCGCCGCCGCGACCGACGCGGCGTGCCAACACCCCCGGTTTCCGTCCGTTAGTGCGCGTTCCGGTGACCGATCGCCCACACGTAGTCAGCCACCGCGGCCACATCGGCCTGGGAGAGCTGTGCGCCGCCCTTGGGCGGCATCGCCCCGGTGTGCTCTTTCGGTTTCGGCACGCCATGGTCGATCGTCTGGATGATCCCCTGCACGCTTCCGTCGCTCCATAGCCATTTGCCGTCCGTCAGGTCGGAACCCACAGAGCTCCCTTTGCCATCGGTGCTGTGGCATCCGGCGCAGGTGCCACCGCTGGCCTGTCCGTGGAAAATGCGATCGCCCAAAGCAACCTGATCCGGTGACCCACCAGGCGGTATCGGAAGCGGACCGGCGCCGGCGTCCGGATGGATTCCCTCCGGCGGCAGGACGTTGCCGGACGCTGAAGCCTCTGTCGTGGGAGGCGTCGGCGCAGCAGAGGCTATCCCTGCCGTCCTGTTGCCGCCCCTGAACGTGACACGCCAGACCCGGCCGCGCTGATCGTCCGCGATATACAGCGCCCCATCAGGCCCGACCGCCAGCCCCGACGGGCGATACATCGCTCGGCCGGGCTGCTTGATCGCCCCGGCGAAGCCGTCCGCGAAGACCACGAAAGGCTTGGAAGCTTTGCCGTTTTCCAGTGGCTGGAACACCACGTTGTAGCCGCCCTGCGGGGCCGGCGCGCGGTTCCAGGAGCCGTGGAAGGCAACGAAGGCGCCATCCTTATAGGCAGACGGGAACTGGCTGCCCCCGTAAATGACCATGTCGTTCGGTGCCCAATGGGCGGGGAATGACGCGACCGGCCCTTGCTTGCCCGCGCACACGCCGACGGCTTTGCCCCCATTGCCGCCATATTCCGGGGCCAAGACGAGTTTTTTCTGGTCGTAATCATAATAGCATTCCGGCCAGCCAAAGTCGGCGCCGCGCCGCAGCTGGATCACTTCCTCGGCCGGCTCATTGGCGCCCTGTATCGGTTTGTAGAGGTTGGGGAAGTTCTCATACAACTGGTCACGGCCATGCTGCGTCGCGAAGATCCGGCCGGCAGAATCGAACGATATGCCCTCCCCGTTACGTAGGCCGGTGGAGAAACGGTCAGCCGGCGAGAATTGTTGATCCAGCTTGTTGGCGTCGTAGCGCCAGGTGCCGCCTCTTGTTTCCAGTTCCGTGCAGGGCTTGTTGCCAGGCATGTTCGGCATGCGGTTCTCGCGTTGGCAGGAATTTGTTGCGGATCCCAGGTCCACAAAGAGGTTGCCTTGCGCGTCGATCGCGAAGGGATGCATAGGATGATCGCCGGTCAGGGGCAGTCCCGCCACAACCGTCTGTGGCGCTTCGGTCGGCGCGATGCCACTCGTCGGCAGGGCGTAGCGGACGATACGGTCGTTT
>JARLIN010000150.1 GCA_031291715.1 Rhodopila sp. | reverse complement strand
TCGAACCCGGCGTCACGCAGGGCGTAGGCGGCGTGGACGCAGCAATAGTCGAACTCGATGCCTTGACCGATACGGTTCGGCCCGCCGCCGAGGATGATCACTTTCGTCCGGCCGGTCGGGTCCGACTCACAGGTTGGCGCGCCGTAGCCGCCTTCGAACGTCGAATACATATAGGGGGTGTTGGAGGCGAATTCGGCCGCGCAGGTGTCGATGCGCTTGTAAACGGGGACGACACCCAGGGCGGCACGGGCGCGCAGCACGCTGGCTTCGGAGGTGCCGGTCAGCTCAGCTAGGCGCTTGTCGGAGAACCCCAACGCTTTGAGGCGGCGCAGCGCGCCGGCTTCGCGCGGCAGGCCACCGGCGGCAACATCCCGTTCGGCGGCGACGATGCGCTCGAGCTCGCGCAGGAACCAGGGGTCGAATTTCGTTGTCTCGTGAATGTCCTCGACCGTCAGGCCGGCGCGCAGGGCCTGGGCGGCAATCAGCAACCGGTCCGGCCGCGGGGTGGACAGCTCGGCGCGGAAGGCATCGGGGCCGCCATCGCCGGGTGGATCGACCGCATCCAGACCTGACAGGCCGGTTTCCATGCTGCGGAGGCCCTTTTGCAAGGCCTCGGCGAAGGACCGGCCGATCGCCATCGCCTCGCCCACGGATTTCATGCTGGTGGTCAGCAGCGCCGGGGTGCCGGGGAATTTCTCGAAGGTGAAGCGGGGAATTTTCACCACGACATAGTCGATCGTCGGCTCGAAGCTGGCCGGGGTCACCTTGGTGATGTCGTTCGCCAGTTCGTCCAGCGTGTAACCGACGGCGAGCTTGGCGGCGATCTTGGCGATCGGGAAACCGGTCGCCTTCGACGCCAGCGCAGACGAACGCGAAACGCGCGGGTTCATCTCGATGATGACCATGCGCCCGTCGGCGGGGTTCAACCCGAACTGCACGTTCGACCCGCCGGTATCGACGCCGATCTTCCGCAGGCAGGCGATCGAGGCGTCGCGCATCCGCTGGTATTCTTTGTCGGTCAGCGTCAGCGCCGGCGCCACGGTGACGGAGTCGCCGGTGTGGATACCCATCGGATCGACGTTCTCGATCGAGCAGATGATGATGCAGTTGTCCGCGCAGTCGCGAACGACCTCCATCTCGTATTCTTTCCAGCCGAGGACGGACTCTTCAATGAGTACCTCCGTGGTGGGCGAGGCTTCCAGGCCGCCGGCGACGATCTGCTCGAACTCTTCCTT
Organism: Rhodopila sp.; assembly: GCA_031291715.1. Taxonomy (GTDB): domain Bacteria; phylum Pseudomonadota; class Alphaproteobacteria; order Acetobacterales; family Acetobacteraceae; genus Rhodopila. The sequence goes on along the minus strand of JARLIN010000150.1, from coordinate 7,744 downwards.
GTTATAGGCGATGCCGCCGCCGGTGCCGCCGAGGGTGAAGCTGGGGCGGATGACGGCTGGCAGGCCGGTCATCGCCAGAGCGGCGCGGGCTTCGTCCATGCTGTGGGCGATCGCGGAACGGGGCGATTCAATGCCGATCTCGGCCATGGCGTCGCGGAATTTGAGGCGATCCTCGGCACGATCGATGACGTCGGCCTTGGCGCCGATCAGTTCGACGCCGTGCCGCTCCAGCGCGCCGTTCGCGGCGAGTTGCATCGCGGTGTTCAGCGCGGTCTGCCCGCCCATGGTGGGCAACAGGGCGTCAGGCATTTCCCGCGCGATAATCTTTTCCACTACTTCGGGCGTGATCGGCTCACTGTAGGTCGCATCCGCCAGGCCGGGGTCGGTCATGATCGTGGCGGGGTTGGAGTTGACCAGGATGACGCGGTAGCCCTCGGCCCGGAGCGCTTTGCAGGCCTGGGCGCCGGAGTAATCGAATTCGCAGGCCTGGCCGATGACGATCGGGCCGGCGCCGATGATCATGATGGATTTGATGTCAGTGCGCTTGGGCATGGGTCAATGACTCACGGAAAAGGGCGCCCAATCGGGCATGATGCGTCGCAGGAAATCGTCGAACATCGGCACGGCAAATTATCTGGCCGCGCCGTGCAGCAGCGCTCTGGCCGCGGCGACCCCAGCCGGGGTCAGTTCCAGATGCCAATGGCACTGTAGCGCGCCCTCTGGCAGGCGTACGGGTTCGCGGATCAGACCATCGCGCACACCGTCGGCTACGGTCTGACAGAACAGGTCATAGGCGACGGTCCGGTCCGTCAGCGCTTCGAAACGTGCGAATCCCGCCTCGATGTTCGGCTCATTGATGACGTGATGGAACACTGTGGTCAGGAGCAGCGCGATGGCGTCCATCTCACACCCGCCGTTCCATCATCCCGACAAACCGCTCGAACAGGTAGTGGCTATCGCTTGGCCCCGGGCTCGCTTCCGGATGGTACTGTACCGAGAAAGCCGGCCGGTCGGTGCTGGCGATTCCCTCATTGGACCCATCGAACAGCGATACATGCGTCACCTTCGCGTTCGCCGGCAGGGTATCCGCAGCCACGGCGAAGCCATGGTTCTGGCTGGTGATATGCAGCTTTCCGGTGACCAGATCCTTAACAGGCTGGTTGGCGCCGCGATGGCCCCGCTCCAGCTTGTAGGTTTTCGCGCCGAGAGCCAGGGCCAACAACTGATGGCCGAGGCAGATACCGAAGATGGGCACCCCGCTGTCCAGCACCTGACGGAGCACCGGAACGGCGTACACCCCGGTCGCCGCTGGATCGCCCGGGCCATTGGACAGGAACACGCCGTCCGGCTTGTGCCGCAGGATGTCCTCCGCCGTCGCCGTCGCGGGCACCACGGTCACGCGGCAGCCAGCCGAGGCCAGGCACCGCAGGATGTTCCGCTTCGCCCCGTAATCCACCGCCACGACATGATGCTTCGGCTGTTCCTGCCGGCCGGCCCCGGTCGGCCAGACCCAGGCCGTCTCGTCCCAGCTATAGGACTGGCGGCATGTGACCTCCTTCGCAAGGTCCATCCCCTCCAACCCGGGCCAGGCGGCGGCCTGGGCGCGCAGCGCAACGAGGTCGAACCGGCCGTCCGCGGGGAACGCGAGCACCCCGGTCGGCGCACCGCCGTCGCGAATGCGAATGGTCAGCGCCCTGGTATCCACCCCGGCGATGCCGGTGACACCCTGGGCGCGCAGCCATGACTCCAACTTCTGAGCCGAACGCCAGTTGGACGGCTCAGTGATGTCCTGCTTCACCACAAGGCCGCGGGCCGCGATGGTCGTGGCCTCGATGTCCTCGTTGTTGGTGCCGACGTTGCCTATATGCGGGAAGGTGAAGGTGATGATCTGGCCGGCAAAGGACGGGTCGGTCAGAGTTTCCTGGTATCCTGTCATGCCGGTGCTGAAGCAGACTTCACCGACTGGTCCGGTTGCCCGCGTATGGGCGCCGAACCCGCGCCCCCAGAACACGGCGCCATCCGCCAGCACCAGAGCGGCGGTCGCGCCAGCGGGGACGGAGTCGGTCGCATGTTGCATGGGCACCCTCGTGAGTTCGGGAAGATCGGTTCGCAGATCGGCCATTGTCAGCCCTGTGGCTTCAATCACCGCAGACCAGTGGCGGGTCGGGATCGCGCGGCTTTGGCGCCATTTGCGCACAGCCTCAGTTCCCACCCCGGTCAGGCGAGCAGCGGCATCCGCGCCACCCATGCGTTCTATGATATGATCAATCGAGATCGGCATGGCTGACAATGTATGGGAAGAAATTTCCGGTCGCAACCGATCGCCATCCAAATGGGAAGTTTTTTCCGGAGGAGGGACTCGATGTACAAAACCAAACCGACGATGACCGGTGGATGCCAATGCGGTGCTGTGCGTTATGCGCTGTTCGAAACCCCGGAGTCGACCGTCTGCCACTGCCGCATGTGCCAGAAGGCCGTCGGCGGCCCGTTCGCCGCGTTGTCCAAGGTCAAGACCACGTACTTCGCCTGGACTCGTGGCCAGCCCGCGAGCTTCCAAAGCTCATCCGCCGCCGAACGCCATTTTTGCCCCATCTGCGGCACGCCGCTGACCTTCCACTTCCTCGACGGCGACTCGATCGAGGTCACCACCGGCAGCCTCGACACCCCCGCTTTGGCGCCCGCAACGAAGAATTTCGGCATCGAGTCGCGCCTGCCCTGGATCGGCCTACTGGCCCCAGGTCAGTTGCCCGAGGTATCGACCGCCGAAAGCGCCACGCGCGACGTCGTCAGCCGGCAGCATCCGGATTACGATACGTCGGATGCTTGAGACCCATGCCATGATGGGGGCGAGAGCGGCCACCGCTTCAGGGACTCGCCCTCGCCCTACAGAGGACACTGCCTGACGCGTCGGCACCACCTATAGTATAGGGACAATTTTTCGCGCAGGAGCGTCGCCATGAGTCTGAGAGAGCAATTCACCGAGCAGCTAAAGACCTCGATGAAGGCTGGCGACGCGCCCCGAACGTCCACGCTGCGCATGGTGTTGGCCAAGCTCAAGGACACCGACATCGCTTCCCGGCCCAAGGGCATCGACAAGGTACCCGACGAGGAAGTCATCGCCATGCTGCGCGGTATGGTTAAATCCCGCCGTGAGTCCGTAGAGTTGTATCGTCAGGGCAACCGCCCCGAGCTCGCCGCCAAGGAAGAAGCCGAAATCGCCGTCATCGAAGGCTTTCTCCCGACGCAGATGGACGCCGCGGCAATGGAGCAGGCGGTCGCGGACGCGGTCGCGGAAACCGGCGCGGCCAGCATCAAGGACATGGGCAAGGTTATGGCCGCGCTGAAAGCCAAGCACGCCGCCAACCTGGACATGGCCAAGGCCGGTCCGATGGTCAAAGCCCGGCTTTCAGCCTGATCGCGGTCGTAACAGTTCCATAAAATGGCCCTTCCCGCCAGCTTCACCGACGAGCTTCGTGCCCGCATCCCTCTCCAGGCGGTGATCGGGCGGCGGGTGCGGCTGGCGCGATCCGGCAAGCAGTCGAAAGGCTGTTGCCCGTTCCACGGAGAAAAGTCGCCGAGCTTCTATGTTTATGACGACCACTACCATTGCTTTGGCTGCGGTGCGCACGGCGACGTGATCACCTTCGTGATGCAGAGCCAGGGCCTGTCGTTCATGGAAGCGGTCGGCCAATTGGCGGCCGAAGCCGGCCTGGAAGTGCCGAAACCGACACCCGAAGCCGCCGAAGCCGAACGCCGCCGGTTGGACCTGACCGGCGTGCTGGAAGCGGTGCAGGTCCACTACCAGCGCCGCCTCAGCTTGCCCCAAGGCCGCCCGGCACGCGACTACCTGCTCGGCCGAGGCCTGACCGAGGAGACCATCGTTCGCTTCGGCCTGGGCTGGGCCGGCGATCGCGGCGCGCTCACCGCCGACATGGCCCGGCAAGGAATCGAGATCGCACAGCTTGCCGAGGCGGGATTAATTCGCCGTGATGAGGAAACCGGTCGTACCTTCGAACTGTTTTCCCATCGGGTCATGTTCCCGATCCGGAACCGCCGCGGCGTGATCATCAGCTTCGGCGGCCGGATCCTGGGGGCGGGCCAGCCCAAATACGTCAACGGACCGGAGACGTCGGTGTTCTCCAAACGCCGCAATCTCTATGGCCTGGATCTGGCGCGGGATGGGGTGCGGAACGGCGGGACGCTGATCGTTGTGGAAGGATACATGGACGTCATCGCCGCCGCTCAGGCCGGCTTCACGGCTGCCGTCGCGCCGTTGGGCACGGCCCTGACCAACGAGCAGCTTGAAGAGTTGTGGCGCGTGTCCCCCTGCCCGGTGGTCTGCTTCGACGGCGATGCGGCTGGCGCGCGGGCCGCTTCCCGCATGATGGAATTGGCGCTGCCGATGCTGACGCCGGAGCGGTCGCTCAAATTCGCCACCCTGCCGGCGGGCGACGATCCGGACAGCCTGGTACGGAAAGGCGGCGCGCCAGGGTTCCAGGCCGTGCTGGATGCCGCCCAGTCACCCGCCGATGCACTATATAATATGCTGCGTGGAGAGGTGGGCGAGGCCACACCCGAACAGCGCGCCGCCCTCCGCTCGCGTCTGATCGAGGCATCCGGCCGGGTGGCTGACAAATCGCTGGCGTGGGAATACCGAGAGGCATTGCTGGAGCGGTTCAAGGCTAGTCGCGCCAAGCCAACGCGCCGCGACGGCAAATGGGATAAACGGCGCGCTCCGCTTGGGGCTACCGCCGGTCCGCGCGTTCCGCGGCCGGTCCTGCATCAGGACAATGCTACGTCGGAGCGGGCGCGGATCCTGACCGCGATTCTCCTGCACCATCCGTTTCTGCTGAACGATATCGGCCATGCCTACGCTGGGTTGCCTTTGGACGCGACTCTGACACGCCTGCGGAATGCCATTGAAATTTGGGCGGAAAGCGCCGAAACCCTTGACTCTGCTGGGCTGATGGACCACCTCACGAAATCTGGATTTGAGCATGACGTTCAGCACGTCCTTGCTGACGCGCCCATGCCCCTCCCGGCATGCGCGTCCGCGGGAGCGATGCCGGCCGAAGCGGAAGCAGGATGGTGGCACATTTTTGGCTTTCTCAATCAGGAACTTCTCCGCGAGGAAGTCGCTTTGGCCCAGGCAGATGCAGCACAAAACCTGACGCCGGAGACGTGGCGTCGCCAGAAGGCGCTGGTCGAGGCATTGGCAAAAATTCGCAGCGGTGAGCCCGATGGGGTCGGACTTATCGATGCATAATCAATATATCGGGGCCGCGGCATGTGCCAGCCGGGGCCAGACGTACGAAGGAGTGCCCTGAGCGATGGCCACGAAGCCCATGGTCGCCGGCGATACCGCCACGGCCGAGCAGGATGCCGAGACCACCTTGTTGGACGTAACGACGGTCGGCGTGAAGCGGCTGATCGCGAAGGGCTAGGAGCGTGGCTACAACACCTTCGATGAGCTGAACGCGATCCTGCCGCCGGACCAGAACAGCTCCGAGCAGATCGAAGACGTGATGGCCAATTTCTCGGAAATGGGCATCCAGGTCGTCGAGAGCGAAGAGAACGAGGAAGGCGAGCTGCCCGTCGCCAAGGCCGAAAAGGCCGAGGAAGCCGAAGAAGAAGAGCAGACCGGCAACGTCGATGAGGCCAGCCTCGGCCGTACCGACGACCCTGTTCGCATGTACCTGCGCGAGATGGGCAGCGTCGAGCTGCTGTCGCGTGAGGGCGAGATCGCCATCGCCAAGCGGATCGAAGCCGGCCGCGACATGATGATCAACGGGCTGTGCGAAAGCCCGCTGACCTTCAAGGCGATCATCACCTGGCACGACCAGCTCAAGGCCGGGCGGATGCTGCTGCGCGACATCGTCGATCTGGAAGCCACCGACGGCGCTGGCGCGCCGGCCGCGGACGTGGTCGATGCGCCCGAAGGCGGTCCGGACGCCTTTCCCGCCAACGACGACATGGACGGCGACGACGAGGACGCCGGTCCAAGCATGTCCTTGTCGGCACTCGAAGAGAAGCTGAAGCCCGAGGTGCTGGCGAACTTCGAGGAAATCGAGAACCTGTACAAGAGGCTGCACAAGATGCAGCATCGCCGGCTGGAGACCATCACCAGCGGTGAGGAAATGAGCTCGCGCTCTGAAAAGGGCTACGAGAAGACCCGCGAGGAGTTGGTCGAGAAGGTCGGCCAGGTGCGGCTGCACAACAACCGCATCGAGGAACTGGTCAGCCAGCTCAAGCTGCTGAACCAGCGGCTGACGACGCTGGAAGGCCAGCTCCTGCGCATGGCCGAGAGCTGCAAGGTCAACCGCGAGGAGTTCCTGAAGTATTATCGCGGGCAGGAGCTTGACCCGAACTGGCTAGACAAGATTGGCCAACTGACCGGCAAGGGCTGGCGGGTGTTCGTGATCAAGCACCCGGATGACATCACCAAGATCCGGGCGCAGATCTCCGCCGTCGCGACAGATGCCAGCCTGCCGATTTCGGAATTCCGCCGGGTCTACATGACCGTTTCGCGCGGCGAGCGAGACAGTGCGCGGGCTAAGAAGGAGATGATCGAGGCGAATCTTCGTCTCGTGATCTCGATCGCCAAGAAATACACCAACCGCGGGTTGCAATTCCTCGATTTGATCCAGGAAGGCAACATCGGCTTGATGAAGGCGGTCGATAAGTTCGAATACCGCCGCGGCTATAAGTTCTCGACCTATGCCACGTGGTGGATCCGGCAGGCGATCACGCGCAGCATCGCCGACCAAGCGCGGACGATCCGCATCCCGGTGCATATGATCGAAACGATCAACAAGCTGGTCCGCACGTCGCGCCAGATGCTGCACGAGATCGGCCGCGAACCAGCGCCTGAGGAACTCGCCGACAAGCTCGGCATGCCGCTGGAGAAGGTCCGCAAGGTCCTGAAGATCGCCAAGGAACCGATCAGCCTGGAAACGCCGATCGGCGACGAGGAAGACTCGCATCTGGGTGACTTCATCGAAGACAAGGCGGCGGTGATCCCGCTGGATGCGGCGATCCAGGCGAATCTGCGGGAAGCCACCACGCGCGTGCTTTCGTCACTGACGCCGCGTGAGGAACGCGTCCTGCGCATGCGGTTCGGTATCGGCATGAACACCGACCACACGCTGGAAGAGGTCGGTCAGCAGTTCAACGTGACCCGCGAACGCATCCGCCAGATCGAGGCAAAGGCACTGCGAAAGCTGAAGCACCCGAGCCGGAGCCGGAAGCTGCGGAGCTTCCTGGACGATTGAGCCGGCGGTGTCGCGCCGCGACGGATAGCCCCGTCGCGGGCCACCAAGGCGTGTGAGGAACGGTCATACGCCGCGATCGTGCGCGGCCTTGATGCGCGCCCCGTCCGGGCTGGCGCCTGTATAGCCTAACCGCCGAATCCCTGCTTACCTCCTGGGCATGGACGAAAACCTACCCATCGTCGATGCCCACCATCATTTGTGGGACCTCGACTCCGCCCTTCGCTATCCCTGGCTGGAATCCGGCGAGCACGCCTGGCTTGGCGATTATTCCCGCATTCGACGCAGCTACCTGCCGGCCGAATACCGACGCGATACCGCGCTGCATAACGTCGTCGCTACCGTTCATATCGAGGCGGAATGCGACCGAAGCCTGCAACTCGCGGAAACCGAGTGGCTGACCCGCATCGCGCCGGAAACCGGCATGCAAAACGACATCGTCGCGCACGACTGGGTCGACTCCCCGCACGCCGAGG
>JARLIN010000149.1 GCA_031291715.1 Rhodopila sp. | reverse complement strand
TTCCGTTAGATGCGGCAAAGGCTTGTGGCGTCTTTGCAACAGTGTTTCGAAAATGCCATGCTGCACTGCCGAAGCAGCTTGCGGGAAATAAACGCCGGGTCTTTAGTTTCGCTCAGGTCTGGCTGCCCCTCGCCTGTTCGCGGGATTAAACGGGCGGGGCCTGAAGAGATCGCCGGCAAACCGGTGTAATATGGAGGATTTTCATGCGTAAGCTTCTCTTGGCCAGTGCGGCCATCCTGGGAGCGACCGGTAGTCTGGCCCTCGCCCAGACCCCCGCTCAGCCCCTCCCCGTCGCCAACCCATCTCAGGGCCAGATGGCCGCCCCGTATGGCGCCGGCCCGGCCGCGAACAACAACAACAACGCCTGGGGCGTCGCGAACACCCCGTCGGGCAATGTCGCCGCTGGCCCGCTCAGCACGATGTATGCGCCCAACGTCAACGCGCTTCCCGCGCCCGGCACGATCGTCATCCGCTTGAACGGCCGCGTTGAAGTCGAGGTATCCGCTGACTTCACCAGCGCCGACGTTGGCAAAAACGCCAACGGCACCCCGAACGGCTACAAGCTGAACCCGGTTGGCATCAGCAGCTATGTGCGCCTGTATCCGGGCTTCGATGGCGTGGCCGCGAACGGCCTCCGCTACGGTGCGTCCGTCGAACTGCGTGAGAACTTCTACGCCGGCACAAGCGGCACCACGAATGGCGGTTCCACCGGTGCGGTGACCAGCGCGAGCGGAAACAGCTCGTCTCAAACCATCTTCGTCCGCCGCGCCTTCACCTACCTGGCCTCGGATAAGGTCGGTATTGTCCGCCTGGGCCAGACGGACGGCGTGCTTGGCCTGTTCGACAACTGTATCTTCACCAGCCAGTGCTGGGATGCCGGCGTCGGCAACTTCAACGGCGGTGCGCTGCAGGCCGAAACGGCCGGTGCCGGCGTCGCCGTGCCGTTCGTGTGGCTGGCGCAGGCCGGTGCGGAATACGGCAACAACAAGGTTGTTTACCTGTCGCCGCAGTTCTTCGGCTTCGACTTCGGCGCGCAGTACGCACCGAGCGAAGGCAACGCTTACTCGAACTCGACTGGCGCCAGCCCGCTCCAGAGCACGGCCTGTAACCAGGCCGGCCCGAACTGCATCAACGTCTCGTCCGGCAACGATCCGACTCGCTGGCTGAACCAGGTCGGCGTTGGCCTGCGCTTCCAGCACACCTTCGGGCCCGTCGACTTCAAGGTCTACGGCTTCTATGAAACCGCCGGGAAGGAAGACCTGACAACGACCGGATATTCGACGGTCGCCCAAGCCAGGGCAGGCACGGTCGGATACGCGGGTGCGGCCACACCTACCACAGCGGCCAGCGCGACAACGCTTCGCTATGACAACCTGAGCTTCTACAAGGCCGGCGTTGCCGTCACCGCCCTGAACATAACTGCCGCCGCCGACTATATCGGTGGTGCGGTGAACGGTCAGTTGGCGATGCGTCCGACCGGCGGCGCGCCGACCAACGCGGTCGTCACGGGCTTGACCTACGCGAACGGCCCGATCACGCTGGGCGCCGAAATCGGCCTCGTCGATACACAGGGTGACGCCCGTTTGGTCGGGGTTTCCCAGCGTCACGAGTATGAAGTCGCCTTCGGCGGCTCCTACAGGCTGGCTCCGGGCGTCCAGTTGGTTGGTGAGTATATGTATACCCATCGCCACCAGGGTGGTTACGACTTCAACGCTGGCAATCTGGGCAATGCCGGTCGGGGTCCTGGCACTCTGACGCGCGACGCCCAGGGCCAAGGCGCCATGTTCGCGACCGTCCTGACCTGGTAAGCCGCCGTTTCGGCAAGACGACAGAAACGGCGGGGCATCACCCCGCCGTTTCTTTTTGGTACCTGCCTGTCGCTTCCTCAGGTAATCGGCCCAAGAATCGCGATTGCTGATAGGACTGCGCGGCGTTAAAGACTGCCAGCTCAATCGACCGGCAACATGAGGCAAGCCATCGTGATGCGACCGACACCGTTTTCCGCTCGGCTTCTTCCCGCGGCCCTGATCGCCGTGCTGGCGGTCGCGGCTTGCTCGTCCGACGCCATCAAGCCCAACCCAACCCCGCCGGATTTCCAAGGCCTGGGCAGCGGATCCCCTGGCGACGCGTCGGTCAGCCGCATGGGCGGTGACGACAGCGGCACCATCTTCGGGATCGGCAAAGGCCGAAACCAGAACCAGGGCGGCGGTGGTGGCGGTGGTGGCACCGGAATCGGCGTCAACGCCTTCCTGTGGCGCGGCGCACTCGATACGATCGCCTTCATGCCGCTGGCGTCGGCCGATCCATTCGGCGGCGTGATCATCACCGACTGGTACACCCCGCCCGGCACCAGCGGAGAGCGGTTCAAGGCGACGATCTATATCATGAGCCGCGACTTGCGCAGCGACGGCGTACGGGTCAACATCTTCCGCCAGGCACTGCAGAACGGCCAATGGGTGGATGAGCCCGTGGACGCCACAACCGTCGGCGACATCGAAAACAAGGTGCTGGCCCGGGCCCGCCGCATGCGGGAACAGTTGCAGGCCAGCAGCTAGTCATCCGCGCCGGCGTATCCCTTGACGGGCGGGCGGCTGTTCTGACGTCCATGCAGCAGCCCGAGGCCGACCTTCTGGTGCAGGCGGCCGTGGCGGAACTCGCTGTCGGCCGAGTCGCCCGGGCTGACGCATTGCTCCAAGACGCGATTCGTGTGGACCCGCGCCACCCGATGGCTTTGGCCACGCAGGCCGAGATAGCCGTGTCGCGCAAGGACCACGCGCGGGCCATCGCATTGGCCGACTCCGCCCTGGCGATCGAACCGAATTGCGCCCCGGCCTGGAGCCAGCGCTCGCAAGCAAGCTGGCTGGCTGGCCGTCGCGAGGATGCGCTGGAAGCCGCCAGGCGTGCGGTGGACATCCAGCCGCCCAACCCACGCTTCCGGCTGCTGCTCGCCCAGTTCGCGGCCTGGACCGGCCATGGCACAGAAGCGCGGCAAGCCCTCGCCCCGCTGCTGGCAGCCGAACAGCATGACCGGGAGAATTACGCGGCGGCGGTCAGCATGATGGGGGAGCTGGCGATCGCGGAAGGGCGTTTCGGCGAAGCCGATCCGTATCTGGTGCGGGCGCTGCAAATCCTACCGGGCCTGGAGGCCACCCGGATGCTGCGAGGCATGAACCAGCTCCGCCTGGGCCGGTTCCGTGAGGGCTGGACCAACTACGCGGCGCGCGAGCAGGTGGCCTTCCTGTATCCCGATGGCCGGCCGGTCCTGCCCGGTCAGGTATGGCGGGGCGAGGCGCTGGCCGAGAAGACCCTGCTGGTGGTGGACGACCAGGGCCATGGCGACTCGATCCAGTTCTTCCGCTATCTGCCGCTGCTGCGAGACCTCGGGGCGGCGCACATCTCCTGGCGAACATTCCCTGCCCTGGCGCGGCTTCTGGCGGATGCCGCGCCATATGCAACCGTACTCGCCGCCCTGCCGGATGAGGCACGCTTCGACTTTCATTGCACATCGACCAGCCTGCCGAGCCGATTCGGCGCCGAACCGGGCAACATTCCGGCGGCAGTGCCTTACCTACGGCCGCCCGCGCGCCTGAAGTCGGCGATGAAGCCGGCCGCCGGCCGGGGGTTGAAGGTGGGGCTCGCCTGGTCGGGGGATGCGCGGCACATGCGCGACCATCTCCGCTCGATCCCGGCAGCGGATTTCCTGATGCTGGCTGATGTGCGGGGAATCAGCTTCCACAGTCTGCAGCACGAGATCCGGCCCTCGGACCTGCCGGCGCTGGAGGCGCGGCCGGCGATCGGGCGGGAGGTCGAGAAGGCGATGGATTTCGCCGATACGGCGGCGCTGATCGCGAAACTGGATCTGGTGATCACCGTCGATACCGGCATCGCCCACCTGGCCGCCGCGCTGGGCAGGCCGGTCTGGATCATCCTGCATGTGGCGCCCGACTGGCGCTGGCTGACCGGGCGGCCGGACAGCCCTTGGTACCCCTCCGTGCGATTGTTCCGGGTGACGCCGGAGGAGTGGCTGGGGGATGCACCGCCCCGTGTCACGGCCGGCGCCTGGGGTCCCGTACTCGGCCGGGTCGCCGCGGCGCTCCGAACGCTCGCGGCCCGCTGATCAGCCCGGGATCATGCGTCCTAGCGGACGGCCGGCGAACAGGTGAACGTGGAAGTGCGGCACCTCCTGCCCGGAATGCTCGCCCATATTGGCCAACAGCCGGTACCCCGCCGCCTCCAGACCGAGGTCCTTCGCGATCTTGCCGACAGCACGGATGAAACCGGCGATTTCCACCTCGGAAGCCGTGGCGCTGAAATCGGCGAACGAGCAATAGGCGCCCTTCGGGACCACCAGGACATGCGTCGGCGCCTGCGGGTTGATGTCGTGGAAGGCGAACGCGAAGTCATCTTCGAAGACCTTCTTGCAGGGGATTTCCCCGCGCAGGATACGGGCGAAGATATTCTGTGGATCGTAGGGCGGCAGGCCGTGGACCGGCATCGAAACGTCTCCCTGGAACGGTGATTCGCGATGGTTCTACGATGCCGGCGGGCGGCGGACCAGACGGTGGTTGTCGCTGGCCTGTGCCGCCTCGGCCTTGAGCCGGGGATGACGCAGGAGAGAACACTGTGCCCGGCCAAAGCATGCTCCGGCTGGTCGTCCATCCTGATTCGTATGGGGCCAGGCCCGGCCATACCCCAAACGGAACGGCCCGGCCGGGTGATGACCGCTACGGAATCTTCGACGTTCCCAGCTTTCGCCTCACCACCACCGGCTTGGCGCGCGCGGCCTTCTCGGCGATGCCGCTGATGCCTTCGCGCCGGACCAACTCAGCCCAGACTTCGGTTGGGTTCACCCCGGAGGACACCCAAAGCACCAGCAGGTGATACAGCACGTCGGCGCTCTCGGCGACCAGGGCGTCGCGGTTGCCGGCGACGGCCTCGATCAGGCATTCAACCGCTTCCTCACCGAACTTCTGCGCGACCTTCGCCGGCCCGCGAGACAGCAGGCGCGCGGAGTGACTCACCGTGGGATCGGCGTCGCGGCGGCTTTCGACCACGGCGAACAGCCGGTCAAGCACGACCGCGTCGGAGTGCGCCGGCGCCTTGATCGCCTTCGCGACCCGGAGCTTCTTCACCTTCCCCTGGGATTTCCCTTGTGCCTTCCCGGACGCCTTGCCCAGGGCCTTCGGTCGCCGTGGGGCGGTCTTTTTCTTTTCGTTTTTCGCCATTGGTCAAGCAGCCTTGCGGGGTAAGCGAACCGGTAGCCCGGCGTCCGCCAGAGCCTGCTTCACCTGCGCGATGGTGAAGGTACCGAAATGAAATACACTGGCGGCCAGAAGGCCGGTAGCCCCTGCCCTGGCGCCCTCGACGAAATGCGCCAGCGTGCCGACACCACCCGAAGCGACCACCGGCACACGCACGGCACCGCAGGCGGCCCGCAACAGATCGAGGTCGAAGCCCTGGCCGGTGCCGTCGCGGTCCATGCTGGTCAGCAGGATCTCGCCCGCGCCCAGCGAGACAACCTGCCGGCACCAGTCGATCGCGTCGATCCCGGTGGGATGGCGGCCGCCATGGGTGAACACCTCCCACTTGCCGGGCGCGGACTGCTTGGCATCCACCGCCACGACCACGCACTGGCTGCCGAACTTCGTCGCCGCCTCCCGCACCAGCACCGGCCGTGCGACGGCTGCGGAGTTGATGCTGCATTTGTCGGTGCCGGCCAGAAGAAGGCGGCGCATGTCCTCGACCGAGCGGATGCCGCCGCCGACCGTCAGCGGAAGAAAAACCCGCGCGGCTGTGCGGGACACGACGTCCAGGATGGTATCGCGGTTCTCGTGGCTCGCGGTGATATCCAGGAATGTCAGCTCGTCCGCGCCCGCGGCGTCATAGACCGCGGCCTGCTCCACCGGGTCCCCGGCATCGCGCAGCGAAACGAAGTTCACGCCTTTGACGACGCGACCGTCCTTTACGTCCAGGCAGGGGATCACACGAAGTTTCAGCATGGGAGGCGCTTTAGAAAGCGCTCCGCCCGCGGATGCAAGGACATATGCAGGAACGAGCCTCCAGAATGTGCGCCCACCCCGACAATATGCGTATTTGTCCGGATGTTACGCCGCCAGCAGCCCGATCGCTTCCGCCGGATCGACCCGCCCGTCATACAGCGCCCTGCCAACGATAACGCCCTCGATTCGCGTGCCGTGCGCAGCCTGTTTCAGCGCCACCAGGTCGGCCAGCGAGCCGACGCCGCCCGAGGCGATCACCGGCGTGGTCAGGCGATCCGACAAGGCAACGGTCTGGTCGAGGTTCAGCCCGCTCAGCATGCCGTCGCGGCCGATATCGGTGTAGATGATCGCCGACACGCCGGCATCCTCGAACCGCAGACCGAGTTCGGCGGCGGGCATGGCCGAGGTTTCGGCCCACCCTTCGGTGGCGACGAAGCCGTCGCGCGCATCAATGCCCACGGCGATACGGCCGGGGAAGGCCTTGCAGGCTTCCAGCACCAGCGGGGGATTCTTCGCGGCGGCGCTGCCGAGGATCACGCGGCGGATGCCGGAATCAAGCCAGGCGGCGATGCCGGCGAGGTCGCGGATACCGCCGCCGAGTTGCACCGGGATCGTCACGTTGCCCAGTATCGCCCGCACGGCGGCTTCATTGACCGGCTTGCCGGCGAAGGCGCCGTTCAGATCGACCACGTGCAGCCAGCCGAACCCCGCCGCCTGCCAGGCCTTCGCCTGAGCGCCCGGGTCGTCGGCATAGACAGTCGCCTGATCCATGTCGCCACGGCGCAGGCGGACGCATTGCCCGTCCTTCAGGTCGATCGCCGGATAAAGGGTCAAGCCAGTCATGGGGGTCTTTCCTGTCATTGGCCGCTGCCCGCCTTCGGTGGCCGGAGCCGCTTATAGTAGAACAGGCCGGCGATCGATTTGCCGCGAACCAGCGCGTACTCGGGATGCACGCCCCAGCGGACATAGCCGTGCGATTCGTACATGGCGATCGCCACCGACTGGGTCTCGCGCACGTCCAGGTTAAGGATGTGGTAACCGAGTTCGCGGGCACGTTCCTCCAC
>JARLIN010000014.1 GCA_031291715.1 Rhodopila sp. | reverse complement strand
GGATGTGATCAAGCTGGAGGAACCGAAAGGCGGCGACGTCGCCCGGACCAACATGCGCGACAAGCCGGACAGCGACAGCCTGTTCTTCCTGATCCTGAACGCGAACAAGCGCAGCCTGACGCTGAACCTGAAGACCGAGGATGGGAAAGCATTGTTCCGTCGGCTGATCGCCGAATCCGATGTGCTGCTGGAAAATTTCGGGCCCGGCGCGCTGGATCGCCTCAGTCTGGGCTACGATGCGCTGTCGAAATTGAACCCCCGATTGATCTACGCAACGATCAAGGGCTTCGGCACCTATGGCCCTTACAGCGGCTACAAAAGCTTTGAGCCGATCGCCCAAGCCATGGGCGGGGCGATGGCGGTCACCGGCTTTCCGGAAAATCCGCCCACCTATGTCTTTCCCGCCATCGGCGACTCCGGCACCGGCATGCACATGGCGGTCGGCATTCTTGCCGCCTTGCAGCAACGTCATACGAGCGGGAAGGGGCAGCATGTCGAGGTCTCGATGCAGGATGCCGTCGTCAACCTGATCCGCGTCAGCCTGCGCGACCACCAGCGATACGGCCACCCGCCGCCGCGCGTCGGCAACCAGCTTGGCCATACTGTGCCCGGAACGACCTATCCGTGCGCGCCGGGCGGTCCGAACGATTACGTCTATATCTTCGCGCAGCCGCAGATGTGGAAGCCGTTTCTGAGCGCGATCGGACAGCCGGAACTCGCGGACGACCCGCGCTTTGGAACCCCTGACGCCCGCTGGGAAAATCGTGCGGCGCTGAACGCCATCGTTGAAGCATGGACCCGCCGGCACACCAAGCACGAGGTGATGCAGCGTCTTGGGGAGGCTGGCGTGCCGAGCGGTGCATGTCAGGATACGGGAGAGGTGCTGGCCGATCGGCATTTGCGCGCCCGCGATATGATCGTCGATGTCGACTTTCCGACGCGTGGGACGTATCAGACCGTTGGCTGTCCGATCAAACTGTCGGACTCGCCGGCGGAGATCACGCGTCCCCCGTTGCTGGGCGAGCACACGGACGAGGTGCTGGCGTCAATGTGCGGTGTCAGTCCGGAGGAGCTGAGGCGCCTGCATGAAAGCGGCGTGGTCTGAAGCGTGGTCCGGATGACCGGAAATGCCGTGCATTGTCGACGCTTGTCGTCAAGGCCCGGCGCAGTTCGGCCCAGTTGAACCAGCAGGGGTGCCGCCGCGGATGGCCCGGACTGCGCCGGGCCTTGACGGTCAAGCAATGACGATCAAGCAACGCCGGGCGATGACGATAATGGATTATCCATCGCCGTCGCCGTCCTGGTCACACTGAAAGCTCCGGCCTTTTGTTTGACCGATTATTCACGTCTCCGGCGATTGATTACGCCTTAATGCAGGAAAGCCGGCTGCGCGATGTGGATCGCGATCAGTATCAGGACCAGGATGACTACCACCTTGATCAGCCCGCCCAACAGCCTCAGCGATACCAGGATCAGCAGCGCCGTGAGCGCAAGCAGAAGCGGCGTTTGAATATCCGGCGGAACATTAAGGTCTGTAAGCTGGGCTCGCAGCCAAAGTTCAACGGCGGCGACGGTGGCAACAATCACGTTGCCCACGTGGATAAGAAATTGAAGCAGCCTATCGATTACATCCGCGAAACCGTCCACCTTGCTCTCCTGAAGATCGAAGTCCTTCCCGTCAGGCCGTGCCGATGGTGTCGCTCTTGCAGGCGGCGTCACCGGAACATGATGATTTTGCTACGTTCCGTGACGGTTTGTCCAGAAATGAGGGGGGGTTTTACTGCGCAAATTGCGGTGGCGCCGATTCTCCATCCTCGTCATGGACCGGCGACGGTCCGGGCCATCTGCAACGGCACGGTGCCGGATCGGATGGTCCGGGCCGCCGCCGGGCCATGACGAAAGGGGGAATGCCCGCATGGCATCGTGACGCACACCACGGCCCGCGCTAAACCACAGGCATAAAATCGGAGGAACCGCCATGACCGCCATCAACATGAACTTCGCCTCCCCGCGCCTGTTGCTGGTGGCCGGGGGCGCGGTGCGGCAGATCGCCGACGTGCTGGCAAAATTCGGCCTCTCCCGGCCGCTGATCGTTACCGACCCGTTCATGGTCAGCTCCGGCCTTTTGCGGAACTGCCTGGATCCCCTGGCCGCCGCGGGCCTGGCTGTGTCGGTCTTCAGCGACACGGTGCCCGAGCCTACCGACACGGTCATTCACGCCGGTGTCGTCGAGATCAACAACGACGATTTCGACTGCCTGATCGGCTTTGGCGGCGGATCGCCCATCGACACCGCCAAGGCCATGGCGATCCTCGCGGCGGGCGGCGGCAGAATGCGGGACTACAAAGTGCCGTTCGTCGCCGACAAGGCCGCGCTGCCGGTCATCGCCATCCCCACCACGGCCGGCACCGGGAGCGAGTGCACCCGCTTCACCGTCATCACCGACACCGAACGCGACGAGAAGATGCTGATCGCTGGCCTCGGTGCGCTGCCGCTGGCGGCGCTGGTCGATTACGAGCTGACGTTTTCCGTGCCCCAGCGCACCACGGCCGACACCGGCGTGGACAGCCTGACCCATGCGCTGGAAGCGTACGTGTCCAAGCGTGCCAACCCTGTGTCCGACGCGCTGGCGCTGTCGGCGATGGGGTTGATCGGCGCCAATATCCGGACCGCCTACACCGAGCCGCGTAATGCCGCGGCGCGGGAGGCGATGATGCTGGGCGCCACCGAGGCGGGCCTGGCATTCTCCAACAGCTCGGTGGCCCTGGTGCACGGCATGTCCCGGCCGATCGGCGCGCATTTCCATGTGCCGCATGGGCTGTCGAACGCAATGCTGCTGCCGGCGATCACCCGGTTCTCGGTCCCGGGGGCGGAGGGGCGGTACGCCGAGGCGGCTCGGCGGATCGGTTTCGCGGGGCAGGGGGACAGTGACGCGACGGCGGCGGCGAAGCTGATTACCGGGCTGGAGGCGCTGAACAAGGATCTGTCGGTGCCGACACCAGCGGCGTTCGGGATCACCGAGGACGCCTGGAACGGGAAGATGGCGCTGATGGCAGAGCAGGCGCTGGCGTCCGGGAGCCCGGCGAACAACCCGCGCGTTCCAACGGCGGATCAGATCATCGGGTTGTACCGGGAGGTTTGGATCGGGGCGACGGCGAACAGGTAGGGGGATAAAGGTAAGTCCAACCCGCGTTGGTGCGACAGTCGAGGTCATTCGCCGCGCTTCTCACCGTCATGGCCCGGCGACAGTCCGGGCCATCTGCCACGGCACAATCCAGCGTTGCCGGGATCTGCTTTTGAGTGCCGACCCTCCAAGTGTGCCGGGGAGGAGTTTGCACGCCTTGGTTGTTTGGTGGCGTTTGAACTCGCCTTGAAAATCACGGGCGGGCCGGCTAGATTGCCGATGTAAATGGCCGTAGGGGTCGTAAGCGATGCCGGTAAAGAATCAGATTTCGCGCAAGCAGGTCTCGGGGGATCTGAGAGGGACCGGTCAAAATGCGTCCCGTAGGATGAGCCGCTCCGCACGTTCCGAGGTTGAGGCTGAGATCGCCGCGTTGAACGAAAAGATCAAGCGCGAACTGGTCGAATTGCAAATTCAGGCGGATCGCTTGCTGGCAAAGTAGAAGAAAGAATTTTGAAACATTAACTTCGTCTTAAGCATTTGCTGTTAGAGTCGCGCCGCCGAATATCGGACACGGGGTGGCGATGAGTTGGCTCAGTGGTTTGCGCGACTTATTCCGGGTCGTTGACGGCCTCATGCTGGTCGAACAGAAACATGGTGCGGCTATCGAGGACCTGAAGGAGCGGATCGCTCGGCTGGAGGCCAGGGAACCCGTGTTGATCGCTGAGGCGAAAATTGCCTCCGCAACAGCCGCTTCGGCCGCGGCAACACAACATGTGGGCGATTTGGCGCGCCGGTTGGGAATCCTTGATGAGCAGGTGCGGCAACTGGGACGCGGCAGTTCCCGCAAGCGACTGACTGACCAATAGAATCACCTGCGCAGCAATGCCGTGACCGAGTAATCTGGCCCACCGGCTTGGCTACGGTCACTCCGGGTTGCCAACAAGGCGCATGTCCGGTTTACGCCCCTAATCCCCCGCGGATACAGCGCCCCGCGCGAGCTTGGCAGACGTTTCCCGTACGCCGATGACCGTCACGATCGCCCCCAAGGCGCCCAGACCCGCAAGGAAATACAAGCCGCCCTGGTAGCTGCCCGTGGCATCCTTGATATAGCCGATGACAGGGGACGTGATGCCGCCCGCCAGTATTCCCAGCGAGTTTGCCCAGGCGATGCCGCTGGCCGCGGCGGCGCCGGTCAGAAACATCGACGGGAGCGGGAAGAGATGCGCATTGGACGCGTACAACCCGATCATCGCGACCGACAACCCGACGATCGAGAAATAGGTGCCCTCGGTCCACGCCGCCATCGCCAGGCCCACCGCCATGCACGAGCAGGACGCCGTCAGATTCCACTTCCGCTCATTCATCCGGTCGGAAATATAGCCCCAGACAAGAATGCCGATGGTGCCGAATATGAACGGCACCGCCGTGACCCATCCCGTCTGCATAATAGTGAGGCCGAGACTCTTGATGATCAGCGAGACGAACACCGCCATCCCGACGCTGATGCCCGCCTGGGCAAAATGGATCGCGCCGATCGCCAGCACGCGGCGGTCGATCAATGTCTGAAGCACGCTGACTTTCCGCTCTTTCGCGACATGACGCTGCTCTTCGGCGATGACAGCCACGAGCCATTGCCGCTCGTCCGGGGCAAGCCAGCGTGCATTGGCCGGACGGTCTGTCAGATAGAACCAGACGCACACACCAAGAATGATCGCGGGCGCCGCTTCGCACAGGAAAAGCCACTTCCAGCCCGCGAGGCCGAACGTGCCATTGAGTCCCAGCAGCGCCGTGGATACCGGCGCCCCTACGCCGATGGAAACCGGAATGGCCGCCATGAAGCCGGCGATCACGCGGGCGCGGTGGTAGGGTGGGAACCAGTAAGTAAAATACAGGATCATGCCGGGGAAGAAGCCCGCCTCGGCCAGGCCCAGCAGGAAGCGGAGAATGAAGAACGTGACAGGACCGTTTACAAAGGCGAAGCAACCGGACACGATTCCCCAGGTCACCATGATACGGCAGATCCACCTGCGGGCGCCGACCTTTTCGAGGATCAGGTTGCTTGGCACTTCCAGCAGGAAATAACCCCAAAAGAAGGCGCCGGCACCAAGACCGTAAATATAGGAACTGAGACCAAGGTCGCGATTCATCGTCAGGGCCGCGAAGCCGATATTGGCCCTGTCCAGGTAGCAGATCAGGTAGAGAGCAAACGTGAACGGCAAAATATGGAGATAGACTTTCCTCATGGTCCGGCGTTCGATCGTGTCCATTGCGACCTGTCTCCCTATTGGTCCGCGTTATGCGCGTTTCTTTGTTCCCAGGCTTGTTGGTTCGGCTTCTGCTGCTTGTGTCATCGCAGCATGGCTGTAAGTACGATACTGCAACGGCATAACCGCCGCCGCGCCGGGGCAGGTGGAATGATACGAGCGTTCCGTGCGGGGTGCATTTCTGCGAAAAGCCACCCGCGCTTCGCTTCTTTTTCAGCTCGTTAACACGCTACCTTGCCAGGATACCAGCCGGCCAGGTAAAGGGAATTTCGTTGCGGAATGAAACTTTAAGTCGGCCGACTTCCCGATTTCATGCCGCTCGCTACCCATACAGCCCCGGTTGATCAATGCCGCGTCTGGCGGCGTCTGCCCGGCATGTAGGCATTCGTGGCTCCACATCCCAATGGCCGGTTCAAGCGAACCGTCATAAAAATGCACCGGAATTATCTGATCATTTTTCTTCAGCCGCCAGTAAAAACTACAGTATGGGGTCTTGGCCCAACCGGGAGATGACCGCCTGACACGAGGTACCCGGTTCGCCGCCAGATCGGGGATATCGCTCACACCGCATCTGGTACTAACCCAGATGAAGCCGGTGGTCGGACTGGATCGCGGATGGCCGGGCGAAGCGTGGGTGGGATCCGACCGACAGCCCACCGGCATCCGCCCGGCCGCTCAGCCCGGACCGCGGGGCCGCATGCCAACCAATCCACGGAACACCCTCGCGCTGGGACAGTTGGCCGGGAATGCCAGCCCGACCCAGCCCTCGGTCGCTATGATTCGCACCGGGACGGCCGCGACTCTGGCAAGAGCGAAATTATCGCGGATTCCTATATGTGGTGCTTTGCACCTGGCGACCAACCATATATATAGTCTTCCTGCGCCTGGAGGACTCATGGACGGATTTGGATTTCATCTCACGCAGCCGCTACAGCGCCGCCAGGTGCCAGGCGCGCATTTCGGTGACGCCCAGCTGCCTGGCCGGCCGCTCGACGCCGGCATGGGGGTCGCCGTCGCCCGCCGCACCATATTCCGGCCCGAGGATGGCGAATGCTTCGGCGCCGTGGCCGACCGGGTGGCGGCCGGCAACATGGCGCTCCTGGGACGTGCCCTGACTGAAGCCGAGCAGCGGGAACAGGCGCGGCTGCGCAATGCCATCGCGACCGGGGCGCTGCTGACCTCCGGGCGGCATCTCCAGCATGGCGACATCAGCCAGCCCGGGCGGAACATGGAGGTGTTTACCAACTGTGCCACCGCCATCGCGTCCTTCGCGAAGTTCTATCTCCTGCTCAATGGTGCTGGCGTCGGCCGCAGCTATGACGACGCTCTGGCCGCGATCGATTGGGCCGACGCACCGACGCTGCTGCTGCATCTGTCGGCCAGTCACCCCGATTATCCGCACAGCCCGGAGGCGCTGTGCCGGTTTGGCGTCGAGCTGGGTTTGCTGCCGTGGGGCGCGACCGCGGCGGATGCCGACCTGTCCGCGGTGAAGGCCTTCATCGCAGATCAGCTTGTGGCTGATCTCGGGGCGGCCCCGGCCGGGACCATCCTGCATCGCGTGGCCGACAGCCGCGAAGGCTGGGCCAAGGCGGTCGAGGTCCTGGAATCGATGGCGTTCCGCCGCGAGCGCGACAAGACATTGCTGCTGGACCTGTCCGACATCCGTCCGGCGGGATCGCCGATCGGCGGCATGCAGGGACGGCCGGCCTCGGGTCCGGTGTCGCTGCTGCGCGCCTTTCTGAATATCCGCCGGCATGCGATCGAACCGGCGCGTCATCGCGATCCGGCGTCCGAGGTGCTGCAACCCTGGGAGCAGGCGCTTCTCATCGACCACCATTTGTCCGTGGAGGTCCAGGTCGGCGGCGCCCGGCGGGCCGCGCGGATGGCGACCAAATCCTGGCGCGACCCCGGCATACTGCGCTTCATCCGCGCCAAGTCGGAAGGCGGGCTATGGACCGCCAACCACTCGGTGATGGTCGATGCCGCGTTCTGGCGGCACGTGCATGCCGATGACAGCGATCCGCTGACCCATCATGCACGCGCGATCTTCGAGGAAGCGACGCGCTGCGCCTGGATTAACGGCGAGCCGGGCTTCATCAACGGCGACGCGCTGGAAGATCACCGCACCGGCACCGCCTGGGACAAGCCGGTGCATGAGGATGGGCGGGACTTCCGCAGCAGCCGCTATCAGATGGACGAGGCGGCCGGCCTGCTGGCCGACGTGTCGCGCCGCGCCGCTGCGTCGGCGTTCCCCGTCACCACCAACCCGTGCGGCGAGATCGCCCTGCACGTGACCGGCGGTTATTGCGTGATCGCCGATTTCGCGCCTCTGCTGGCCTGTCCGGTGCCGCTGGACGAGGTCTTTCCCGGGGAACCGCCCGCGGACGTGGCCGCATTGTGGGATGCGCGGGTCGAGGACTCGGTACGGCTGGGCGTGCGTTTCCTGATGCGCGCCAACGGTATGGACGCGCTGTATGGACAAGAGGTCGCCCGGACCAACCGCATGGGCATCGGTCCGACCGGTCTGCATGAATGGGCCTGGCTGCGTTTCGGCCTGGATTTCAACGACATGCTGGATGAGGCACGGGCTGCGCCGTTCTGGGCGATGCTGGAACGCCTGTCCGAGGCCGCGAAGCAGGAAGGCGATGCTTATGCCGAGGAACTCGGCCGGGCGCGGCCGGTCACGGTAACGACGGTGAAGCCCGCCGGCACGACCAGCAAGCTGTTCGGCCTGACCGAGGGCGCGCATCTCCCCGCCCGGCGGCATTATCTGCGCTGGGTGCAGTTCAGGGGGACGCAGGACGCGGTCACCGGGAAATGGCTGCTGGGTTCCGATCCGCTGCTCGCGGATTATGCGGAGCGGGGCTACCCGATGCGCACGTTGAAAAGTTTCCCCGGCGTGACGGTTGTAGGATTCCCGACGGTGCCGCTGCTGTTGCGCCTGGGCCTGGGCGAGCGCACCGTGACCGCGAGTGAGGCCTCGCCGGCATCGCAATATCGCTGGCTGCGTCTGCTGGAACGTTACTGGATCGGTAAGGACCAGGGCAATCAGGTGAGCTACACGCTGAAAATCTTCACCGACCGGCACGATCTGGAGTCGTTCCGTTCGATCGTCCGCGAACAGCAGCCGCTGGTGCGCTGCTGCGCGGTGCTGCCGAGCCGGCCGGATCATGAACTGGGCTATGAATATTTGCCGGAGGAAGAAATCTCGGCGGACGCGTTCGCGGCCATTGTGAACGCCATCGAGGGCATCGCGATGCGGGAAGGCGTGGACCTCGTGCATCTGGAATGCGCGAGCGGCGCCTGTCCGATCTGAGATGGAACACGTTGATCTCGTATTCGATCCGCTGCCCAACGAGGCGCTGACGCGCTTCATATCGGATAACGTGATCAACGTGAATCTTGCCCGGACCGGTGTCAGCGCCGGGCACCCGGTCGGGTTCTTCTTGAAAAACACCCGCGGCGAGTGGCTGGGCGGTCTCACGGGGTACATCTGGGGCGGTTGGCTGCACGTGAATTTCCTGTGGGTGACGGAACCGCTCCGCGGGCAGGGGCAGGGGACGCGCCTGATGGATGCGGCGGAGGCGTTCGCGAAGGAGCGTGGTGCGTTCGCGGCAACCCTTGAAACCCACAGTTTCCAGGCGCCGGGGTTTTACTTGAAGCGCGGTTATGCCGAGTTTGGACGCCTCGACGATTATCCGCCGGGACACGCGAAGCCGTTTCTGTCGAAACGGCTTGACGTGGTGCGGTGAAAACCTGGCCAACCATTGCCTGGGATCGGGGAGCGGACATCCGCACCGGGCCTATGCCAACCGGCGGGAACAGTGACGCTCCGCCCCGCCTCATGGCAGGCGGCAGGTCGATAGCGCTCGATTGTACACCTGGTCGTGCCGGCATTCATGCTGGTCTCGGTGACTGGCGCTAGACAGCAACGACCGGCAGCCGCCGTAGATACGCCACGCCAAACTCCACGAACGCCCGCACGCTCGGCCGCATCATGCCCCCGCCGGGGAACACGAGCCGCACAGGTTCCGCCGCCGGTTCATAATCCGCCAGCAGGCGGACCAGGGTGCCGGCCTCCAATTCCGCTGCGACCTGATACGACAGCGCCCGCGCCACGCCGTGTCCGGATCGCGCGGCCAGCAGCATCGCCTCCACATCGCTGACCATCAGCCGCGGAGTCAGGCGCACGACCCGCTCCCGCCCGCCATCGCGGAAGCGCCATTCCAGCAATCCGCCACGTGAGAACGAAACGATCGTCGCATGTCCCGCCAGATCGGCGGGGGTGGCCGGGGTGCCGTGCGTGGCGAGATAGCCGGGACTTGCCACCACCACACGCCGCACCGCGCCGACCTGCCGGACGACCAGGCCGGAGTCCGCCAGCGGTCCGATACGAACCGCGACGTCCAGCCCTTCTTCCACAAGGTCCTGGTTCCGGTCCGACAGCAGCAATTCGACCCGAAGGTCCGGATGCGCCTGCTGGAACGCGAGCACGCAGGGTGTGACATGGCGGCGCCCGAACACGACCGGTGCGGTGATCCGCAATGTGCCCCGCAACGCGGCCTCCATCGGCACCTGCATCGCGTCGGCATAGCCATCCAGCAGCAGCCGGGCGCGCTCGGCCAAGGCCCGGCCGGCTTCGGTCGGCGCGAGGCGGCGGGTCGTGCGCTCGATCAACCGGACACCGACCCGCTGTTCCAGCGCGGCGATTGCCCGGGTGACGGCGGGTGGCGACCGATGCAAACGACGGCCGGCCGCGGCGAGGCTACCGGTATCCAGCACCGCCACGAGCACGGCGATTTCGTCCAACCGGTCCATGCTATTCTTCCATGAAGTGGAAGGCTGACTTTCCAGTTCGCCTACTGCCACACATTCCGTGCAACAGCCACATTGGCCGCATGAGCGAAACCCTTTTCCATCCAGGCGAGCTCGCAGCTCAGGTGCGGGCCGGCGTTTCCACCCCCAGCGCGGCGATCCGAGACTGGATGCCGGACCAGCACCGGAGCTTCTTTGGCCTGTTGCCGTTCCTGGCGGTTGGCACGGCGGGCCTGGATGGTGCGCCGGTCGCGACCATCCTGACTGGCTCTGCGGGCTTCATCAGCAGCCCGGACCCAACCACCCTGCATATCGCCGCGCGGCCCGATGGTGCGGACCCCGCGTCGGCCTTCTTGGTGGACGGTGCGCCTGTCGGTCTTCTTGGGATCGACCTCGCGACCCGCCGTCGCAACCGGGCGAACGGCACGATACGGTCCTCCGGCGCGGACGGGTTGACGGTTTCGGTCAGCCAAAGCTTTGGGAACTGTCAACAATATATCCAGACCCGTCTTTGGCAGGACGCCGCGCCGGACCCTGGGCCGGTGACACATCTGGCCGGCCTCGATCCCGCCGCGCGGTCGATGATCGCGGCGGCCGATACGTTCTTCGTGGCCACCGCAAGCGGCGGCGGGGCAGGGAGCAGAGGCGGGATGGACATCAGCCATCGCGGCGGCCGTCCCGGCTTCGTCGCCGTCGAAGCAGATACGCTGACCGTTCCGGATTTTCGCGGCAACCGCTATTTCAACACGTTAGGCAATCTCATTCTCGACCCGCGTGCCGCGCTGCTGTTCGTTGACTGGACGGACGGCACAGTGCTGCAGCTACAAGGCCGGGCGGAAATTCTGTGGAACGACAACGGCGGCTTCGCCGGGGCGGAACGTCTATGGCGAGTCCAGGTCACGTCCGGCTGGCGTCGTCCCCGCGCCCTTCCTCTGCGCTGGTCGTTCCAGGAGTACGCACGCCAGACCCAGCAAACAGGTTCATGGACCGAAGCCGCCCGGATTCGGCCGTCAGATGCCCGGTAATTTCCGCCGATCGGCGGAGATCACCGGGCAATTTCCGGAACCGGCGACGCCTCCGAACCCAGCACGGTCGTCAGTCGATCCAAAGCGCGCGCATCCGACAGGACGGCCATCTTTTCCGCCGGGTTAAGCGTCGGCCAAACGTTTTCCGGGCAGTCCGCTTCCGCCAGCTTCGCCGCACCTGTCAGCAAGGGCACGTTCAGCGGATCGAGTCCCGGCCTCCGTCCCGGTGGCAGCATCTGCCGATGCGCGGCGAAAAATGCCGAATCGTGCATCAGGGCGAAGACGTCGGCGGCGGCAGGCGCCTGTCGAAGCAGCGTCCCGGCCCGTCGCAGCACCTCGGGGGGCCGGCTTTCCTCGGGAATGCGCAGCAATCCCATCCGGCGCAGCGCGAGACCCAGGGACCGCCGGCCTGTCAGCGCGGCCAATGGAACCGCGAGCGCCAGGCCCAGCACGACAGGCAGCATCCACAAGGCCAGATAGGGTGACACCGCCCAGGCGCCGGCCCCCAGCAGCAGGCCCAGAATGGTATGGCGCCGGTATTGGCGGATGATGTCCCGCAACGGGATGTGTCCGTCGTCTCGCCGTTGCGCGTTCCAGCCGGAATCGCGGCCGAACAGGATGGCGACCACATCGATTGACTGGGTCAGCATGACGACGGGGGCCATCAGGCCGG
This sequence comes from Rhodopila sp., assembly GCA_031291715.1. GTDB lineage: Bacteria > Pseudomonadota > Alphaproteobacteria > Acetobacterales > Acetobacteraceae > Rhodopila. The sequence continues at coordinate 12,729 of JARLIN010000014.1, read as the reverse complement.
CGATCAGCGTTTCCAGCAGCAGGCTCGCGACCAGGCCGAGGAAACCGCCGCAGCCGCGCCGCAGGTCCCGGCGGAGCATGACCGTGATCATGCCCAGCACCTTCGGCACCAGCAGCAGCCCCATCGTGCCGATGAACACCCACATCGCGCGGACCGGGTCGATCACCGGCCATTGCGGGAACAGCGCCTTGCCGGCGTTGGGGAAGTAGTCGGGCGGAACGAACCTGGCCTGCAACGCGATCAGGATACCGCTCAGCAGGAACAACAGCCATAGCGGCGCGGTGATGTATGACCCGATTCCGGTCAGCAGATGCATGCGGCTGACCCAGTGGAGGCCGCGCGCCGGCAGCACCGCCAAGTGCTGCAAGTTGCCCTGGCACCACCGCCGGTCGCGCACCGCCAGGTCGATGATCGACGGAGGGCTTTCTTCATAGCTGCCCTCCAGCCCGGGCATCATGTGAATGGCCCATCCGCCCCGGCGCATCAGGGCGGCCTCGATGAAGTCGTGGCTCAGGATGTGGCCGCCGAAGGGCTTGCGGCCGGGCAGCTCCGGCAAGCCCGCCTGTTCGGCGAAGGCGCGGGTGCGAATCAGCGCGTTGTGGCCCCAGTAGTTGCCTTCGGCCCCATGCCACCAGGCGATGCCATGGGCGATCACCGGGCCGTACACCCGCCCGGCGAATTGCTGCATCCGCGCGAAAAGCGTGGTGCCGCCGGTGATGATCGGCAGGGTCTGGATCAGGCCCACGTCCGGATGCGCCTCCATCGCGCGCACCAGGGACACCAGCGTATCCCCGCGCATCACGCTGTCGGCGTCCAGGATCAGGAACTGGGGATAGGCCCCGCCGAACCGGCCGACCCATTCGGCGATGTTGCCGGCCTTGCGCGCGGTGTTCTTCGCGCGGTGCCGGTAGAAGATCCTGTCCGTGCCGCCGGTCCGCGCGCGCAGGTCGAGGAAGGCTTTCTCCTCCTCGATCCAGACCTCCGGGTTCGTGGTGTCGCTGAGGATGAAAATGTCGAACCAGTCGCCGGCTCCCAACCCTCGCAATTCCTCATCGATCGCTTCCAGCCCGGCCATGATCCGCGCGGGCGACTCGTTGTAGGTCGGCATCAGCAAGGCCGTGCGGCTGGAGGGCAGGGCGCCGGGCGCCAGCAACCGCCGGCCGCCGCCCCCGATCACCGCGAAGAACCCGGCGATCGCGCTGGTGAACGACACGGCGATCCAGGCGAACAGCGCCACGAACAGCGCCAGCATGAAGATCGCCAGCGGCGTCGCACCGTTGACCGCCAGCACGCGGTACATCTCCCGCGTGCTGAACGCGGTCAGCGCGATGGCCGGGCCGATCACCAGTAGGCGCCTCAATCCAATGGCGCGCGGCGACGACGCAAATCGGCCCACCCGCTTGGGCGCGCGCCGCAGCGACTGCGTGGGCATCGCCAGCGGCGCCTCGTCCGGCAGCGCGCGAAACATCACAGGCGAGTCCATCAGCCCTGAGTCCACCGGTAGATCCAGGTTTCCGTCAGCGGCTGATCGCCCTGCATCAGGCGTGCATGCAATTCCACCAGTTTGTTGTCCTGCGTGTCGAGTTCGATACTGACACGCCAACCGCTGATGTCGGGGTTCGGTTGCGCGACGGCGCTGATGATTTTGCCCTTATCGGAGCCAACATCCAGTGAAGGCGGGCTGTCGGGCTTAAGGCCCTTCAGCGAGTCGCCGACGAAATCAATGATGAATTGCCGGTGCTTCTGGTCGAACGACAGTCCACAGCGCGTCTGCAACGTTTGAGCCAGTTTCACCTCGCCAGGCGGTGCCCAGCACCAATGCAGGCGATAGCTCAGCAAATACTCGCCCTTGGCGCGCAGCGGATCGTGCGGCCGCCAGAAAGCGACCATGTTGTCGTTGACCTCGTTGTCGCTGGGGATCTCCACCAATTCGACCACCCCCTGGCCCCAATCGCCGATCGGCTCGATCCAGAGTGACGGGCGCTTTTCGTAACGGCCTTCAAGGTCCTGGTAATCCGCGAAGGACCGCTCGCGCTGGATCAGGCCGAAGCCGCGCGGACTGGTATCGACGAAAGCGCTGATCTGCAGCTCCCGCGGATTGGTGAGCGGGCGCCAGATCACCTCGTCATGTCCGGTGCGCACTTGCAGGCCATTCGAATCGTGCACCGCCGCGCGCCAGTCGTCGAAGCGCATGTGATCGTTGGCGTCATACAGGAACATGCTGGTCAGCGGCGCCAGGCCAGCCTGGGCGATGTCGGTACGAGGATACGTCGCGGTTTCGGTGTCGATGACCGTGTCCTCGCCCGGCCGGATGGTAAACCGAAAGGCGGCGGTGGCACTCGGGCTGTCCAGCAATGCATGGATGACGATGATATTCGCACCGATTGCCGGCCGCTCCAGCCAGAACGAGCGGAACACCGGAAACTCCTCACCGCTGGAGTCTGCCGTCTTGATCGCCAGTCCGCGCGCCGAGATACCGTATCCCTGGCCCTTCGCGACGGCGCGGAAATAGCTGGCACCGAGGAACGCGCACACCTCGTCCGGTGTATCCGGATGGTTCAGCGGATACTGGATCCGTAATCCCGCGAACCCCAGATCACCCGTGCTCGGGGGCACCTTGTCGAAACTGAAAAGGTCGGCACCGTATCGGATCGGTTCCGCCTTCCCGTTGGCGATCTCATAGATGTTGACGCGATCCTGATAGATATAGCCGCGATGGAAGAACTGGGCCGTGAAATTCCGGCCCTGGCCGCGCCACAGGGATTTTGCCGGATCGAACCGGATGCCCTGATAGCCGGCATAGTCGAGCTTCTTGAACTCGGCCGGGAGGGTGTTCTCCGGCGCCTTGTAAGGCTGCGACGCAAGCTGCCGTGCCATGTTGCGCACGGTCGCGGCATCGAATGGTGTGGCCTGGGGCGCCGGATCGGCGGCCAGGGTACGATCAGCAACAGCCACCAGCGGCAGGGATGCGCTGGCACCAAGAAAGACTCGACGAAGCAAATGCCACCTCCGGACGGAAACGCCGGGAAATGGCATCGCAAGCCGCCCGAAATAAGGCGACGTGACTCACGATCTCATGAGGCGGCGGGTTATGCCGGATCGATTTCCTTTTCGATCACCGCCCCCAGATCACGTTCGGCCACGGCCAGGTCATAGCTGGCCTGCAGATCGACCCAGAACTTCGCCCCGGTGCCGAAATACCGACCCAGCCGCAGCGCGGTTTCGGCGGTCAATGCCCGCCGGCCACGCACGATGTCGGTGATGCGGTTCGCCGGGACCCGCAGCTTCAGGGCCAGCGCATTGGCGGTCAGCCCGCGTGCCGCCAGTTCATCGGCCAGGGTTTCCCCCGGATGCGACGGCGGCAGGGCGACGCCGTCGGGGTAGTGAAAGACTTCGTCGTCATCGCTGGGATGAGACGGGGTGGAGACGGCGCGTGCCATGACCATCTGATCCATGTCAGTGCGGGTCCAGGATATGAACGTCATAGGCGTCTCCGTCGTTGAAGCGGAAATGGATGCGCCAGCCGGCGTTCACGTCCACCGACCAGAAGTCCCGCTTGTCGCCCTTCAACTTGTGCAGGCCCACACTGTTCAACCCGGCCAGGGCCTGAAGGTTGGACGCGGTGTTGATCTGCCGAAGCCGCCGGTGCGCGAGCGCGACATCCATGCCGGAAAACCTGGACTTGCCTTGTTCGACGAACTGCCGCGTCGCGGAGCCCTTGATCGAGCGGATCATGCGTATCCCCTTCCGCCCCCGACGATGGGCGCCGGAAGTTAAGAAATGGTTTACGCCCGCGGAAAAAAGATAGTATGAACGGCGTAATACGTCAAGTGTATTATATGGCCAGTGCGCCGTTAAAGCAGCTTCAGCGCCAGGAAGCCCCCGACGATTCCCACAGCCACCGCGCTGGTGACCAACGTCAGCCGCCGTTCGATAAACACCCGCACCGAATCGCCAAAGAAATGCAGCAGGGTGGCGACCAGGAAGAACCGTGCCCCGCGAGTCACCACGCTGGCCGCCATGAACAGCCAGAAATCGAACCGCGCCGCGCCGGCGGCGATCGTCACGATCTTGTACGGGATTGGCGTCAGGCCCTTCACCAGGATCAGCCACAACCCGTATTCCTGGAATTTGGCCTGGAACGTCGCGTAAGCCGCGCCATAGCCGTAGAGATGCAGGATCGGTTGGGCCAACCTGTCGAACACGGCAAAACCGATCAGATAGCCGAGTGCGCCGCCCGCGACGCTGGCCACCGAGCAGATGGCCGCGAAGCGCCATGCCGCCCTGGGCCGGGCCAGCGCCATCGGCACCAGCATCGCGTCGGGCGGGATCGGAAAAAAGCTGGCTTCGGCGAAGGCGATCAGCGCCAGCCACCATCCGGCGTTGGGGGAAGCGGCGAGCGCCATCACGCGGGTATACAGTCTTCTCAGCATGCGCGGCCTTTAGCAGCCCGCGCCTCTCTGGTCACGCGTCCAACGTCATTCTATCGTGAGATCAACCCGAAAAGGAGACGCATCCAAGATGACGACCACCACTGTCGCCCGCCTGCTGGCGGACAGCCTTGAAGCCCATGACGTCGATCAGATTTTCTGCGTCCCCGGGGAAAGCTATGTCGGCCTGACCAGTGTGCTGACCGAGCGCAACTCCATCCGCATGATCGTATGCCGGCACGAAGGCGGTGCCGGCTTCATGGCGGTGGCGGACGGGCGGCTGCGGAATCGGGCCGGCGTCTGCATCGTCTCCCGCGGGCCGGGGCTGTCGAACGCGATGGTGTCGCTGCACTCGGCATTCCACGACGCGACGCCGATGGTGATGCTGGTCGGTCAGGTGGAGCGCAAGGATTTCGGCCGCCTCGCCCTGCAGGAGCAGAATTATTCCAAGCTGCTGTCCGACATCACCAAGAGCGTGATCGAAGTGAATGAGCCGGAGCAGGCCTCGGAAGCCATCGCCCGCGCCTTCCACATCGCCGAAAGCGGCACGCCCGGTCCGGTCGCGGTGATCCTGCCCGAGGATATTTTCGACGAAACCACCGACGCCGAACTGAACCAGCCGCGCCCGCGGGTCGTTGCCGGCCCGCGCACGCAGGATCTGGAGCGCCTTGCCGACATGCTGGCCAAGGCCCAGCGCCCGCTGATCCTGGCGGGCGGCGCGCTGCTGGCGGACAGCCTGCACGATGCGGGTGTTTATGCCGATCTGAAGCGGCTGTCGGAGGAGTGGGTCCTGCCGATCAACCCCACCCATCGCCGTCCGCAACTGTTCGATGCCCGCCATCCCAACTACGGCGGCTACATGGGGATCCGCGTTCCGCCGGCGCTGATCGGTGAGATGAAGAAGGCTGACCTGATCGTCGCGCTGGGCGAGCGCCTGACCGACACAGTCAGCCAGTCGTACACGTTCCCGGCCGCGCCCCAGCCGCAGCTTCCGCTGGTACATATCTGGCCCGATCCGAATGAGGTGGGCCGGGTCTGGCGTGCCGATCTCGGCATGCCTTGTGATCCATATGAGGTCGTGAAGGGGCTGCTGGCGCGGAAGGCGCCCACCGATGCGGCGAAGCGGCGCGGCTGGGTGGATGGGCTGCACAAGATCCACCTGTCGCTGCTTGAAAAGACCTGGGAGCCGACGACCGACGGCATCAACTTCGCCGCCATCGTCTGCGAGATCGACAAGCACCTGGCGGACGACGCGGTGATCACCTCCGACGCCGGCAATTTCGGGTCGTATATACATCGGTATATTGGCTTCAGGCCGGGACAGGAGTTCCTGTCGTCGGTTGTCGGCGCGATGGGCTCCGGCATGCCGATGGCGGTCGCCGGCACGCTACGGCGGCCGGGGAAGCAGGTCGTGGCCTTCATGGGTGACGGCGGCGCATTGATGATGGGCAATGAGATCGCGACCGCCTGCCAGTATGGCGGCAACCCGATCGTCATTATCTCGGACAATTCCATGTACGGTACGATCGGGATGCACTCCTACGTGCGTTATCCGGACCGCAAGTTCATGGAGGCCACACGCCTGACCAACCCTGACTTTGCCGCCTGGGGTCGGTCGTTCGGGGCCGAGGGCATTACGATCCGGCACGAGTCGGAAATCGCCGCGGGTATCGCGCATGCCTTCTCGGTGAAGACCAAGCCGGTGGTCGTGCACTGCCTGACCTCGGCCGTGCAAATGAGCGCATGGCGGCGGTTCCAGAACGGCTCGACGCTGCCCTGAGGACGGCGTGCCGGCCTCAACGCCGGCTGATATAACGGCATGCGCGGGCGCGACCCGCGCATGCCCATAGGCGCGAACCTATAACAACCGGCGGAAGGTTGACGCACCGCCATTCCTCAAGCGTCGTGGCCCGGCGCGGTCCGGACCATGTGAACCAACACCGTGCCGCGGATGGCCCGAACTGCGCCGGGCCATGACGCTAAAGCACGTTTCGATGCCACTACCAATGTGATAACACATGACGGCTATGGTGTAACGACCGCGACCCGCGCCTCCCGCCGCCGCCACATCACGCCTATGGCGCAGACCAAGACGAACCCAGTCGACGCGACCATGTCGATCGCCAGCAGCGGTCCCACGAAATCCGCGATCGTGCCCACTAGCAGGATGCCCAACGGCCCCATGCCGATGCAGACCGTCAGCAGTCCCATCAGGCGTGATCGTATATGCATCGGTGTATGTAGAACGATCAGCGACGTTTGCATGTTGGCGAACGCGGCCGAACCGAAACCGCCGATCGCCAGCAGCAGGCACGCGATCCAGAACCCGGGCGCCAGGGGCATCGCCACCACGCAGGCCAGGTACAGCAACGACCCGCCGACCATCAGGACGCGGCCGCTGATCCGCGGCTCTCGGCTGGTCAGCAGTGCGCCACCCAGGAATGCCCCGAACGACTCGGACGCGGCGAGTACGCCGACCAGCGTTGGCGAGGCCTGGAAGACGACGCGTCCGATGGGTGCCACCAGCGCCGCGTAAGGGAAGCCCAGCAGGTTCATCGCGATCGTCACCGCCAGCACACCGCCGATGACGACATCGCGGCGCACGAACCGCACACCCTCGGCCAGATCGCGCGGCACGTTGCCGAGCTCCAGGCGGCGGGTGGTCTGCCGATGCTCCAGTCCAATCGCCAGGATGGCGGCCACCGCGTAAACGCATGCGGAGAAGCCGAAGCACCCGGCCAGCCCAAGCCGCTGGTAGATCACGCCCGCGAAGACGGGGCCGAGCAGGCGGGTAAAGGAATTGGACATGGTGTCGAGCGCCAATGCACGGGACACCAGCCGCCCCTCCACGCACTCACCCACCATGCGCCGGCGGGTCGCCATCTCGGTGGACCACACCACGCCGGCGACGAGGGCCGCGGCGGCAACATGCCAGGGGCGGGCCACGCCGGCCCAGGCCAGCAACGCCACGCAGGCCGAAGCCGCGCATGTCAGCACCTGGCCGAACAGCAGCACCTGCTTGCGGTTGACGGCCTCGGTCACCACGCCGGAAAACGCGCCCAGCAGGAACATCGGCATGGTGCGCGCGGCGGAGACCACCGCGACCGCGAAACCCGACCCGGTGACATCAAGGGTGAACAGCGCGGCGGACAGCACCTCGAACCAGCGCATCGTGTTGACGCAGCCGCCGATCGACCAAAGGCGCAGAAACGCGGCGGAGGAGAGCAGGGCGCGTAGCCCGCTGCTGGACGCGAGGACGGTCACGGCGGCGCTTCGGCCCCCGCCGTCCTTGTAGGCGATCGCATGGCGTTTCCTTGTTATCGTACTTGCACCAGATACAAGCATCCCCCGTCGGCATGGACCAGACCCGGCCGGCGCGATATGATGGGACCCGCGTTGAACGCCGCCAAGAAAAGGGAGACCAAAGGGATGAACGATACCGCTGTGACGACGCCGCAATTCGACCGGACCGTCGAAGATCTCGGCAATATCGTCGAACTCGGTCATGTAAACGTGAGGGTGCCGGATCAGAGCAAGGCGATCGCGTTCTACCTGATGGGCCTGGGCCTCACCCGTGATCCGTATCTGATGGCGGGCCTGGAGAACATGTGGGTGAACGTCGGCCGCGGCCAGTTCCACCTGCCAACGCGCGGAACCGACGTCGTGCGCGGTACGACAGCCCTGGTGATGCCGGACCTGGAAGCGCTGCTGAAACGGCTGGATTACGCCAAGAAATTCCTGGAAGGCACCAAATTCAGCTTCCGTGAGGCCGGCGACACGGTTGAGACGACCTGTCCCTGGGGCAATCGCATTCGCGTCCATGCGCCCGATCCGTCTCGTTTCGGTGCCATGCGGCTCGGCATGCCGTATGTGGAGTTCGACATCCCGGCCGGCACGGACCTTGATGCCATCGCACGGTTCTACGTGGAGATCCTGGGCGGCATCGCCGGGGTCGCCAGCGATGAGCGCGGTCCGTATGCCTGGGCCAGCACATCGGCCGAGAGCAAGGTGACCTTCCGCGAAACAAAGGCGCCGTTGCCGGAATATGACGGGCACCACATCCAGATCACGCTCGCCGACTTCTCCGGTCCGCACAAGAAACTGCTGGAGCGTGGCCTGATCAGCGAAGAAAGCGACCAACACCAGTATCGCTTCCTGGACATCGTCGACGTGGACACCAACAAGCCGCTGTTCCGCATCGAGCATGAAACCCGCAGCATGCGGCACCCGATGTTCGGCCGCACGTTCATCAACCGGAACCCCGAGATGAACAACCGTAACTTCGTTCCGGGTTACGAAGTGGGGCTTTGGGCACTGAATTAGGCATTTGCTTCTTTCTCCTTCGTCATGCCCCGGCTTGACCGGGGCACCCCTCCAGGCACCTTCCATGACGGATGGCCGGATCAGGTCCGGCCGTGACGCTCGGGGAGGGTGAACGCAGACGAAAGCATGAGGCCCCAATGACCATCCCGACCTACCATGTCTCCGCCTTCAACACGGCCAAGGCGTCGGAGAACAAGATCCACGACGACGCCACCGCCCAGCGCTTCGGCTTCAAGGGCGGCTTCGTCGGCGGGGTCAACGTCTATGCCTATATGTCGCACCAGCCGGTGCGGCGCTGGGGCCGTGCCTGGCTGGAACGCGGCACCGGCGAGGCCAGGTTTGGCAAGCCGGTCTATGAGGGCGAGATCGCCGAGGTGTCGGCGGTCGAGGACGCGGACGGTATGGCGCTGACCGTGCACAGTCAGGGCGTGCTGTGCGCGACGGGAAGGGCGGCGATGCCGGCCGTTCTGCCGCCGGCGCCCGTGCTCAGCGACTTCAAGGCCGTCGCCCCTCGCGCCGACCGTGCCGCCGCGGACCAAGCATCCCTGAGGATCGGGGACTGGCTCGGCATCACCCCCGTGCCGATCACCGAGGCGTATCACGCCCAGGATCTGGAGGACATCCGCGAAACAGACCCGATCTATCTGAAGGAACGTATCGTCCACACCGGCACGATCCTGCGCTGCTGCAACTGGGCGCTGAGCCAAAACGTCGTCCTTCCGGCGTGGATCCACATGGGCAGCACGGTGCGGAACCTGGGCCTCGCGCATGTCGGCGACACGCTGAACGTGCGGGGTCGGATCACCAAGAACTACGAGCACAAGGGCCACAAGTGGGTGGAGCTAGATGCGATGGTCGTTGCCAATGAAACGAGGCCGATCATCCGGGCGACCCATATCGCGATCTACCGGCCGCGGCAGTTGGCCGAGGCCGCGTAGCGCAAGGTCGTCGCAGGCCGGGGGAGGGCGGTGGGGAAATCCACCCGGTTCGGTCGCACGCCCCTGAGCGATCAAAGCCCGGAACCGAAGCCAGGCCGTAACCATCCGGACCCGATACGGTCGTGGGGAAGCTCCATCGCCTGCAAGCGCGTCGCGCGAAGCGCCATGCTTTCTTTCTCCGTGGCCCTCCGTGATCCTCGTTCTTCCTCCGTGTTAAAAACCGCCTTGCTTACGGAAGAACCAACGCCCGGATCCCGTCACGTCCGGCACGAGCGCGCGACGGTCTCGGGCGGCCGCCGCGCGCGTCCAGGCCAGTTGCCGCCGCATGGTTCTGGTGCAGATGGCCCGAACGAGCCGGGCCATGACGCGTGGGGCGTGGCCGACGATCGTGGTGGACTACGGAGACGCGCGCCGGATCGGTTGCCCGCCCGTGCCGAAAAAACAAGCAGGCTCAACCGGCGCATTTCGCCGCAAACCCAGCGCATATGCCCTGCGCGTATGCAATGACTGCTGCCTAATCACACAGCACATCGGCCTTTGGGGCGACGGCCGGAAATGATCACGGACTGGCACGTTTCTTGACATGGCAATCCCCCAGTAGGGGAGCCTGATGATGGGGAATGTGGAACCGGGCGATGTCGCCTGGGTGCTGGTCAGCACGGTGCTTGTGCTGCTGATGACCGTGCCGGGACTGGCATTGTTCTATGCCGGGATGGTGCGGAAGAAGAATGTCCTCGCGATTATGATGCAGTCGTTCATGCTGTGCGCTGTCATGACGGTCGTATGGGTGGTTGCCGGATATTCGCTGGCCTTCACCAACGGAAATGCCTGGATCGGCGATTTCTCCCGCCTGTTCCTGAATGGCATCGCCGACGCTTGGGACAAGCCGTTCACCCTGGGCGCGGGCACCGCCAACGCCCAGCCAACGACGATCCCGGAAAGCGTCTTCCTGATGTTCCAGATGGCCTTCGCCATCATCACCCCCGCCGTGGTCACCGGAAGCTGCGCCGATCGGATGAAGTTCTCGGCGATGCTGATGTTCTTCACCCTCTGGTCGCTGGTGGTTTACGCACCGCTGGCGCACTGGGTCTGGAGCCCGAACGGCTGGCTGGCCGTCATGGGCGTCGCCGATTTCGCCGGCGGCACCGTCGTCGAGATCAACTGCGGGGTCTCCGGCCTGATCTGCGCCCTCATGCTCGGCCGCCGCCTGGGCTATGGCCACGAGAACATGGCGCCCTGGAACCTGACCTATGCCGTCATCGGCGCATCCCTGCTTTGGGTCGGCTGGATGGGCTTCAACTCCGGTGGCGCCCTGGGTGCCAACGGACGCGCCGGAATGGCCGTGCTGGCGACACAGATCGCCGCGGCGGGCGCCACGTTGTCCTGGACCTTCGCTGAGTGGTTCCTGCGCGGCAAGCCATCGGTCCTGGGCGCGATTTCGGGCGCGGTCGCCGGCCTGGTGGCGATCACGCCGGGCGCGGGCTTCGTCCTGCCGGGTCCGGCGCTGGCGATCGGCCTCGTCGCGGGCGCGGTGTGCTATTGGACGGCGACCAACCTGAAGGCGGCGCTGGGCTACGACGACAGCCTGGATGCATTCGGCGTGCACGGTGTCGCCGGAATCATCGGCACTCTGGCGACGGGATGGTTCGCGTACGGACCATTGTCCGCGACCAGGGATGCGCCGGGCGGCGTATATTTCGGTGGCCTGTCGCTGCTGGCGACGCAGGCGGTCGCCGTCGTCGCGACGATCATCTATTGCGCGTTCGCGAGCTGGGTGCTGCTCAAGATAACCGATGCCGTCGTGGGACTGCGGGTCAGCAGGGAAGAGGAGCGGGAAGGGCTGGATATCGTGCTGCATGGAGAGCAGGTGTTCTGATCGGGGGCGATCCGGGTCGAAGACGGTTTCCGCCGGCCCTTTCTTCCACGTCACGGCCTGGGGTGGACCGTGACGTGTTCCCGCACAGCCAGGTCGCGACGCTTAGAATGCCTGCGGACGGGTCAGCCGCAGGAAGCTGATCACGCACGCGAAGCCGGAAAACACCGCTCCCACCGTCAGCGCCAGTCCCACCCCGCCGGCGATGTCGCCATGGGTGAAGCCAAAGATCACGGCCACCGCCACGCCCCCGATCGTCTGTCCGGTCAGCCGCGCGGTGGATACCACGCCGCTGGCGACGCCGCTGCGGGACCGGGGAGCCGCCGCGATCAGCGCCCGGTTGTTCGGCGACTGGAAGAATCCGAACCCGATACCGCACACCATCATGCGCCACACCACGTCAACGAATGGCGGATCAGGTGGCAGCGCCAGCATCAGCAGCAGTCCGGCGGTCAGCACCGCCAGCCCCAGCCCGCCCAGCAGCCCGGCCGGATATTTGTCCGACAGCCGTCCCGCGATCGGTGCGACGATCACCACCACCGCGGGCCAGGGCGTGATCAGCAGCCCGATGCGCGACTGCGACATGCCGCCGGCCACGGCGAAGTAGAACGGCAGCGCCAGATAGGCGGCCGTCTGAGCCGCATACGAACAGACCGAGGTCGCCACCGACAGCGCGAAAATCGGCGTGCGGAACAGATCCACCGGCAGCATCGGCGCCGCCATCCGGTTCTGCCGCCGGATGAACACCACGCCCGCCACGGTGCCGCCTAGCAGTTCCGCTGCCACCCAAGCGGCGCTCTGGCCGTGGCCGATGCCATCCAACCCGACGAGCAGCAGCCCGAATGTCGCCGCGTTCAGCGCCGCGCTGGCGAGATCGAAGGGGTGAAAGGATTTGGGCGTGTCCGGCAACGATCGGAGCGCCAGCCATACCGCCAGAATCCCGAACGGCACGTTGAACGTGAACAGCCAGTGCCACGACGCCACAGACAGGATCGCCGCCGCCAGCGACGGTCCCGCGGCCGAGGACGTCGCCACGACCAGCGCCGTCATCGCCACACCGCGTCCAAGGCTGGCGCGGGGGAAGATGAACCGCACCAGCGCCGAGTTGACGCTCATGATCCCGGCGGCGCCGAAGCCTTGCAGAACGCGCGCGGCCACCAGCAGC
>JARLIN010000148.1 GCA_031291715.1 Rhodopila sp. | reverse complement strand
TACCGTCATCACCAATGCGCTGATCATCGACCATTGGGGCATCGTTAAGGCGGACGTCGCGATTACCGATGGCCGCATCGCCGGGATCGGCAAGGCCGGCAATCCTGATGTTCAGCCTGGTGTCGATATCATTGTTGGACCGGGTACCGAGGTCATTGCCGGTGAGGGGAAGATCCTGACCGCCGGCGGGATTGACTCGCATATCCACTTCATCTGTCCGCAGCAGGTGGATGATGCGATCGCCTCGGGGGTGACGACATTGGTGGGCGGTGGGACGGGACCGGCGACGGGCACGGCGGCGACGACCTGCACGCCGGGCCCCTGGCATCTGGCGCGCATGCTGCAGGCCGCCGAGGGGCTGCCGGTGAACATCGCCTTCGCCGGCAAAGGCAATGCCTCCCAGCCCCAGGCGCTGGAGGAAATGCTCCGTGCTGGCGCAAGCTGCCTGAAGCTGCACGAAGACTGGGGCACCACGCCCGCCGCGATCGACACCTGCCTGTCGGTGGCTGACCGTTTCGATGTCCAGGTCATGATCCACACTGACACGTTGAATGAATCCGGTTTCGTCGAGGACACGATCGCCGCATTCAAGGGCCGCACGATCCATGCATTCCACACCGAGGGGGCCGGCGGCGGCCACGCCCCCGACATCATCAAGGTGGCCGGGCTGGCGAACGTGCTGCCGAGCTCGACCAACCCCACGCGCCCCTACACGACCAATACGCTGGACGAACATCTGGACATGCTGATGGTTTGCCATCACCTGGACAGTTCGATCCCCGAGGACGTGGCTTTCGCGGAAAGCCGTATCCGCAAGGAAACCATCGCGGCCGAGGACATCCTGCACGATCTGGGCGCGCTTTCCATGATGTCGTCCGACAGCCAGGCGATGGGCCGGGTCGGCGAGGTCATCATTCGCACATGGCAGACGGCGCACAAGATGAAGACCCAGCGGGGCCGTTTGCCGGGTGATACCGATCGCAACGACAATGCCCGGGTGAAGCGCTATATCGCGAAATACACGATCAACCCGGCTATCGCCCAGGGTTTCGTGAACGAGATCGGTTCGGTCGCGGTGGGCAAGCTGGCGGACCTCGTGCTGTGGTCGCCTGCGTTCTTTGGGGTAAAGCCTGATCTTGTCATCAAGGGCGGCTCGATCGCCTGCGCGCCGATGGGCGACCCGAACGCGTCGATCCCGACGCCGCAGCCTGTGCATTACCGGCCGATGTTCGGTGCGATCGGGCGCGCGATGGCGGCGAGCTGTATCACGTTCGTCTCGGGCGCGGCGATCGAGGCGGGGATTGGCAAGGCGTTAGGGTTGGAACGGCGGCTGGCAGCGGTATCGAATACGCGTGCTGGGATCGGCAAGAAGGCGATGGTGCATAACGACGCCACGCCGGTCATTGAAGTGGATGCCGAAACCTATGAGGTCCGCGCGGATGGCGTGCTGCTGACCTGCGAGCCCGCCACCGTCCTGCCGATGGCACAGCGGTATTTCCTGTTCTGATGCGCGCGGCACAAATCCTGCCAGCGGGAAGCTGGGACACAGCGAAGGAAATAGACCGCGTCCTGATCGACTACGACCGGCGCTTCCGGCGCCGTATCGTTCTGACCACCGTGCTGGGGGCCGAGGTGCTGATCGACCTGCCTCAGGCAATACGGCTTCGAGACGGCGACGGGCTGCTGGTGGAGGCCGGCGTCATCCGGGTCTGCGCCCAGGCGGAGGAGCTGATGGAAATCCATGCGCATGAAGACAGCGAATTGATTCGCATTGCCTGGCATCTGGGTAACCGTCATCTGCCCGTGCAGTTGCTGGGAGATCGTATCCGCATTCGGGCCGATCATGTCATCGGCGAAATGGTCGAGGACCTGGGTGGTCATGTCGATCTGGTCCAGGCGCCATTCGACCCGGAAGCTGGCGCCTATGCGGGCGGCGGGCATCACCATCACCATCATGATGACGACGATGACCACCACCATTGACCGAAGGCCGTTGCTGAACCTTCTGGCGTGGTTGTCACCGGCATTTCCGACCGGTGCCTTCGCCTATTCGCACGGGCTGGAATGGGCGGTCGAAGCCGGCGACATCAAGGATGGGGACAGTCTCCAGCACTGGCTGACCGATATTCTGGCGCATGGTTCGGGCCGCTCCGACACGATCTTGCTGCGTCACGCGCATCGGTGCGCGTGTGATCCGATTGCGTTGACCGAGATCGTTGCTCTCGCGACGGCCTGCGCGCCGGCACGCGAACGCCGCGATGAGGCATTGAACCAAGGGCGCGCCTTTCAGCTCGCCGTGGCACCTTGGACGACCACCGTGCTGCCCGAAGATGCGCCCTATTCAGTCGCGGTTGGCGCCGCGGCGGGCGGGCGGGGAATTCCCGAAGAAGACACTGCGCTTGCCTATCTCCAGGCCTTCGCGACCAACCTGATCTCGGCCGCCGTGCGCCTTGTGCCGCTGGGACAAACCGCGGGCCTGCGTGTTCTTGCCGCGCTGGAGCCAGTCATTCTGGCAACCGCCGATGAAACAAAAAACGCCACGCTTGACGATGTGGGCGGCTGCGCGTTCCGTTCCGATCTCGCTGCCATGCGGCACGAAACACAATACACGAGGCTGTTCCGCTCATGACCATATCGCCCCATGGACCGCTTCGCGTTGGCGTCGGCGGCCCCGTCGGCACCGGCAAGACGGCGCTGATGGATGCGCTCTGCAAAACCCTGCGCGAGGTCTATGACATCGCCGCCATCACCAATGACATCTACACCAAGGAAGATGCCGAATTCCTCACCCGCGCCGGCTCGCTGACGCCGGACCGCATCCTCGGCATCGAGACCGGCGGTTGCCCCCACACCGCC
>JARLIN010000147.1 GCA_031291715.1 Rhodopila sp. | reverse complement strand
GGAAGCGCTCGACCTCGAAGCGATTACCGCCTGAGAGTGTCCTGCCCTGGTCCGTGCCGCCAGCCCCCAAAAACAACAAACGCCGGGCCATTTCCTCCGATCGCGGTGCGGGCGCAGCACGCTGGTTGGCTCCGTGGTAAAATCTTGCCTGTCGGTCCGCCACTGGCCGCGACGGTCGCGCACATGCGTGCGCCGCAAATGGCACGCCGCAGAATCGCACAAATATCGGCTCGAACGGGCCGGATGAAAGCCAAGGTGCGGCAAAAGATGGTCGAGCATGGCCCCGTCAGGTTTGGCCGCGAACGCCATGCGGCGATCAAGGCTGATTTCGGTATCCCTACCGGAACCGCCTCGCCGAATACGGCGCCAGGTCCAACGGCGGTGTCCGTCCGGCCACCAGATCGGCCACGATCTTTCCGCTCATGGCCGCCGCCGTCAGACCGACGTGCCCATGCCCGAACGCATGCACGACATCCGAACACCCGGCCGCCAGACCAAGGCAGGGCAAGCCGTCGGGCGTCGAAGGCCGATGCCCCATCCAAACTTTCACCCGCTCCGGCGGCAGATCCACCGGAAGACCCGGATACACCTTGCGGGCGAATTTCAGCAGCACCTCGGCGCGCTTCCAGTTCGGAGCCGCTTCAAGCCCGGCGAGCTCCACCTGTCCGGCCAGCCGCAAGCCCGCCGGCGTCATCACGCACCCCATCTTTCCGTCGCTCGGCATCACCGGATAACGCGGTTCCACCCCCGGATCGGCGATCACGACGTGATACCCGCGCTCGGTTTCCAGGAAGACGCGGTCCCCCGCCGCCCGCGCCAGGACCTTCGACCACGCTCCGGCCGATATGACTGCCTTGTCGCACGGCACGTCGCCGTCCCGCGTCGTCACCGCGCGCAGGCGGCCGGCATCGATGCGAAAGCCAGTCGCGCCCGTCTGCCGGATCTTTGCCCCAAGCGAGACCGCGAGACGGGCGAGCGCCGCGACATAGGCGCCGGGATCGCGGCATTGGCCATTCTCCTCGACCAGAACCGCGAATTTGTAATGGCGATCGAGCGAGGGCTCGCGTTGCCGCAGCTCGTCCTCATTCAGCTCCAGCCAACGCACGCCGTTTTCGCGGCGCACCCGCCAGGACAACGCCTCGGCCTCGAACGCCGCCTTGTCCGGGAATGCGAACAGCACGCCCTGTCGTGTGATCAGGTCGCCGACCCCGGCCTCCTCGGCCAGCTCGCGATGCAGCGCCGGCGCATCCGCGAGCAGTGGCTGCAGCGCGCGCGCCGTTGCCGCGATTTTCGCCGCGCTGGAGCCAGCCTGGGCGAACCGGCGCAACCACGGCAGCAGCCGGGGCAGATACGACCAGCGGATCGTCAGCGGCCCGAGCGGGTCGATCAAATAGCCTGGGACCTTCCGCCATAGTCCCGGCGACGACATTGGAATGACGGAACTGGGGTTGAGCAAAGTCCCGTTGCCATAGCTGGCGGACTGCTCGCCACCCGGGCTGCCCGGTTCGACGATCGTGACCTCATGCCCGTCGCGCAGCAACGCGATGGCGGAGGCGAAACCGACGACGCCGCCGCCGATGACGACGACCCGGCTCATCCTGAGGCCGATACGACGTGGGCACGCATGGTCGCCTCGATCGGGCCCGCGCCAAAACGCCTCTGCAGCGCCGCCGTGGCGGCCTGGGTCACGCGTTCGGTTTCGCGGGGCGCCCGCATCTCGATTTCCGAACGCAATGGCGTGCCAAGACAATAACCAACCACGACATCGTGGGCCGATGCGGCGGCGTAGGGCAGATCGATTGTTGTGTAGATCGCGTCGGTGAAGCCGGCCTCGGTCAGGTCGTCATCGATCGCCTCGTTGTCGGCGTAGCCGTACAGAACGTCACCGACGAACCGCGGCGGGTCACCGGGAAACAGATCGTCCATGATGTCTTGCACGCAGCCCGCGACAGGATTGTGCCGGATATGTGCCGGCACATTGAACACAAACCGGCCGCCCTGCTTCATCACGCGGCGTGCCTCCCGGAATGTCTGGAGCCGGTCGGGCTGGGTTGCGACAGCGAATTGGCAGGTGACAATCCCAAATGTCCCATCCTTGAACGGTAATGCGCGCGGATCGGCCTGCTGCCACCGGATACGGCCCATGCCTGGCTTGGGGGATGCGTGCTCGATCGCTTCCATGCTTGGATCGGTGGCGATGATGATGAGTCCGGCCGACGTTGCGGACCCGATCGCCTGCGTCAGTATGCCGGTGTCGGCCGATGTTTCCAGCAACGGCCCTATGCTGAGGCGGGACAAGCGGCGTGCCATGTCGTCCGCGAACGGGGACAGCAGGCTGGGGGCGAGGTACCGGTCGCGGATCGCCCGCATCGCGCCAGCCGCGACCGTGTTGGAGTTTGTCATCGAACGCTAAATGACCTTTTTCAATCCGTAGAATTGCGGCCAGCCATCAGGCACGTCGCGCAGGTACGTGTGGAAGGCGGTTGGCTGATCGTACATTCCGAGCGGTGCGTAGGTCGGATTTTGCCAAAACGCAATCTGCATCGCCTCGCAGATCTTCTGTTGCGCGGCCTGATTCGGAGCGTCGAACCAGGCGCTGAAAAGCTCTTCGATCTTTTCGTTGTTCGGCCAACCAAACCAGGCGCCGGGGCCGTTACCCCGGATCGCGATGTTCGGTGCGGGAGAGATATTACCGAAGCCGCCGAGCCAAGTGTAGAAGATGTTCCAGCCCCCTTTGTCGAGCGGCTCCTTGCTGGCGCGCCGCTGCACCACGGAGCCCCATTCCATCGACTGAAGATCGACGTTGAACCCGATCCTGGTCAGCATGTCGGAGGCGACCTGCGCCTCGGCCCAGATGGTCGGGATGGTGGTCGCCGCCAGGACGACGATCTTTTCGCCGTTGTAACCGGCGGCGGCGAGGTCTTTCTTCAGTTTCGCATGATCCTTGGGGCCGCGGGTGATCTCGACCCCGACGGTGCTGGCCATCGGCGTGCCGGGGGCGAACAGGCCGACATCGGTCCTGTAGAGCGATGGCTCCGCCCCGGAGACGGCCTCCATCACTTCCTTCTGGTCGATGGCGGCGACCACGACCCGGCGGATCGCCGGATTGTCGAAGGGCGGGATGAGCTGGTTGAAGCGCAGGCAGCCCATTTCCCCTGTGCGGTCTTTCACCGTCACCGTGACGTCCTTGTACGTCTTGACCTGCGGGACCAGATCCAGGCTCGGGTTTTCCCACCAGTCGATCTCGCCCTGCTGCAACGCGGCCGAGGCCGTGGCGGGGTCCGGGATAAAGTTCCAGACGACCCGGTCCACGTTCACGATCTTCGGGCCGGCATTGAAGCTGGGCGTGCCGGTCTTGCGCGGCACATAGGCGGCACTCTTACTGAATACGACACGGGAGCCGGGGATGCGCTCGTCGGCCATGAACTTGAACGGGCCGCTGCCGATCGCCTCCGGGATCTGCTTCATTGGGTCGGTCTCGGCCAGGCGCGTCGGCATGATGGCGCAATAGACCTGGGCCAGCGCGTTCGGCAGCAGGGGGAAGGGCTTGCTGAGCCGGAAGCGGATCACGGTGTCCGAGGGGGCGGAGATTTCGTCCACCCGTTTCATCAGTGCCTGGCCGAACGGGTCCCGTTTGCCGAACCGCTGGATGGTGGCGACACAGTCCCGGGCGAGAACCTTCTGGCCGTCATGGAATGCAAGGCCATCGCGCAGGGTCAGTTCCCAGGTCTTGCCGTCGTCTTCGACGCGCTGGCCTTCGACCATCTGCGGCTGCACCTGGAACTTCGCGTCATAGCCATACAGCGTGTCGAACACCGCCAGCGAGTAGTTGCGGGTGATGTCGGCCGTGGTCCAGACCGGGTCGAGCGACGCCAGATCCGCATGCGGCACGAAGTTCACCGTCTTGGGACCATCTGCCCGGCCTATCCGCGGGGCCGCGAGGGCCGCCGAGACCGCCACGGCTGACTTAAGGACATCGCGTCGCTTCATCCGAGTAGCCCCCTTGTTGTTTCTTATGTCTGAGAGGTTAGGCCGCAAACAGGCATCAATCCAAGAAATATCAGGGGGTGGACGGTGCCCCCGCGTGGCGGCGCAGCAAGTCGGCGACGAGCGACGCCGCGGCGTCCGACATGCGCCGCCCGTCGTGCCCAACGCCGGGAACGTCGATCACTTGCCAGCCGAGGCAGACCCCGAGCGCGGCCGCCGCGATCTGGCCGGTCCGAAGATAGGTGTGGGCGCGGGCATAGCGGGTCGGACCCTGTTTCATCGACTTCGGTCCCTTGGGAAAAAATCGGCCCGTCGTCTTGGTGTCCGCGGTGCCGACCATCATCGTGAGGCGAAAGCCGAGCAGTGCCCGCAAATCATCCGGTGTGATTCCCGTGGCCCCCAGGCCCCACGGCCAGTCGATCGAAAGGTCG
>JARLIN010000146.1 GCA_031291715.1 Rhodopila sp. | reverse complement strand
GCCCTTGGGATGCTGCTGTCCTCCGGCATCAGGCAGCTCGAAAACTTCGCCGGCGTCATGAACTTCGTGATCTTCCCGATGTTCTTCGCCTCCTCGGCGCTTTACCCGCTGTGGCTGGTGCAGCAATCCAGCCCGGCCGTCTATCTCATTTGCCGGCTCAACCCCTTCACCTACGCCGTGGAATTGATCCGCTTCGCGCTCTACATGGAGGTGGACTGGCTATCGCTGGCGGTCGTCCTCGGCGCGACGATCCTGTTCGCCGGCGGCGCCATCCTCGCTTACGACCCGGCACGCGGCCTCGTGTCCAGGCGTGGCGCGCCGACATGATGCGTTCCGCGGCGATGATCGCACTTGGTGCGACGCTGCTGGTCCCCGCCGCCGCGAACGCCGCTTCCGGCGACCCCGACTGGCCGTGCCAGCAGATCAAGGTGCCGGAGCTGTCGCTTGCGGCGGTCTGGTCGGGACCGCCCGTCGATCCACAGCAGAGCGACTGGAAAGACGATCAGCAGGTCGCGGACCTGGTGCAAAAGCTGGCACCGCGACGGGAGCCGATCGACAAGGCGCAGGCCCTGATCCACGATTTCGCCCAGCAAGCGGGTGACCGGAAGCAGCCGCTGCTGCTGAAGCTGCTCGCCGGTGTGTTCAGCGTCCTCGACGCGGAGCGCGACAGCGTCATGGCGGGCCTGGATCGGTTCGGCGGACGCCAGAAAGAGCTTGCCGCGGGGATAAGGGCGGATAACGAGAAGCTGCACGCCTTGCAGACCGATCAAACAGCCGATCCAAAGGCGGTTCAGCAAATGACCCAGCAGGTGACGTGGGAGGTCGAGCTCTTTCAGGACCGGCGCCAGGCCATCAGTTATGCCTGCGAGGCGCCCTCCAGGATCGAGCAGCGGCTGTTCGCGCTCGCACGCCAGATACAGCAGGAACTGGAGTGATCACTCTGTCATGCCGGGGCGCGGAACCGGTTCGCGGGCCTCTGTCGGCAGGCCCCGCGCGACCCAGCCGTCCATGCCGTCCGGATACCACGCCACGCGGGGATACCCGAGGGCCAGGGCGCGCTTCGCCGCATTCCAGGACATCCAGCATTCCGCCTTGCAGTAGAACACGATCAGACGGCCGCGATCGCCCGCCGTCACCCCTTCCAGCCCACGTTCGAAATAGGCCTCCATGACCGGCGCCAACGCACCGTAGCCGGTATCCGGCAGCCAGATGCTGCCCGGGACATCGAGCCGCGGCTTGGGCCGCCAGATCGTGGAGGCGGGCAGGCCGGCTGGACGAGGCGGGCGTGGCAAGACGTCGATGAAGATCGCCTGGCGTTTCTCCCACAGGTCATGCGCCTGATCGGTACCGAGGACGGTCGCCCCGTGCAGGGTTGACGGGGTTGGCGCAAGGTATTCGTCCGTCCGATAACCTGACGGTTCCTCGGGGGCCGCGGCGATGCCCACCAGAAGCACCAGGCCGAGGAGGCGTTTCGTCGCTTTCATCGCGCCTTCAGTTGACCCTGCTCATCCAGCAGCGGCACACCGTAATCGGTCAGGATCTGATCTATTTCCGCCTGGTCTTCCGAAATGAGGCGATTGAGCTTGCGCTTCCAGTCCTGGTCCGACCGCCGCACGCCCATCGCGATGCGGAAATCCATCCGCTCGCCCTCTTTCAGCAACGGCACCACGGTCAAATGCGGGGTTTCCCGCTGCGCATAATAGCCGGCCATAGGGCCCCACAGCACGCCCGCATCGATCCGGCCCGCCGCCACGTCGTCGGCCATCGCATGGGTGGGTGAGTCGACCCGCGTATCGACCGTCAGCGGATATGGTTTTGCCAGCGCCATCAGCCCCTCCTGCGCGAGCACCGTGGCGGGCGGCGTGCCGGCGACGATGCCGATGTGCTTGTCTTTCAGGCGGGGATCACTCAGCGCCTCGATGCCATCCAACCCGGTGCCGGGCCTGAAGACCAACGCGTATGTCGTCCGATAATACGGATTGGTGGTCTGCATCTGGCCGTCGCCGACCACGACGCCGATCACCACGTCGCAACGAAGCGCATTCAGCGTGTTGCGCACGAAGCCGATCACCTGCGGGAAGTAGGTATAGCTTGTTGGTTCGTTCAGTTTTCGCGCCAGCAATTCGGCGATCTTGTTTTCGAAGCCCTGGCCCTGTTCGTCGGATAAAGGAAGATTATGCGGATCGGCGCAAACCCGGAATACATGCGGATCAACCAGCTCAACGGATGCGCCGAGACCGGGCGCCTGGGCATTGGCGTGCGATACCAGCACCAGGCCGATCAGGGCGATGGCGGGCAGCGCATGCCGCGTCAGCCCATGCATTGCTCTACGTCCTTCGCATAGAAAGCAGGCTTCGGAGCGTGATTTTGCGGCCGGCCGCGACCCATGGCATCGTCTCCGCGTGCGCGAAGATAGGCGTAGATCGCATCAACAAAGCACATGACGTTCTTGTTCTCGCCCTCGGCTGGCATGACGAGGTCCTGGGACGCCGACACGTCCTTTTTGCCGCCCGCGACGATGGCATAGAAGTCCGTATAGCTGAGACGCTTCATGGAATCGATCAACGCCGGCGCATAGGTCGATCCCATGCCATCAGGCCCGTGGCAACGCAGGCATTCAGCGGAATAGCGGGTAAATCCCACATAGGTGTACCAATCGACGGTGCCGTCTGCCTCGATCTTGAATGTGGGGTTGCCGTCCTTGTCGGACCATTTGCCGTCATCGGATTTCACCGCGACCGGGTCACCCGACCCGTCTGTTACGGCGTGAACCATGCCTGCCGACACAGCGAAACCCACGACCGCGAAAGCGACCACCCGCAAGATACGTTGCACGTTGCAGTTCCCGCCTCAGAATGAAGAAATGCCGACACCGGGAAAGTTCCACCCGGTGCCGGCCACGAAACAGACCTGCCGCGGGTCAGCTCGGGGGAAGAGCAAACACGGTCAAAGTGCCGCCAAGCGATGTATAGTTGCTCAACGCGGCATACCCGCCGACCGCGCCCAAACCGGCGTGCGGATCTGTCAATCCAGCCGCCAGGCCGATGCCAGCCCAGCCGCCGACGCCCGACAGCACGGCGACATACTGCTTACCGCCATGTTCATAGGTCATGACGTTGCCGATTATGCCTGACGGGGTCTTGAACTTATAGAGTTCCTTGCCGGTCTTGGCATCAACTGCCTTCAGATAGCCTTCCAGCGTGCCGTAGAAGACCACGCCGCCCTTCGTCGCCAGGGCGCCGGACCAGACTGAGAATTGCTCCGGGTCAGACCATTGGATCTTGCCCGTGCGCGCATCCCAGGCGATGAAGTTGCCCATGTTGGTGCCACCTGGGGCCGGATACATCGACAACGTCGCCCCGACATAAGGCTGGCCGGCAGTGTAGGATACACGGAACGGCTCGTAGTCCATGCAGACGTGGTTGGTCGGCACGTAGAACAGTCCTGTCTCCGGCGAGTATGCGGCCGGTTGCTCGTCTTTTGTGCCCAACGCGGCCGGGCAGACACCCTGGCTGTTCGTGTCCTCTCCGTTATGTTCGGTGGAGTATTTCGCCACCACCTCAGGCCGGCCGTAGTTCGAACTGCTCTTGTCCATATCGACCTTGGTGGCCCAGTTCACTGCCGGGTCGTATTTCTGCGCGACCAACAACTCCCCGGTCGCACGATCGAGCGTGTAGCCGAAGCCGTTGCGGTCGAAATGCACCAGCAGATGGCGCATCGTCCCGCCCATTTGCTGATCGGTCAGGATCATTTCGTTAACGCCATCATAGTCCCATTCGTCATGGGGCGTCATCTGGTAAACCCACTTCGCCTCTCCGGTGTCCGGGTTGCGCGCGAAGATCGTCATCGACCACTTGTTGTCACCGGGGCGCTGCTTGGGATTCCAGGTCGAAGGATTACCCGAGCCATAGTAAATAAGGTTCAGCTGCGGGTCGTAGGAGTACCATCCCCAGGTGTCGCCGCCGCCGATTTTCCACTGGTCGCCCTGCCATGTCTTCAGGCTCGAATCCGCGCCGATCGGCTTGCCGAGGGATGTGGTCTTTTGCGGATCGACGAGCAGGTCAGTGTCCGGTCCTTCGGAATAGGCGCGCCAGACCTGTTTGCCATCCGCCACCGAATAGGCTGCCACCCAGCCGCGAACGCCGAATTCGCCGCCGGACACGCCGACATACACCTTATCCTTGACCACCATCGGCGCTTCGGTGCCGGTCGCGCCCTTGGCCGGGTCATCGGTCTTCACCGACCAGACGACCTTTCCCGTTTTCGCGTCCAGCGCGACCAGTGTGGTGTCGGCCTGATGCAGGAATATCTTGCCGTCACCATAAGCGACCCCGCGGTTCACCGTGTCGCAGCACATCACCGGGATGACGTTGGGATCCTGCTTCGGCTCATATTTCCAAAGAATGCGGCCGTCGTGATTCAAATCCAGCGCAAAGACCGTGTTTGGAAATGGCGCATGGACATACATCACATCGCCGATCACCAGCGGTGCGCCCTCGTGGCCGCGCAGCACGCCGGTCGAGAACGTCCATGCGACCTGTAGCTTGCCTACATTCCTGGCGTTGATCTGGTCGAGTGCCGAATAGCGCTGATT
Organism: Rhodopila sp.; assembly: GCA_031291715.1. Taxonomy (GTDB): domain Bacteria; phylum Pseudomonadota; class Alphaproteobacteria; order Acetobacterales; family Acetobacteraceae; genus Rhodopila. Next base: position 1,963 of record JARLIN010000146.1, on the reverse strand, counting down.
GTCGTAGGTGATGGTCGGCATCACCACATCGGCCGCGTTCTTCTCCATCTTCAGGAGGTCGTCGCCAGCAGTTTGCGCACTCGCGCTGCCGATCAGCAGGAAAGACGACAAAATGGTTCCCGCCGCGAGTTTCCTCGACAATGCCTGGTTCATCGATTTCCTCCTAAACGTGTTTATGGTTCATTCGAAGCCACCCACGACAGGCCGAACGGGTCGCCCCGATCGGCTGGAAACAGTGGATCTCCCGGCATTGTTGTTCGGCGGCCTCGGGCGTTTCTTGTGCGTTGCAAAAAACCTCTGCCGGCAACCCGGGCCCTTCGATAATCCTGAACCAAGCTTGCGCGCGGTCAAGTCGCGGGCATAGTGAAATGCCTTGCATCACAGAGTGTTGAGTCGTGTGGCCTGAGTGACTTCAGGTCAGTTGTTGTCAGCGAAGAGTGAAAATACAATGCCCATGAGTGATAGAACGGATACGCAATGAGAACGCGCTGGCTGCGTTCCGCCGCGCTGATTTTATCAGTCGCCGTCTTATGCGCCCAGGCGCCGCCACCGGCCACGGGATTCGCGCTGGTGCCTGTCGCGGACGGCGACTATGCGCATTTCGGCCAGGTGGCTACGACGACTCCCATGAACGCCGGCGATATCGCCAATATCGGCGTCATCATCGGCCACGATGCCGTCGCCGTCGTCGATACCGGCGGCAGCGTGCAGGTCGGCCGCGAACTCCTCGCAGCGATCCGCGCGATCACTGGCAAGCCCGTCCGCTACGTCATCAACACCCATGAACATCCCGACCATATCTTCGGCAATGCGGCCTTCGGACCAGGCGTGACCTTCGTCGGTCACCACAATCTGCCGACCGAACTGGCGAAGCGCGGCGACTACTATCTGCATTCCTTTCGTAACCTGTTGGGACCGGATGCGATCGCGCAGGTCCGGATCATCCCGACGACTTTGCTTGTGCTCAACGAGATGACTCTGGATCTTGGCGACCGGCGCATTCAGCTCGTTGCCTGGAGCCCCGCGGCCCATACCGACTGCGACCTGACCGTATTGGACGAGACGAGCGGTGTTCTGTTCGCCGGTGACCTTGTCTTCCTGCAGCATATCCCCGTGGTGGACGGCAGCCTGACAGGCTGGCTTTCGGTGCTTCCCCGTTTGGCGAAGCTGCCGGCCAGGCTCGTGGTGCCCGGTCACGGCCGGCTTGTGGCGCCCTGGCCCCAGGCCGTAACGGACGAGCAGCGATATCTCGAAGCACTTGCCACCGACACGCGCCGCCTGATCGCGGCGGGCGTGCCACTGGCCAAGGCGGTTCCCGAAATCGGGCAGTCGGAACGCGGCCGTTGGGCGCTGTTCGATGATTATAATCCGCGCAACGCGACGGCTGCGTTCAGCGAACTGGAATGGGAGTGAGCGCCGGCCTTCCGCGATAGAGGTATGGCGTTCCCGATCTGGCGGCAGCCTCCTCGGCCAGCACCCGCAACTTCGCATGGTGCGGGGACAGATCGCAACTTGGGTCCGTTGCCGCGGCGTCGCCGGTGACCGCCAGCGCCTGGCAGCGGCAGCCGCCGAAATCCACTTCCCGGAACGCGCATGACCGGCACGGCTCTTTCATCCAGTCGGTTCCCCGGAAAGCAACGAACGCGGGGGAGCGCGCCCAGATGTCCGACAACGCGTGGTCGCGAACCGACCAGAACTCCAGGCCGGGAACCGTCTGCGCGGCGTGGCAGGGCAGCACGATGCCGGACGGTGTCACGTTCAGCGACCGGCGTCCCCACCCGCCCATGCACGGTTTTGGCCGGCTGGCGTAATAGTCAGGCACCACGAAATCGATCGTCAGGCGGCCATCGCGCAACCGATCCAGTTCCTCCATCGCGCGATCGACCTGTTCGCGAGTCGGCATCAGCGCGTCGCGGTTGCGTAAGGCCCAGCCGTAATATTGCGCATGAGCTATCTCCACCCG
>JARLIN010000145.1 GCA_031291715.1 Rhodopila sp. | reverse complement strand
GGCAGGAGATTGAGATTTTGCATTGGCTCATTCTCCGCGAGTAAGCCGGTCGGGACCATTCCCGGCCGGCTTTTTCTTTTTGATACTGAAGCGTGAAGAATAGGTTAACGCCCGCGCGCCATTTGGCGCGGTCCTCGCGGAAGCGCTGAGGTGGTCCCCGAAATTCGGATGGGGGGTTAAGCTCGGTTCGCTCCCATGCGCCTGATCGACGTGCCGTTCCTGGACCTGGTATGGGTCTCGCCATATGGCGTGTCACCTGCCGTGCGAGGGCTAGACGGGCGGCCGCGAGCGGGTGCGACGGCTGATGGCCAAGACCGGGCTGGGGCCGACCCGCCAGCGGCCGCGGACGACGGTTGTCTTGTGCTTATTTGTGTGAATGACTGAGTGGACACGAATGACTGCCCCCGCCGGCTTACCAACAGCCGGCTTTGACAAACGGGCGCGGGAATGACGCCCCAGCCGATACCCACGGCAGGCGCGGGCAGGCACAAACCAAGCCCGCGGCGCGCCGTGCTTGGAAGCCTAGCCGAGATTGTAGCTTCCGCTCCATGTCCCGCCAGAGTCGGCGGGCGAGGTCTGTTTGCCGCTGAACACCCCGTTACCGGTGATCTTCGCAAACTTCCCCGTGCCGCCAGTAAAACGCCACGTGCCGGTCATGGTCGCTTCGGTTCCCGACATGGTCACGGTGCACTCGTTTGTCCCATGATCGATATCACCGTTCGCATGTGTATTTCGGAAGTAACCGCGCATCGTTCCATTGCCTTCCACGGTATCTGCGACTCCCCACATCGTCAGTGTCGCACCGTTCCAATGGGCATCGGGCGATTCCTGCTTGCCACTTGCGATCGACACGCCGATCTGACGGTTGCCCGGCGCAGCGATTGTTGTTTGTGATTCAGTTTTTGCTGAGTAGCTTCCAGAGAAGTTTGGCATTTTTAAAGTCTCCCTATAACTATCTTTTTGTGGAAACAGTCTCTGTCACGAGCCGCGGCGCAGTACTCGTTAGCGAAGCGAAAGTAGAGTTCACGCTTCGTCATCCAATCAAAGCAATATATTGACCAGGCAGATCTTGGCGGCAGGAAGAAGGGCCAATCGGGAATCCGACGATGAGTTCCATGTGCCGATCCGCTGCCCACTTCAGGCCGTCTGCGCGAATGCGCGTCCTCGGTGGGCCCTTGATTGCTATTTGTCAAGTAGAGACCTCCGGCGACCGCATCGAGTTGGGATTGTGAGGCGGCCCCCGAAATTCGGACAGGGGAGCAACTCGGTTCGTTCCCGAGAAGGACGGACCTGACCAATGGGCAAACGGAAGCGGTATGCGGCGGATTTCATCCCGGGCATCGGGTCTACCCGTATTGGCGACCGGATATGGCGATCGACCGTCCCAACCAGATGTGGCGCGCCGACATCACGTCTATTCCGATGCGGCGTGCGATTTGCGCCCCCCGCCCACACGCCCATATCCTGACCGGAACACGCCACAGGAAACACCATGCCCGGACCATTGGACGGCTATCGGATCATCGACCTGACCTCGATGATCTCCGGCCCGCTCGCGACGATGATCCTGGCCGACCAGGGCGCGGACGTGATCAAGGTGGAGAACCCGGATGGCGGCGATCACACCCGCGCCGCGGCCAACCGCCGCAACGGCTTTTCCGCATCGTTCCTCAACAACAACCGCAACAAGCGCTCGGTCGCGCTGGACCTGAAAAACCCGGCGGCGCTGGAGGCGTTGCTCCGCCTGATCGGCACCGCCGACGTCTTCGTCCAGAACTTCCGCCCCGGCGTCGCCGACCGCATGGGCCTGGGCGAGGAAGCGGTCCGCGCCGTTGCCCTCAACATCATCTACGTCTCGATCAGCGGCTTCGGCGAAACCGGGCCGTACGCCCAGAAACCCGTCTATGACCCGCTGATCCAGGCCGTCTCCGGCCTCGCCTCGATCCAGGCGGGGTCGGATGCCGAACGCCCCCGCCTCGTGCGGACGATCGTGCCGGACAAGCTGACGGCCTACAACGCCGCTCAGGCGATCACCGCGGCCTTGCTGGCGCGGGAACGGACCGGCCAGGGCCAGCATATCCGCCTGTCCATGCTGGATGCGATCGTCGCCTTCCTCTGGGCCTCCGACATGGGCAGCCAGACTTTCGTGGGCGATGAGATCCCGCAGCAGGAAGCCGCCAGCTTCATCGACCTGATCTACGAAACCGCCACCGGACCGATCAGCGCCGCGGTGCAGACCAACCGCGAATGGGCCGCGCTGACCCGCGCGCTGGACAAGCCGGAATGGCTGGACGATCCCCGCTTCAAGACTCCGGCGCTGCGCCAGCGCCATATCAATGAGCGGCTGATCCTGACTCAGGAAGCCCTGCGCACCCGGCCGGCGGACGAATGGCTCGATCGGCTGACCCGCGAAGGGGTGCCGTGCGCCCCGGTGCTGACCCGGACGCAGATGCTGTCGAACGCGCAGGTCGTCGCCAACGGTATCGTCGTGGAAACCGAGCACAAGGACGCCGGCCGGCTGCGCCAGGCGCGTCCCGCCGCCCGGTTCTCGGTCACCCCGGCCACGGTCCGGCACGGCGGTCCGGCGCTGGGGGAACAGACAGCGGAGGTACTGGCGGAACTGGGCTATTCCAGCGAGGCTATCGAAGCACTGCGATCAAGGGAGCATGCGGCGTGATCGACTTCTACTACTGGCCCACCCCGAACGGCTGGAAGGTCTCCATCATGCTGGAGGAGACCGGACTGCCCTACACGCTGAAACCGGTGAATATCGGCGCCGGCGACCAGTTCAAGCCGGACTTCATGGCGATCAGCCCGAACGCGCGCATGCCCGCGATCGTCGATCACGACACGCCGGATGGTCCGCTGCCGGTGTTCGAATCCGGTGCCATCCTGATCCACCTGGCGGAAAAATCCGGCCGGTTCATGCCGGTCTCGGCCAAGGGCCGCAAAGAATGCCTGGAGTGGCTGTTCTGGCAGGTCGGCAATCTCGGCCCGATGGCTGGCCAGCTCAGCCATTTCGTCAACTACGCCAAAAGCGTGCAGGAGGGCGACCACCTCTATGCGCACAAGCGCTACGCCGGGGAATACAACCGCTGCCTGGGCGTCCTGGAGCGGCGGCTGGAGGGGCGGGATTACATCCTGGACGACTACTCGATCGCTGACATGATCTCCTGGCCCTGGGTGTTGATCGCCAAGCCGCTCGGCCAGTCCCTCGATGAGTTTCCGAACGTGTCCCGCTGGCGGGACCTGATCAAATCACGGCCCGCGGTGCAGCGTGGCGTCGATCTCGGCAAGGATCTGCGCCGCAATGGCCAGCACAGCGAGGAGTCACGGAAGATCCTGTTCGGCCAGACCGCGCGGTCGCTGGGCGTTTAGGGCTTCTCGTTGCTCCAGGGCGGCGGCCCCAGGTCAACGTGCTGTGCCGGCACGGCAGCGCCCGTGCCCGCACCCACGCCCGCGCCGATCGCCGCGCCGACGACGACGCCGACGGGTCCGCCGACAAGGCCGATGGCGGCGCCCGTGCCCGCGCCGGTCGCGGCGCCACCCGTGGCCCGGTCAGATTCGGATGTTCCGCATCCCGCGAGGCAGCCGAGAATCAGCAAGAGCACAGGCGTGTAACGCATTGGTTTTCTTCCCGCCCAAATGACGCTTCCCGATTCGGGGAGCACGTCATCCAGCCATGCGGCCATCGTTCGACGCAAGACACCCATGTCTTTTCGGCGGGTCTCTTTACCGTGAGGTGCGGGCGGCCGCGGTTAGTTGGCCATGTGCTCGGCTGCCGCCTGGCCCGTGTGGCAGTTATCGTGCCACGGCGGCGCTCCCAGGTTGACGTCCTTGGGCTTCGTCGCGGCACCGGTCGCCGCGCCGGTGGCACCGCCGATCAGGCCGCCGGCGACGACGCCCACCGGGCCGCCAACCAGCCCCACGGTCGCACCCGTCGCGGCGCCCGTCGCGGCGCCGCCCTCGGCACGTTCAGGCTCCCGCGTGCCGCAGGCGGCCAGCAGGCTTACGGATAAAACAGCGGCCAAAGCCAGGGATTTGCGCATCGGTCCGTCCTTTCGAAGGGTTCGGGGTCCGAGGCACAACGCGGGAAGGCCGGTTCGGTGGCAGAACCGGCTTCCCTCCCGCGCTGATCAAACAAGATCGTGATGTTTTCGCGATTGTTCAGCGATAGTAGCCGGGCGGCGGCGGGGGCGGCGGATATCCGGGCGCATAACCTGGCGGCGGAGGCGGCGGCGCACCGGGCGGCTGATAGCCCGGCACCTGATTCCCGCGCGAATACATGCACTGCGCGTAAGCGAGATCATAACGCTGTTGTAGGCTGTATTGCGCCCCTGCGGCCGGACCCGCCCCGACCGCGGTGCCGCCCAGTGCACCGGCTCCGGCGCCGATGGCGGCCCCTTGGCCACCACCGATCGCGGCACCCAGACCGGCGCCCAGCAGGGTCCCGATGACCGCGGTGCCAACCTGTTGGTTGTTCGCTTGCTGCGCGCCGCCCTGGACTTCGCCGGACGCATATTGCTTGCAAAGGGCCTGATCGCCCTGGAAGACGTCGAACGGTTTGCCGGGCGCCGGCATCACGGCGATTGTCGGCCCCATCGGCTCGGTCGCACATGCACTCAGCAGCAGCATGGGCGCGAGTATCGCGGCTGCGCGTTTCAACGATCGCATCGAATTTATCCTCATCTGTGCGGCCGGGAAGGCACGAGTCGCCACGGTGTGTGGCAGACCGGAATATACGGGTAATAGCCCGCCGGCGCATCGCATCGGTACCAAAAACCCGTCGGTGCCGGGCCGAGGCGGTAAGGCTCGATGTTTCGTGGCATGGAATGCTGTTCATGACGCAGGGGTTCGTATGCGTCGCGGCCAGGATGGGGAACGGTCTGTGCCAGGGCGGAAACGAGAGCCGGCGCGGCCAGCAGCGCGATAACGCAGACAGAAAGCCGTCCCATGCGCGTGCCCCGGTGAGTTTCCGGGGCACTATCGCCACGACATCTTAAAAAGATGTTAATGCCGCCCCTCGGGGCTCAGGCGTGCGCGTCCAAGATGGGCCGGAGGAAGGACAGCAGGTTTCCGCCAGGAAACAGATGGCCGTTCACCCCGGCCGCCGCCGCCGCCTGCATGTCGGTGTCCTGGTCGCCAACCATCACCGCCCGCTTCGGGTCCAGTTCCCAGGCGCGAAGCAGGTCGAGCAGCATGCCGGGCAGCGGTTTGCGCCACGGGTGCGCCTGCCGGTAGGCGTCCACCGGGGCTTCGGGGTGAAACGGGCAGAACCGCGCGTCGTCGATCGTGCCGCCGGCCGCACGGGCCTGGTCGGATATCCAGGCCAGCAGGTCGCGGACGGCGTCCTCGGTATACAGGCCGCGGGCGACGCCGGACTGGTTGGTAACAATGAAGACATGCCAGCCGGCCTGGGTCGCATGCCGGATCGCATCCAGCGCGCCATCCACCCACTCGAACCGCTCACGCGAGCCGACATAGCCGTGATCGATATTGAGGACGCCGTCCCGGTCCAGGAACAGCGCCCTTCGGCGGAGGCGGCTGAGAATGTCTCCGTTTGGCGCTAAGTTTGGGCTCCTGTCCGCTGGTTCACCCTTCGTATCATGGCCGGGCTTGGCCCGGCCACCCACGACTTTGCCCGCTCCAAGACCGTAAGACGTGGGCGGCCGGACCAAGCCCGGCCATGAAACGAAGGGCACGGTCCGTGTTCTGGTCCGGGCCACCTCCGCGCCCCTGGAGATATCTCCCGTGTCGCTAACGTTCTGGACCCAGCCGTCCACCAGCGTTCCCCGCAGCAGGCCCTGCCTGGCGAGGGCGGGCAACACGTCGGTTTCGACCGAGCAGCCCGGCCGCAGATATCGCAGCAGGTCTTTGTGAAACAGAGTGATGCCGGCATCGCGTTCACCGTCCAGCATCGCGATCCGCCCGATCACCCCCGGTTCGTCCGCCGCGCCGTCAGCCAGCAGGCTGGCCAGATTCCAGTCGAACGCCGTGCCGCCGTCGCAAAGCAGGAAGCGCTCCTCAAGCTGGTCGCCGGCATGAAGCAAGGCATCGCCGGTCCCTGCGTGGGGCGGGGCGCCGGACAGCGTGACCCCAACCTGCCGTGGCAGCGTGGCCTGGATGTCCGCGATGGCGCGCCCGATCTCCTCCGAACCGGTCAGCAGCAGGAAATCCGTGACTCCATAGCGGATGAACTCGCGCAGCAGCCACGCCAGGATCGGCCGGCCGCCGCAAGGCCGGAGGCACGCCTCGGGGCTGCCCACCCACACCACGCACTGGGTGACGGTCGCGCTTCGCGCGCTCATCGCCTCAGGTTTCCGCCGCGGGTTCGCGGCCGGCCAGCACCTTGTCCACGCGGCGGCCGTCCATCTCCAGGACCTCGAATCGCCAGCCGCCGAACACGATGCGATCGCCGACCCGCGGCACCCGGCGCAGCAGGGCCAGCAGCAGGCCGGCCAGGGTGTGGTAGCTGCCCTCGGCCGGCAGGTCCGGGAGCATCAGCCGCGCCTTGAGCTCGTCCACGGGGGTCATGCCGTCGAGGGTCATCGTGCTTTCGCCCTCGGGTCCGGGCACACCTTCCTGGTGTTCGGGACCGGAGGCGTCGCCGACAATGGCTTCGAGCACGTCGGCGGCGGTGACCACCCCTTCGAAACTGCCGTATTCGTCCATCACCAGCGCGAGCCCCAGCGAGTCGGATTTCAACCGCTCCAGCGCATCAAGCGCGCTGATCGCGTCTGGCACGATCATCGGCTGGCGCAGGCTGGCGCCGAGCGACAATTCGCCGCCGCCCAGGATGCGGTCCAGAAGGTCTTTCGCCTGCACAACGCCGACGACGTTGTCGATCGACTTGTCGCAGACCACGAAGCGGGAATGCGGCGCGGCCTTCAGCGCGGCGGCAATCGCCTTGGGGGGATGGGTGCGGTCGATCCAGGCGAGTTCCGTGCGTGGAGTCATGATGGCGCGCACCGGTTTGTCGGCCAAGCGCAGGACACGCTCGATCATGTCGCGCTCCTCCACCTCCAGCACGCCGGTCTGCGCGCCCTCGATCAGCAGCGCTTTCAGTTCCTCTTCCGTCACCGACTGACGGGAGGCGCGGTGCAGGCCGAACAACCGCAGGACGACGGCGGACGATTTCCCCAACAGCCAGACCGCGGGGCCGACGACGCGGGACAGCGCGGCGATCGGGCGCGCGACCCGGGATGCCATCAGCTCGGGCGATCGCAACGCGAGCTGCTTCGGCACCAGCTCCCCCAGGACGAGGGTGAGGTAGGTGGTGACGATGACGACCGCCCCGAGCGCCAGGCTTTCGGCGAAGGCAGCGAGTTGTGGAATGGTTTCCAGCCAGGCCTGCAGATGGGACGCGATGCGCGCGCCGCCGAATACCCCGGTGAAGACGCTGACCAGGGTGATGCCGACCTGCACGGTGGGAAGGAAGCGCTGCGGATCGTCCGACAAGGCCCGCGCCGCCGCGGCGCCGCTGACGCCCTTTCGCTCCAGCACCGAAAGGCGCGCGCGCCGGACCGAGACCAGCGCCAGTTCGCTGAGCGAAAACAATCCGTTGATCAGGATCAACAGCAGGATGATGAGAATTTCGAGACCAATGGTCATAAGGTTTCCGACAAACAAGGCGCACGCTCAACGCGAATTGTAGCGGTGTATCATAACTCCGCCATGCTCATGAGTGGGTGTGAGGGAATCGAACCGGGGAACCCCAATGCCGACCATTGCCATACCGCTGAGCCTGCTTGGGCTGGTACCGTTCATCTTCTTCGCCTGCGGCGCCGTCGGGCCGGTCGCCGAATCGGCCGCGCGGATGGAAGCCGCATTGATCGACTACGCGGCGTTGATCCTGGCCTTCGCCGGAGGCGTCCACTGGGGGCTGGCGCTGCTGCCGGGGGCGGCGCGGTCGTCGCTGCGTGTCGCCGCCGGCGTGCTGCCGCTGATCGTCGCCTGGGTCGCCCTGGTGCTGGCGCAGATGATCGCCCCATGGGTCGCGCTGGCGGTGTTGATCATCGGCTATCTCGGTACTGTACTGACCGAGCATCGGGCTGCGGGACGATCGCTGATTCCGGCGCGCTATGTCTGGCTGCGCTGGGGCTTTTCGTTTGTCGCCCTGGTGATGATGGGGATGGTATTGATCCTGAGAGGCGTCGGGCAGACCATTGTATTCTAATAACTTCTGGTCTCGAATAGTCGTTCATGATTTATTAACCATTGCCTGCTGAGCGCGCGATCATCCGAGGTTGCATCAACCTCGGATGTGAAACGCCCCCTCATACAAACGAGTAAGAGCGTGATTGCCTCAATTTGAAGCAATCATGCCCTCTGATAACCGGAGCGTCCGCGGTGACCAGCCCAACGATTTCCGAGTCCGGCACGGTTGAAGCGGGGATCCGGACGGCGGCGATCATCCCTTTTCCCGCTCGCCCCAAGCCGGGCCGGAAGATCGGCTTGCCCGGGCGCTGGAATCGCTCAACGCGGCGATGGCGGACCAACGCGCTGCCATGGCGGCGTGGCGCGGCGCGCTTGGGGCATTGAAGGCAACGACCACCGGGCTTGAGGAAAGCCTTCTGCGCTACCGGGCGGATTTGCGGTCATTGGGAAGCACCGTGTCGGCGCTGCAAGCCCAGGCACGCGCGCTCGAGCAATGGGCGGACGCCGAGGCGGGGCCGAAAGACTGACCTTGCGCAGCGACCCTCCTGCCTGCTTGGCTGCGGGCGGAGGAGTCCAGGAATGTCAAAAGACGGCCTGATCCAAAGATTGCGCGAGGCACGGGTCGTGCCTGTCGTGCGAACGGGTTCCGCGGACCATGCCGCCACCGCCGTGCAGTGGCTGCGCGGGGCTGGAATCCGTATTTTCGAGATGACCATGACCATCCCCGGTGCCGTCGGGCTGATCCACCGGCTGGCCCAGGACCCGGACCTGCTGATCGGCGCTGGAACGGTGTTCGATGCGGCGACAGCCCGGGCCTGCCTGGATGCCGGCGCGCGGTTCATCGTCGCGCCCTGGGTCGATCCGAGCCTGTCGGACCCCTGCCGGCAGGCCGGCGCCGCGCTGATGCTGGGTGCGCTGACGCCGACCGAGGTGCGGGCGGCGCTGGCTGCCGGCGCGGATGTGGTGAAGGTGTTTCCGGCCTCCTCCGCCGGCGGTCCGGGGCACATCAAGGCGCTGGCCAGCGTGTTTCCCGGCGTGGCGTTCTGCCCGACCGGTGGCGTGGAGCCCGGCAATGTCGCCGCCTACCTGGCCGCCGGTGCCGCGTTTGTCGGCATGGGCGGCGCGCTGGCGGATGAAAAGCGCATCGCCGCCGGCGACAGGGCCGCAATCGAAGCCGCCGCGCGGGCGGTGCTGCCTGCAGGAGCGCAATTGGGGGCGCAATCGGGGGCGCGATCATGACCGTGGATCTGCTGTGCATGGGCGAGCCGATGCTGGAGTTCAATCAGCTTCCGCCGAACCCTGACGGCACGCGGCATTATCTGGAGGGACATGGCGGCGACACCTCCAACGCCGCCATCGCCGCCGCCCGGCAGGGTGCGCGTGTCGGCTACATCACCGCGCTCGGGCAGGACGCGCCGGGGGACAGCTTCATCGCGCTGTGGCAGCGGGAGGGTGTGGATACCTCGACCGTATTGCGCACCGATCGTTACCAGACCGGCGTCTATTTCGTCACGCACGACGACGAGGGGCATCACTTCCTGCATTACCGCTCTGGTTCCGCGGCCGCGATGTATGCCGCGTCGGATGTGCCCGAGGCGGCGATCGCGGCGGCGAGGATGCTGTATGTATCAGGAATCAGCCAGGGGATTTCGGGTTCGGCCTGCGACGCGGTGTTCGCGGCGATCGACATCGCGGTGCGGCATGGGGTGAAGGTGGCATACGACACCAACTACCGGCCCAGGCTTTGGCCGCCGGCACGAGCCGCGGCGGTCATGCATGCGGCGATGGCACGGGCGGATTACGCGATGCCGGGAGAGGAGGATGTGCGGACTCTGACCGGCCTGACCGACCCTGACGAGATGCTGGATTTCTATCTGCGGCTGGGATCGAAGGTCGTGCTGCTGAAGATGGGGGCCGCCGGCGCGTATCTGGCCACGTCGAACGCCCGGGTCCGCATTCCGGCGCATAGGGTCGTGCCGGTGGATGCGACCGGGGCAGGGGACACGTTCTGCGGGTCGTTTCTTGCCCGGATTCTGGCGGGCGATGAGCCGGAGGCGGCCGCGTGCTATGCTAGCGTGGCGGCGGCGTTGAAATGCACCGGGTATGGAGCGGTGGGTCCGATCCCCAGGGCGGCCGAGGTGCGGGCCGCGCTCTCCGATCATCCCATGATGCGTCATCCAACATGATCCCCCAGATGGTGGCGAACCGTGCGGAAGCGGACGAGGCCAAACTCCGGCTAGGCATCGATCTGCACCAGCAGGGACGCCTCGGCGATGCGGAGAAACTGTATCGCGACATTCTGCAGCGGAACCCGAAACGGTCCGACGCGTTGTATCTGCTCGGGATCATCGCCCTCGCGACGCGCAAATATCAGCGGGCGGCCGATCTGATCGGCCGGTCGATTCAGCAGAACCCGCATTTTCCGCCGGCCTACTGCAACCGCGCTCTCGCACTGGCCCAGATGAAACGCCACGCCGAAGCGCTGGCGAACTACGATAAGGCGGTCGCGCTCAATCCGGATTTCGCGGAAGCCCACTACAATCGGGGCATGCTGCTCAGGGACCTCGGACGTCACACCGAGGCGATCGCCAGCTTCGACAAGGCTATCGCGATCCGGCCCAATGATGCGGAAGCGCACAACAACCGTGGGAATGCGCTCAACGACATCAAGCACCATGCCGAGGCGCTGGCAAGCCTCGACAGGGCCATCGCGCTGAAGCCTGACTTCGCGGCGGCGCATTGCAACCGTGGGAATGCGCTGACTGGATTGAAACGTCCCGCGGAGGCGTTGGCGAGCTATGACAGGGCGCTCGCGCTCCGCCCCGATTTCGCCGAGGCTTACTGCAACCGGGGCGACGCACTGCACGAACTGAAACGCCCCGACGCGGCTTTGGCGAGCTTCGACTGGGCGCTGGCATTGAAGCCCGACTTCGCCGAAGCCCATTTCGGACGAAGCCTGACCTTGCTGGCGATGGGACGTTATGAGGAAGGGTTTCGTGAGCACGAGTGGCGCCACAGGCGATCCAATCCGGAGTCGATCCGATCGTTCGCCCGGCCGCTGTGGCTGGGTGAGAAGGATATCGGCGGCAAGACCCTGTTGATCCAGCCCGAGTTATTCCTGGGCGACATGATCAATTTCTGCCGGTACGCGAAACTGGCGGAGGCGAAAGGCGCCAAGGTGATCCTGGCGGTGCAGGAACCGCTGCGCCGGTTGCTGACAAGCCTCGGTCCGGCGATCACGATCATTGGCGAAAGCGATCAGCCCGGCCCATTCGACTATCACTGCCCGCTTATGAGCCTGCCGGTTGCCTTCGGGACGACGCTGGAAACGGTGCCGGCTTCGGTGCCGTATCTGCATGCGGAAACGGAACGGCTTGAATCATGGAAACGGAAACTCGGCGAACATGGCTTCAAGATCGGCATATGCTGGCGGGGAAGCGCTGCATCCGTGCAGATGGACAGGACATTCCCGCTCGCGCGGTTTTTCGACGTCTCGCGCCTTCCGCATGTGCGCCTGATCAGTCTGCAAACCGGGGCCGGGGTCGAAGAACTGGCCCAGATGCCCGGCGGTATGTGTGTGGAAGATTTCGCGGTAGAATCGGAGGACGGTCTGCGCCCCTTCGTGGACACCGCCGCTATCATGGAAAACCTCGATCTGATCATCACCGCGGATACCGCGATCGCCCATCTGGCCGGTGCGCTCGGCCGGCCGGCCTGGGTTGTGCTGAAAGAGGTTCCCGACTGGCGCTGGGGCCTGGAGGGCGACGTAACCCCGTGGTACCCGACCGTGCGGTTGTTTCGTCAAAAGACCAGAGATGACTGGGACGGCGTGTTCGCGGACATACATGCGGCGCTGACCGGCATGATCAAGTGTTGATCGACAGCGGTCCCCAACCGTTTACTGAACGGCCATCGCGCCCTGTGCTTCCTCGGCAAGCAGCTGCTTTCGTTCTTCGTCCGTCAGCTTCTCCGGTTCGAGAATGACGACGAACTTCTTGAGCGTACCCGTGAATGAAAACGGCATTTTGTCCGCGTAGTCCTCCGCCACCGGCTTTCCTGTGTCCTGGCCGATATCGAAGGTCTCATCAGCCGAGAAGCGAATCGCAACGGTTTGAGGAATCCGCCCCTCCGCGACTGGCTTTCCGTCCACGAACAAGGTGCCGGTCGCACCTTTACCGATGCCGTCCCCGTCGTCCACGAAATAGCTGGGGTAGGCGCACGTGGTCGTTTCATCGGCGGCGTAGCCATCAAGATGGCGCTCTTTAGCCCGTCTTCGCGGATTCGACCCTGAACAACCTGGGTTT
>JARLIN010000144.1 GCA_031291715.1 Rhodopila sp. | reverse complement strand
GCCAAGCTGCGAGGCGACGTTGACGATCGCGCCGCCGCCACGCGCCAACATTCCGGGCAGCACCGCGCGGATGCAGAGAAATGTGCCACGGACATGGACGGCAAACATGCGGTCGAAATCGGCCGGCGTCAGATCGACAAAGCGAGCCTGATGCACGAAGCCGGCGTTATTGACCAGCAACGTCACCGGACCAAGTACGGCCCCTGCGCGCCGTACCATGGATTCGACGTCGCTTTCGCTGGAAACGTCCCCCACGCCCGACACGGCGCGACCGCCCGACGCTACAATCTCCGCGACGACGGCGTCCGCGGCACTGGCGTGCAGATCATTGACCATCACGGCGCGGCCATCCCGCGCCAGACGTATTGCCGTCGCGCGGCCTATCCCCGACCCGGCGCCGGTGACAATCGCGACACCGCCCATCATGCAATATCCTCCTGGATCGCCAGGCGGCGCGCCCGGCGGACGGAGATGCCCATCAGAATCGCGTAGACGGCCAGCAGCGCGAAGCTGAACAATGTTGTCAGCACGCCAAACGCAAAGACGTTCGGGTGAATCTCAACCGAGAACGTACCATAGATCGCCAGTGGCAACGTCAATTCGCGACCGGACGAGAACAGTGTCCGCGCGAATTCGTCATAGGACAGCGTGAACGCGAACAGCATGGCCGACAGCACGCCCGGCCAGATCAGCGGGAACGTCACGCGGCGGAAAGTGCGCGCCGGCGGCACGCCGAGTGACCATGCGGCCTCCTCGACCGAGGCATCGAAGCGGTTGAAGATCGCCAGCATCACCAGAAATGCAAACGGGAACGTGTAGACGACGTGGAGCGCGAACGCGGTGCCCCACCACGTGCGGTCGATCCCGAGTGCGTTGGCGACCAAGGCCATCCCGAGGCCCACCAGCACGCCGGGAACCATCATGCCCAGCACGATCAGATAGAAGACGACGCCGGCCCCCGTGAATCGCTTACGGAATGCCTGCGCTGACAGCACGCCGAGCACGGTCGAGACCACCATCGTCATGAACGCGAGCACCATCGAGCGGATCAACGCCTCGCCGATCGGCAGTGGCGCGATCCGCGAGGGAGGTGTCAGCCCGAGGATGTGCCGATACCAGTAGGTGGACCATTCCTGGATCGGAAACTGCGGCCCGCCCTCCGGCCCGGTCTGGAACGAGAGGATGCCGAGGACGATGAACGGCGCATACAGAAACAAAATGAACAGCCCGGTATAGACGGCCAGCGCGGGCTTGACGATGGCGCTGTTCACGTCAAAGCTCCCGCCGCAGATCGACGATGCGCAGCAGAAGCGCGACGACCATTCCCATCACCAGGGTCAGCACCACGCCGGCGACCGCGGCGAATGCCCATTTCAACGAACCGACCTGGGTGACGATGATGTTGCCAAGCATGTTGGTCTTGCGGCCCGACAACGCGGCCGGGGTTGCGAACTCACCAAGGACCATGACCGAGACGAATATGGCGCCGACCACCACGCCGGGCATCGACAGTGGCAGGATGATCTTGCGGAAAATCCGCGGGAAGCCCGCGCCGAGATCCCGCGCGGCTTCGATGATGTTCGGGTCGATGCGGCTGAGCATGAAGGCGACCGGGCCGACCATGAAGACGCAATAGATCTGCGTCATGCCGATGACGACCGATAGTTCCGTGAACAGCAGCGCCTCGATGGGCTGCTTGATCAACCCTAGACCCATCAGGATGATGTTGATGGCCCCTTGCTCGCCCAGCATCGGCCGCCACGCCAGCACCCGGATCAGGAACGAGGTCCAGAACGGTATCACGCACAGCACGAGCAGCACGGTCGAGAGTGTCTTGTTGCGCACGAACAGGCCCACGAACAGCGCCGTCGGATAGCCGACCACCACCGTGCATCCGAGCACGATCAGCCACAGCCGAACCGTCGTCCAAAGGGACGCGAGATAGGTGTCGCTGGAAAAGAACATCTCCCAGCTTTTCGTCGTCAGGATCGGCTTGATGGTGAACGTCGTCTGAGTCCAGAACGAGACATAGACCATCATCAGGATCGGCAGCACGAGGAACAGCAGCATCCAGGCCACGCCGGGCGCGATCAGGACGTACGATGTCCAACTTCGCGAGCGGCCCGGCGCTCGCGCGGGCGGGTTGGTCACGACGGCGTTGGCGATGGTCGTGCTCATGCGGATGGGTTTGCCCGCCGGGTCATCATCAGCCGAACACCACTGCCTGTTCGGCATTCCAAACAAGATTGTAAGGCTGGCGCGGCATGAGTTCCTCGGGCCGGCGATGGCCGAGATGCGCTTCGACCTCGACCCCACGTCCGCCGTCCGCCTCGAAGAAATATTGCACCGATGCGCCGCTGTACTCGCTTGTCACGAAGCTGGCCAATATCCCGGCCTCGCCATCGCGTGGGGGCGACTCCGATGACCGGATCTGGATCAAATCCTGCCGGATGCAGTAGGCCGACTCCGCGGCGGCACGTGGCGTTCCGCCGGTCGCAAATGCCGCCTGTCCCGCGACAAACCGCCCACCTTCAAGCCGCCCGGCGAAAATGTTGTAGCAGTTGAGGAAGCGGGCAACGCTGGGCGACGCCGGCTGGTTATAGACCGTATCAGGGCTGTCGAACTGGCCGACACGCCCGCGATCCAGCACGATCACCCGATCTCCCATCGCCAAGGCTTCGCTCTCGCTGCCGGTCACATGCAGAAAGGTGACGCCGAGACGCTGGCGGATCGCCCGCAGTTCGCCACGCATCCGTCCCCGCAGATTTGCGTCAAGAGCGCCGAGCGGTTCGTCGAGCAGCACAAGGCGCGGTTCGGTGACCAACGTTCTCGCCAGCGCCACGCGCTGGCGTTGCCCGCCCGAGATCTGATGAACGCCGCGATCCGCGAGACCGGTCAGACCAACGAGTTCGATGATGTCTTCGACCTTCGTGCGCAGCGCCCGTTGGCCGATCACCGGGTCGCGCTCGCGATACATCAAACCAAACGCGATATTGTCTCGGACCGACAGATGCGGGAACAGCGCGAAGTTCTGAAAGGCGAAGCCAATGCCACGCCGATGCGCCGGCACCCCGTCCAGCCGTTCACCACCGAACTGCACTGTGCCGCCGTCCGGTTGCTCGAAGCCGGCAATGACCCGCAGCAATACCGTTTTGCCGGAACCACTCGGCCCCAGCACCGAAATGTAGGTGTCGTCGGGCACCGAAAGCGAAACGTCGGCGAGGGCAATGTTATCGCCGTAATGCTTGCTGAGACCTTCGAGGCGCAGACCGTCAGCCATAATGCCAACGACCCCCGGCCGCCGCCGCCACCGCGCCCACCCTCCATACGCCGGAACAGCCGAACACTGTCATTCTCTCCGTCCCGCGCCCCATGCCTAGGGCGGCTTTGCTCCCGCGCCCTCGTGGGACGCAGGCATAAACCACCTATGCGATGACGCTACAAAAAACGGATATTGCATGCAAGAGGACATCACGGGCAGCGTAGAGCGGGGAGAGCGGGTCGGTTCGGCGCGAGAATTGTTCGGATTGACCTGAATTCGGTGGACAAAGTCCGTTTTGTCCCGGGGGGAGGCGTGAGCGAACGGTTGTACGAAATGATCTATCGATCGCTCGCCGGGCAAATCGGCGGCGGCGATCTGCCGCCCGGTCTCGTGCTGCTGGAGGGCGCCATTGCCGAGGCGTTCCAGGTCAGTCGGGCGCCGGTGAAAACGGCATTGCGCCTGCTGTTCCGCGACGGATTGGTGCAGCGATTCGAGGGACGCGGCTATATGATCCCCGGTCGCGCGGAACCACTGCGGATGGCGCTCAAGCCCGCCGGGTTGCGCGCCGCGATCGACGGCATCGAGGAAGCGCCACCGCCGCCGCGGGCCGGCTGGGAACGCATCTACCTGAACGCCGAGCGCGAGATCGGCGCCGCCATCGCGTTTGGCCGGTTCCGTGTGCTGGAGGCGCGCATGGCAAGCCATTATGGCGTCAGCCGCACGGTGGTGCGCGACGTGCTGAGCCGGATGCACGAACGCCGCCTGATCGCCAAGGATGCGCGCTCGCACTGGATCGCCGGGCCGCTGACGGCGGGGACACTCCGTGAATACTACGAGATTCGCCGTATTCTGGAGCCGGCGGCCCTGATATTGGCGGCGCCTCGGCTCGATGCCGACGCGCTGGTGGTAATGCGGGGGCGGGTCCAGGCCGTCTCCGCGCAGCGGACACCGGCGGTGGCCGACACGATGCTGGCCATCGACGAGGACCTGCACATCAAATGCGTCCAGCGAAACGGCAATTTCCGCCTCACCGAGATGATCCAGGACAGCCAGACCGTTTTGATCGCCAACCACACATTCCTGCGCTACCTTGGCGTGCCGGAGGAATTACCGGAACTGGAGGAACACCGGGTGATTTTCGACCTGCTGTTGCAGGGCAACCCGGAAGCGGCGGCGGCGGCATTGCGCGCACATCTGGATCGGTCGCTCGACCGCGCGCTGTCGCGGCTGAAAGTGCTCTCCGTGATTCCGACCCCGGACCTGCCGGCTTTCTTGGCGCCGACTGAACCCTAGCAAACGGTCAGGCGGCAAGAAACTGCGCCCAGCGGCGAACCAGATAATTATGCTCCGGCATTGTCGTATTCCATACTGCCACGTTGGACATTCGCTGCCAATGCGCGCCGCCGTCCCGCACCGAACCGGCGGGCACGGCGATGCGGCCATCCGGGCCCATCAGATCCTCCCGCGCCGGTTCGCCGAGATACCAGTATGCCCATTC
>JARLIN010000143.1 GCA_031291715.1 Rhodopila sp. | reverse complement strand
CGCGGTTCGCGATTGGAACCACGGTGCGCAATCGATCCGGCGAGGCGGTGGCGGCGATCACGCCGGTGGGCCGCACCCCCGATTTGCAGCCCCGCGCGAAGGAGTTGGGCGAACTGCTGCTTCGCCATGTGGACGCGTGGGCGAAACGGTCGCTGAAACCGCGCGAGGCGATCTGATACCAATCGCCGCTGTCGCCGACTCTTCCGGCGATAGCGGCGGTTGGTATCGCGCGCGGGGTTGGCGGGGCGGCCGCGCGCCAAACCAAGCCTCATGCCGACGGCCGTTGACCCATTTTCATGGGTCAACATCAAGGGCGGTTGGTATGACTCAGCCGGCTACGGGGTTGGCCGTTATTCCTCCGGCGGCAGAGGACGGTGGAACGCCGGCCAGCGCTGCTGCACCAGGTCCCGATGCGCGGCATACGCGTAGCAACTGTCGATCTTCGTCGGCCGGCCATGGGCATCCAACCGCTCCGGGTGGCCTTTCCGGGTGACCGTCATCGACTGGAACGCGGCCGTGGCCATTGGGATCAGCAGTTCCATCAGGTGCGTGCAACTGCGCGCGCCGCCCAGGCGGCTACGCACCTCGCGGCTCCAGCCGTTCGATATGTGCAGCCCTTTCAGCGCTTGCAGCGCCTCGCCGCCGCCGATGCAGGCCGCATAGGGCACGGCGTCGCTGAACGTGTGCACCCCGAGCACCACCATCTGCTCGTCGAAGACCAGCCGCACGCCCATGTCGTGGATCGGCCGGTTGGCGGGCACCATCTCGCCGATGCCGCCGGGGACGAAGTCGTGTGGCTTGCGATCGGTGACGCGGCCCTCGACCTCGAACAGTCCGTCGCTGCGACGATAGCCGCGCATCTCGATGTGGCGGGAGTGGAGTTCCTCCCTTGTGACATCGACGTCACTCGGGGAGGGCGTTGAGGGAGTGACGCGGCTATGCGGCATGGTGTCGATCCTTCGGCAATCGCCCCATTGTGCCGATATCGATCACGAAGCGGAACCGGACATCCCCGGCCAGCAGCCTTGTATAGGCTTCGTCGATCCGGTCGGCACCGATCACTTCGACCTCCGCGCCGATTCTGTGCCTGGCGCAGAAATCGATCATCTCCTGCGTCTCGGCCAGCCCGCCGCTGCGCGTGCCAGCGATCGAACGCCGGTTGTTCAGCAGCGAGACGGCGGACAGGCTCAGCGGCTTCGCCGGGATGGCCAGAGTGACAAGCGTCCCGTCCAGTGCCAGCAGGCCAAGATAGGCGTCGAGGTCGACATTCGCAGGCACTGTGGAAACGATCAAATCGAAGCTGGCGGCCAGATCGGCGAACGTCCCGGCATCGGTGTTGACGCGGTAATCGTCAGCGCCCAGCCGCAGTCCATCCTCGCGCTTGGCCGTGGACAGATCGAGCACCGTCGTGTGCGCCCCAAGCGCCTTGGAGATTTGCACCCCCACGTGCCCCAGCCCGCCGAATCCGATAATGCCGACCCGCTTGCCCGGCCCGGCATTCCAGTGCCGCAGGGGCGAATACATCGTGATGCCGGCGCAGAACAGCGGTGCCGCGTTCTGTAGCGGGATGCAGTTGGGGATACGCACCGCGAACGCCTCGTCAACGACGATCTTCTCGCTGTATCCGCCTTGGGTCCGCTGCCCGTCGCGACCGATCGCGTTGTAGGTCAGCACGCGCGCGCCGCTGCAGTACTGTTCCAACCCCGCCTGACAGTTGGGGCAAACGCGGCAGGAGTCGACCATGTTGCCCACCCCGGCTCGGTCGCCAACGGCAAACTTCGTGACCTGTGACCCGACAGCCGAGACAATCCCGGCGATCTCGTGCCCCGGCACCAGCGGGTAGGTCGTTTTGCCCCGCAAGCTGCGAGCATGCTCGACATCCGAGTGGCAGATACCCGCGTAGGCGATGTCGATCAGGACGTCGTGGGGGCCCGGATCGCGGCGCACGATCGTCGTCGGGGTAAACGGTTCGGCCGGACCGCTGGTGCTGCGTGCGTTGACAGTGATCACGGCGGCATTTCCGTCATGCGGCCGCCATCTCCTCGCGCACCCGCGCAATCAACGCGGCCTTGTCGACTTTTCCGGTCAGGTTCACCGGCAGAGGCTCCGTTTGCAGCCGCCACCGGCTCGGCACCGAGAACGATGCCACAGCCGCCCGCAACTGCTCCTGAAGTTCCTCCGCCGTCTGCTCGCCCGTAACGACGACGACCGCCATAACCTCTTCCCCGAGGTCGGGGTGCGGAACGCCAAACACCAACGCCTCGCTGACGCCCGGAAGCGCCACCAGCGCACGTTCGACCGCGGCCGGCGCGATGTTCTCCCCGCCCCGGATGATGAGGTCCTTGCAGCGCCCGGTGATCCACAGATGCCCGTTCTCGTCGATGCGGCCCAGATCGCCAGTGTGGAGCCAACCCTCCGAATCGATCGGCGACTCCTCACTCCCGTAGTAGCCCAACATCTGCGTCGGAGACCGCACCAGGACTTCCCCATCGGCCCGATCCGGCCGGGGAACGATGTGAAGTTCGACGCACGGCAGCGGGCGTCCGCTCGAACCTGGCCGCGCGGCCGTATCCAAGCCCCCGGCCGCGGTCGCCTGCCCGGCGTTCTCGCTCAGGCCGTACCCGGTCGCGATCCGCGCCTGGACATCGGGCAGTCCGCTGCGCATCCGCTCCAGCAGTTCCGCATGGACGGGCGCGCCGCCCAGGGTCATGGTTTGCAAGCTGCGAAGGTCGCGCCGCTGCGCGTCTGGATGCTCCAGCAGTCTGGACGCCATGGTCGGCACCGCGTTCCACCGGCTGATCTTGTAACGTTCGATCAGTTCCAACGCTTCACCGGGATCGAAACGTCCGCTCGGAAACACCAGCGTGTTCCCAACCATGAGGCCCCGCAGCAAGGCCCCCACGCCGCCGATATGGAACAGTGGTCCGGTGTGCAGGCAGACCTCGCCGGCCGTCTCGTCGGGCCGGTATGGCAGCCGGCGCGTGACATGCAACAGCATCTGCTGGTTGGCGAGCAACGAGCGATGCGCGAGCACGACGCCCTTCGCCCGCCCCTCGGTGCCCGACGTGAAAATAATCGCGGCGGTCTCGTTCTCGTCCGATGCCTCAACGACGGGATCGTCCGCACCCACGGCATTTTCGTCCGCGGCCCAGGGGCCGCAACGCCATGCCGAGGGAATCTTGCCGGCGCCCCGCGCATCTGCCAACACAAGCGCGGGCTTCAGCAGGTTCAACGCATGGTCCAGTTCGCCTTGGCTCCACCAGGCATTCCCCAGCACGGGAACTGCCCCGATCCGCACGCAGGCCCAGAAGTTCAGCACCCAGTCGGGACTGTTCCAGCCAAAGATCAGAACGCGGTCACCCTGCCTGACGCCGCTCTCGGCAAGCTGCCGGGCCTTGGCGCCGCTTGCGGCCCGCAGTGCGTCGAAGGTGACCACTCGATCGCCCTGCACGACATATGGCCGCGAACCCCAGCAGTTGGCGAACGGCAGCAGGTGCTCGATCCGCCGTGGCCGGTCGGTGTACATCCGGAAGGGCACGCCGCGGATTTCTTCGACGGCGATCTGCTTGCCCCAAAACGTTTGTGCTGCTGACATCTTGTTCCTCCGGGCCGCGGCCTAACCTCCGATCACCCCCTCACGGCGCAGGGCCGCGAGTTCTTCGGCGTCGACACCGCAGAACTCGCCCAACACCGCGTCCGTATGCTCACCGAGACCCGGCGGCGGCGTCAGCGGCCTCAGGTCCGATCCCACATAGCGCATCGGACTGTTAGGCAACGCGACCAGGCCGGCGTCGGTGGGCTGAACCGACAAGAAGCCCCGCGCGTGCAGGTGTGGATCGGAGAGGACCTCAAGCGCATCGCGCAGTGGCGCGGCGGGCACGCGGTACTGCTCACAAAGCTTGCTGATCTCTTCCCGCGTGCGCGTCGTCGTCCAGTCCGCGATCGCGTCCGTGACAAAGTCGATCCGGGCGATACGGCCTTGCAGGTGACGCAGCGACTCATCGTCGCGGAGGTCCGGCCGACCCATCGCCTCGGTCAGCTTCTGCCAGTGGTCGTCGGTGGCGGCCACGATTGCCACCCAGCCGTCGGAGGTCTCGAACGTGTCGAACGGCACATAGGAGTCAGCAACGTGGCGGTTACCGGTTCGCCGAGGCACATGGTTGCTAACATAGGCATGTCCGGCGGCTGGAAGCATTGTCGCGAACAGCGCCTCCAGCATGGACACCTCCAGTGCGCGACCACGCCCGGTGCGCTCGCGCTCAAACAGCGCCGTCACGACCGCGCCATACAAGTGCGCGCCGGACATGAAGTCGGCGACCGGCACACCGGCCTTGAGAGGGCGCCCGCCCAGTTCACCGGTGGTGCTCATCATCCCGCCCATGGCTTGGATCGTCAGGTCCAGCGCAAGCTTGTCCGCATAAGGGCCGGTGCTGCCGAAGCCCGACGCCGACGCATAGATCAGCCGCGGATTCACCTTCATGAACGTCTCCGCATCCAGGCCGAGCCGCGGCATGACGGCCGGCGCGAAGTTCTCCACCAGCACGTCGGCCGAACGGCTGAGTTCAAGTAGAAGCTCCCGGCCGCGATCCGTCTTCAGGTTCAGGACGACGCCGCGCTTGCAGCCGTTCAGCGCCCGGAATGGATAATCGCCGTCGCGCGCCCGCTTCCGCGACATGTCCCCGCGCGGGGGTTCGACCTTGATGACGTCGGCACCCGCCATCGCCATCAGGAAGGTGGCGTAAGGTCCCTGGAAGACGTGCCCGAGGTCAATGATGCGCACGCCGGTCAGCGGCAGGGGACGGTTCATCGGACGGTCTCCTGGCTGGCGCCGCGATGCGGAAGCACGATCGTCGCCGTGCCGGGCATCACGTTCTGTTCGCGCTGGTTGGTCGCCCAGGTTCGCACGCGGACGACATGGTCACCGTCTGCGTCGATCTCCTTGGCTTCGATGCGGCCGCCCAGTTGCACCACGTCGGACAGGTAAACGTGGGCGCGGTATTCGGAGGTGGCGGCCTTCAGGAAACCGGTGTCGCCCATCCAATGCGTCAGCGAGTGAACTTGCCAGCACGTGCGCTGGATGCCGACGTCATACGCCGCCTGCGCGCCCTGCAGCCGCGCCGCGTAGTCATTGTAGTGGACAGAATATACTGGTTCCAGCGCGTGGGTGGCCGGATCGCGGTAGGCCCAACGCGGATGCTTGCGGTAGCGCCGCAGCGCCACGCCATGCGCGGCGACGCGGGGGATCGGTGCCGCGCCGGCGGCAATGTAGGCAATTTCGTCGGTCAGGCCGATCGGTCCCTTGGTGATGATGTCGAGTTCGTCGCCGACATTGACGTCCTCCCAGTAACGGGGGGTGGCGCCGCGAGGGGTCTCTGCCAGCACCTGTTCCTCGATGGCGAGGATCTGCTCCTCGGTCCATGGGTGCGGCAGTTCGATGGCGCGGGTGGTGGCGCGTTTCTGCGCCTCGGTGCGCTCGAAACGGACGCGGGAGCAGATGAAGGTCGCCACCAGTTCGTCGTTCTGGTTGAAGTATTCCTGACGGATGTAGTCTTTGATGCGGCGGCCGGCAAAGTTGCTTTGGATCGGACCGTCGAATCCATCGAAATATACGCGGGCCGTGATCTTGTCGCCCAGGCGGATGGTCTTGTGGAACGTGAGTTTCGTGTCGGCGTGGAAACCGCCAAGCCCCGGCCAGCCAGCCTGAACCGAGGCAAGGCAACAGAAGATGAAGCTCGGCGGGGCGATCAGCGTTCCGTAGGGGGAGCTGGCCGCGTAGTCGGGGTTGGTCCAGAGCGGGTTGTCGTCGCCGATGCCCTCGGCGAAACGAATAATCGCGAAGCGGCTGGCGTATTCGTTGTTGATGCACGCTTCGGTGCGTAACTCGGTGCCAATCAGGGCACGCATATCATTGAGCATTTTGTCGGTGAATTGGCCCCGAGCGAGTTCGTTGGTGATGCCTGCCGCGTCTGTCATGGGCTACCTCCCAAAGTTCGTATATCCAAACTGTTTGTCGTATATTCGATCAGTCTAGTCCCAGAAAATCCGGTGTCAAGCAATCTCTTCATGCCAGCCGCACGCACGATGCCGCGAACCGAGGCCTTAAAACGTGCCAAAGCCGAGGAATCCGTCGTTCGGGAAATGGCTCATGATTCGCTTGCCGACGAGTTCTTTCAGCGTCTCGGTCGTGCCGCCGCCGAGGGTTCCGTAGCGGGCCGCGCGATACAGCCGCGACACCGGATATTCGTCGGTGAATCCGTAGCCGCCATGCACCTGGATCGCTTCGCTGGTGACGCGGATCGCCATTTCGTTGCAGTACATCTTGGCGATCGCGGCCTGATGCGGATCGGGAAACGGATTGGCGGAGGCACAGGCGCGATAGAGGATCGAGCGCCCCACCTCGATATCCCGATACATTTCGGCGAGTTTCCAGCGCATGCCTTGGAACTCACCGATCGGGCGGCCGAACGCGCTGCGGTCACGGCAATAGCGAACGGCCTCCTCGAATGCACCCTCGGCCAGACCGAGCGAGATGCTGGGATTCAGGCAACGCTGCGTGTTGAAGGCGCTGAGCAGGCGCCGGAAACCATTGTCCCCGATGAT
>JARLIN010000142.1 GCA_031291715.1 Rhodopila sp. | reverse complement strand
CGGCCGCAACGGCGTCGGCAAAACCACGACGTTGCGTGCGATCACCGGGACGGTGCGGTCGAGTTCGGGACAGATCACCCTGAATGGCGGGGAGATCACCAACGCGCGTCCGTACGAGATCAACCAGCAAGGCATCTCGCTGGTGCCAGAGGGACGGCGGCTGTTCCCCAACCTGACGGTGCTGGACAATCTGCGGCTGGCGATGCGCGAGGGCGGCGCGTCGCTGGAGGACGTGTACACCCTGTTCCCGAAACTGAAGCTGCTGCAGCGATCCAAGGCCGAGAGCCTGTCGGGCGGGGAGCGGCAGATGCTGGCGATCGCCCGCGCGCTCATGGTCCCGGCCAAGCTGATCCTGCTGGATGAGCCGTTCGAGGGCCTGGCGCCAACCATCGTCAAAGAGGTCATGGATGCGCTGGCTCAGTTGCGCGGCCGGGTGGCGATGGTGATCGTCGAGCACCATGCCGAAACCGTCCTGCCGCTGGTAGATCGGGCATATGTGCTGGTGAACGGGCGGGTCGCGTTCGAGGGCACTGCCAAGAGCCTGGAGGATGACTTGGAATTGCAGGCGCGGTTGCTCGGCGTTGTCCAGAAAGAAACGGCTTAAAGCCACCGCATCCATCGTCATGCTCGGACGATCCGGCCGGGCGTGACGATGATAGCGAAACGTTCCATCGCCCTAATCACTGGATATGATCGAAAAATTTCATAGTCCCGTGAACTTCAATTGAATTCGTATATGGACTAGCCTGCCGATGTGGGAGCTCGGATCGAGCCGATGGCCCCATTGGCGTTGTGGCTGGCGTGCTCGACTCATCGTCCTGGAAGCAGAAAGGAACCGACATGGCTGCACTCAAAGGTAGCAAGACCGAGGACAACCTGAAGGCGGCATTTGCCGGCGAATCGCAGGCCAATCGCCGTTATCTCTATTTCGCCCAGAAGGCCGACGTGGAAGGCTACAACGACATCGCCGCCGTGTTCCGCTCCACCGCGGAAGGTGAGACGGGCCACGCCCATGGCCATCTGGAATACCTGGAAGAGTCCGGCGACCCGGCCACCGGCCTGCCGATCGGCCCGACGGGCAAGAACCTGGCCTCCGCCGTTGCCGGTGAGACTCACGAGTACACCGACATGTACCCCGGCATGGCCCGCACCGCGCGTGAGGAAGGTTTCGAGGAAATCGCCGACTGGTTCGAGACGTTGGCGAAGGCCGAACGCTCGCACGCTGGCCGCTTCCAGAAGGCTCTGAACGAACTGGCCTGATCGGCTGACAGAATCCCCTTCCCGGCGACGGGAAGGGGACATTTCGATGAACAGGCAGAAGAGCGAAGAATGAGAGAAGGCAGCCTGGAGGCGCCCACCCGTCACCCGATCGCCTGGCAGGATCCGGCTTTTTACGATCCCACATTGATCGAGAAGGAACTGGAGCGGGTCTTCGACATCTGCCACACCTGCCGCCGTTGCTTCAGTCTGTGCGACTCGTTTCCGCGCCTGTTCGATCTGGTGGATTCTTCACCGACTCAAGAACTGGACAGTGTCGATCGCAAGGACTTCAAGTCCGTCGTCGATGCCTGCACGCTGTGCGACATGTGCTTCATGACGAAGTGCCCCTACGTCCCGCCGCACGAATTCAACCTCGATTTTCCCCATCTGATGCTGCGCTATCGCGCCATGGAGGCGAAACAGGGCAAGGTCGCGTTCGCCGACAAGCAACTGGCCGCGACGGACCGTAACGGGAAGCTGGCGGGGTTGGTTGCTCCGGTTGCCAACTGGGTGACCAGCCGTGACAACAAGACCATCGGGCCGATCGTCCGATCCGCCGCGGGACTGCACCCGGACGCGGAGCTGCCGAAATATTCCAGCCAGTCGCTGGTCAATCTTTCAGCGGAAACCCCGGTGCTGAACCGCGAGGCGCCGGCTTTCGGGCGCAAAGCGGTGCTGTACGCGACCTGCTTCGACAACTACAATTCCCCCGATGTCGGGATGGATACGCGTGCGGTTCTGGCGCGCAACGGCGTCGAGACCGAGGTGGTGTATCCACGCTGCTGCGGCATGCCGCTGCTGGAACAAGGCCGCATCGCCGACGTGGCGCACAACGCCCGCGAGGTCGCGCTGGTGATGAAGGATTGGATCGCCAAGGGCTACGACGTGATCGCACTGGTGCCGTCCTGCGCGCTGATGCTGAAATTCGAATGGCCGCTGATCCTTCCGGATGACCCCGATGTCGCGGCGCTGTCCAAGGCGACATTCGATATCAGCGAATATGTCGTCGATATCGCCAGGAAGGAGGGCCTCGCCCCTGGACTGGCGCCGACGCCGGCGACCATGACGGTGCACATGGCCTGCCATGCCCGGGCGCAGAACATGGGGCAGAAGGCGGCGGAGATGCTGCGTCTGGTGCCCGAGGCCAGCGTGAAGGTGATTGAACGCTGCTCGGGCCATGGCGGGTCCTGGGGGTTCAAGAAAGAGTATTTTGATGTCGCTATGAAAGTCGGCCGTCCGGTCGCCCGGCAGGCGGCGCAGAACGGTGCCGGTTTCGTGATGTCGGAATGTCCGCTGGCCGGTGTTCACATCCAGCAGGGCCTCGAACGCCTGAGCGGCGACCAGCCGAAGCCCACATTAGTGACTCACCCGATCCAGATTTTGGCGCGCGCGTATCAAGACGGCGCGTAATGCATGAGGTTGCCATGGCGAAGCGAGTCCTGACCGAAGCCGATATCCTGCCCACGGCCGAGTATGCAAAAAACCGCCCGGCGTGGCGGAAGAAAATATCGGAAAAGAAACGGAACCGGCGGGTTGATATCGGGCCGTATATCACGTTCTATTTCGAATGCTACGAGACCATGTGGCTCCAGGTGCAGGAGATGGTCTATATCGAAAAGGGTGGCGCGGAGCAGGTTCCTGGTGAGTTGGAAGCCTATAATCCGCTGATCCCGAATGGCTCAGAACTAACCGCCACCTTCATGATAGAGATCGACGAACCGGCGCGGCGCAAGCGCATCCTGGATGGGATGGGCGGCATCGAAGCGTGCGCGTTCATCCGCGTCGGCGGCGAGACGATCGTCGGGATGCCCGAGGCCGATCAGGACCGCACCACCGCTGACGGCAAGGCTTCGTCGGTGCAGTTCGTGCATTTCCCGTTCACCGCGGACCAGATCGCCGCGTTTTCGTCGCCGAACGCCGAGGTGGTGCTGGGTTTCAACCATGCGAACTATCGCCACATGACGATCATGGGCGAAGCGGTCCGGGCGGAATTGACGGGCGACTTCGGGTAGCCGAACCTGGGGCGGTCCGAGGAAAGGGAACCGCCCCCAATGGCCATGGGATCTTCGCTGCGCGAGGCAGGCGCCATCACCGGCGTCGGTGAAACCAAATATCTGCGCGGGACCGATCGCTCCGCGTTGTCGTTCCAGCTTGAGGCGTCGTTGAACGCCATCCGCGATGCGGGGTTGAAGCCGTCGGATATCGACGGGCTGATCCCCTACGGCCACGGGGCGGTCGCGGAAGACTTCATCACCAATTTCGGCATCAAGGACCTGCGGTTTTCCGCCACGACGCCCATGGGCGGCGCGTCCGCGGTCGCGTCGATCCAGTGTGCCCTGGCGGTCATCCAGGCCGGCATCTGCAACCATGTGCTGCTGTCGCTGGGACGCACGGGCTACTCCGGCGGGCGGATCGGCACGCGCGTTCAGCAGATGCCGCAGTTCCGGGTGATCGGCGAGTTCGAAATGCCGCTGGGCGCCATCGCACCGGCGCAGCTTTATGCCCCGATGGCGCGCCGGCATATGGAGCTTTACGGGACCACGTCGCGCCAATTGGCCGAGATCGCGGTGACGACGCGATATCATGCGTCGCTCCAAACGAACGCGACAATGAAGAACCCGATCACCATCGAGGATCATCAGTCCTCTCGCATGATCTCCGACCCGCTGCATCTGCTGGATTGCTCGCTGGAGAGCGACGGCGGGGCCGCGGTGGTGATCAGCGCGCTGGATCGGGCGAAGGACATGGCGAAGCGGCCGATCATGGTGATGGGCGTGGCGGAGGGCCACCCGGATTCGCCGTCGGCGATCACGCAGCGGCCGGACTTGACGACTTTGGGCCTGGCCAAGGCGGCGCCGAAAGCCTTCGCGATGGCGGGCGTGACACACAGCGATATCGACGTGGCGGAGGTGTACGACTGCTTCACCTACATCGTCATGTGCCAGTTGGAAGACCTCGGCTTCTGCAAGAAGGGTGAAGGCGGGGCGTTCGTGCAGGACGGCGCGCTTGGATTGAATGGCCGCTTGCCGGTGAACACGCATGGCGGACTGCTGTCGCAGGCACACATGGCGGGGATGAACCACATCGTCGAACTGGCTCGTCAGTTGCGCGGGGAAGCGGCGGCACAGGTTCCGGACGCCGAGATCGGGTTGGTCACCGGATACGGCGATATGGGCGACGGCGCCCTCGCGATCATGCGGAGGGCTTGAGCGGTGGATGGTTACGACAAGCTGGTGCCGTCTCCGACGCCGGAGACGCAGCCTTACTGGGATGGTTTGAACGAAGGTCGGCTGCGGCTGCAATGCTGCGCGGATTGCGGGAAGATCCGGCACTACCCGCGCCCGGTCTGCGATGCGTGCTGGTCAATGAACGTCGATTGGGTCAATGCGTCCGGCCGCGGGACGGTGCATAGCTGGACCATCACGCATTACGCGTTCCATCCAGGGTTCAAGGGGGATTTGCCCTACATCCTGCTGACGGTCGATCTGCCGGAGGGTGTGCGGATGAACGCCCAGGCGCGGGGGATTGATGCGTCCCAGTTACGGGTGGGTCTTCCGGTCGTGGTTGCGTTCGATCGGGTCAAAGATGACCTGACGTTGCCGGTGTTCGAGGCGGGGTAGTCGCTCTTTCGTCGTCATGGCCGGACTCGATCCGGCCACCCGTTGCAACGCGATATCTGAACGGGTGCGCGGGTCAAACCCGCGCATGACGGTTGTCGGGACGGTGCGCCGTGCGGCTCACCCCAAGTGATCCAGCCCGATATCCAGCACCGTTGCGCTGTGCGTCAGCCAGCCGACCGACAATAGATCCACACCGCTGGCCGCGATGGCCGGGGCGGTATCCGGCCGGATACGACCCGAGGCCTCGGTGATCGCACGGCCGTCCACCATGCCGACCGCCTGGCGCAGCATGTCCGGACCCATGTTGTCCAGCAGCACGGCATCGACCTTCAGGGTCAGCGCTTCTTCCAACTGAGCCAGCGTATCCACCTCCAGCTCGATCTTCACCAGGTGGCCGACACCGGCCCTGGCGCGTTCCACGGCCGCGCGCACACCGCCGGCGATCGCGACGTGATTGTCCTTGATCAGCACGGCGTCATCCAACCCGAACCGGTGGTTTGATCCGCCCCCCACCCGCACCGCGTATTTCTGCGCGAACCGCAGCCCCGGCATCGTCTTCCGCGTGCAGCAAACCTGCGCGCGGAAGCCCTCGATCGCATCGGCGATCCCGCGTGTGGCGGAGGCGATCCCGCTCAGGTGACACAGGAAATTCAACGCCGTCCGTTCCGCCGTCAGGATACCCCGTGCCGGGCCGCTGATCGTTGCGATCAGGTCGCCCTGGCGCAGACGGCTGCCATCGGGCAGCGCCACCTCGACCTTGATTTCCGGGTCGATCAGCCGGAACGCGGCGGTGGCGAAGTCCAGGCCGGCGACCACGCCCGGTTGCCGCGCGACAAGCGCCGTGCGGGTGCGAGCCTCGGCGGGGACGATGGCGTCGGTGGTCAGATCACCGGCGCGTCCAAGATCCTCCAGCAGGGCAGCGCGGACAGCCGGTTCGATCATCACCATCGGCAGTGGGGAAACATTCATCACGGCCACCTTCAGCGCACGGCCAGCATGCGTTCGACCGAGCGTCGCGCGCGTTCGGCCAGTGCCGGATCAATGGTCACTTCTTCCTGCATCGTCTCAAGTGCCTGCCGGATTTTTGGCAGCGTGATGCGCTTCATATGCGGGCACAGGTTGCAGGGGCGGACGAAGTCCACGTCAGGATGGTTCACCGATACGTTGTCAGCCATCGAGCACTCGGTCAGCAGGACCACGCGGGCCGGCTTTTCGCGTCCGACGTAGCCCGACATGTCGGCGGTGGACCCGATATAATCGGCCTCGGCGACCACTTCCGGCGGGCATTCAGGGTGCGCCAGGATCGTCACACCCGGGTAGTCGGTGCGCAGGGCGCGGACCTCGGCGGCGGTGAACCGTTCGTGGACTTCGCAATGGCCGGCCCAGGCGATGATCTTGACATGTGTCTGGGCGGCGACATTCTGCGCCAGATACTCGTCCGGCAGCATGATCACCCGGTCAACACCAAGCGATTCCACGATCTTCTTGGCGTTGGCAGACGTGCAGCAGATGTCGGACTCGGCCTTCACCGCGGCGGACGAATTTACATACGTCACCACAGGCACGCCCGGATGACGTTCCCGCATCAACCGCACATCCGCCGCCGTGATCGACTCCGCCAGCGAACACCCGGCCCGGCTGTCCGGGATCAGCACCGTCTTGGCGGGGTTCAACATCTTCGCCGTCTCGGCCATGAAATGCACGCCGGCGAGCACGATGACCTTCGCGTCCACCTTCATGGCCTCCCGCGCGAGGGCCAGGCTGTCGCCGACGATATCGGCCACGCAGTGGAAAATCTCCGGGGTCATGTAGTTGTGCGCCAGGATCACCGCGTCGCGCTGGCGTTTCAGCGCCAGGATCGCCTCGATGTCCTCGGCGAAGACCGGCCATTCGATGGGCGGAATCACCGACCTGACCCGGTCATACAGCGGGGCAGTGCGTTCGAGCAGTGCGGTGGCGGACATCAGGACCCTCCTGTGTAATGCTCTCTTTGAGCATTAAGGTAGGTTATGCTAGCGATGAGTATAAGGATGTCAAGCGTGGCACGGTCGGGCACGCCCCGACCCATCGAGAACCGATGGTTGTCATTCCTGGGTTCGGTCACGGCCGACCCATGAAAGCGGCGGCGCGGGAGATTCGAACCGCCCGTTCGTGTCGCGCCGCGGCGCATGCGTTGCCCGCGCGATCGACAGGTGTTGATGGTGCCGGTGGCGCCGCGGATTAAGCCCAGCCCCGAACGGTAGACAGGTAATAAGAACCCGCGCAAAGACCAGCACACCGGCCGCTGCCCATAGCCGTCCTGGCCGGACTTGATCCGGCCATCCGTGCCGGACCAACTCATTGATGAATAACCATTCACCGAGGTGCAACGGGTGCCCGGATCAAGTCCGGGCAGGACGTGGAGGGAACCAGCGGAGAGTCGGTGTCAAGGTGACCTGGGATAGCATGGCCTGCTGTCCCGCATCGCACCTACCTGAAACCGCCCCGCCGGTCGCCTGTATTTTTCGTTACTTTGGGGGTCCTATCAGCCTGATCCCGCTTCGCGCGGTCCAGCCACCGCGCATCGTTTCACTTCCGGCCACGCGACCACGCACTATGCCGACCGATCCCAAGGGCGACGATCCCGCCGCGAAACGCGCAATGAAAATTAATCCCCTTTCAGGCGGGAGCGGCGTAGTCTCGTGGTCGCCATCTGGATCGGGGGCCGTGCTCGGCTATTAGGCGGGACAGGGTTAGAAGCCGGATCCAATGGCCGGAGGCTTGGCCCAATGATCACTATCAAGGCTGAACAGGAGCATTATTGCCTAGTGACAGACGGCGGATCCTGGACCGTGATCGAACGCCGCGCCGGCAAATACTATCCGCTGGGGAATTGCTCCCGGCCAGGCGTCGCCCTCGACGACCCGGGGGCCGCGTCCCTCTTCCGTGAGGGACGGCGTTATCCGGAGCCGACGGCGCGCCATCTGCTGGCGGAAGTCGCCACCGAGTGGCGCGGCCTGCTCGAACACATTCGATAGGGGGCGCGCGGAGACAGACAATGCGCACCTATCTGTTCGTGGTTGGGATCATCGTCAGCCTGATGGGCGCCTATATCGCGTTGCTGCCGCTCACGGCCTGGTCGGACGCCAACGCCGGCATATCGGGCGCCGGTCCCGGCTGACCTTGCGCGCGGACCGCGCGCGGCGTCGATGATGATCTACCCGTTCTCCGTGCATCTGGAAGACATCGCCTAGATGTGAGGCGGGATTTCGCGCGCCGCGACCACATGCGCGGGGCAGGAAAATACTTTTCCGATGCAGTTACGATCCAGATCGGGGCCAATTGGCAAGGAGGCAACCATGTACGCAGCCATTCGTCAGGGCAAAGCCAAGGCCGGCATGGCCGAAGAGTTGGCTCGCACGATCAAGGAAGGGGCGATCCCGATCATCAGCGACGTCCCAGGATTCCAAGCCTACTACGTGATCTATGCACCGGACGATACCGTGACCGCGATCAGCATCTTCGACAATTATGCCGGCGCCGCGGAGTCAAACAAGCGCGCGCTCGCATGGATCGAGAAAAACCTCTCGCCCCTGCTCACCGGACCAGCGACAGCGGTGGCCGGTCCGGTGATCGTGCACACGTTGGCTTAGGGCGCGATCGTGTGAACCGCCCTCTCAAACAAATGAACTGGAGCAGGGATTTAGCTTCGGCGGCATCACTGCTCACATCTCGGCCTCGCGGCCGAAGGACCATCGGACCAGCCATTCTCTGTTAGTAACGTCAGCCCCTGCTCTATGGATTGAATGCCGGCTTTTGCGCGCGCAAGCAAAGGAAGGAAGTCCTGATGGCCGAGCCCCCTCAGACCGCGGCGTTGCCCCGGGGAGACGCCCGGAAGCAGCCCGCCGTCGTGGCGCTTGCCGCACTGGGCGTTGTCTACGGCGATATCGGCACCAGCACGCTCTACGGGTTGAAGCAGGCCGCCGAGGCCGGCGGTGCGCCCACGCCTGACACCGTGACGGGCGTCGTGTCAGTGATCCTCTGGTCGCTCATTCTGATCGTCGCGCTCAAATACGCCATTCTGATCCTGCGCGCCGACAATCACGGCGAGGGAGGCATCGTCTCGCTGCTCGCGCTGCTTGACGCCAGGCATGCACCGCGCGGGAGTTGGCGCGCCTCCCTGCTGATCGTCGGTTTGATCGGAGCCGCGCTGCTCTATGGCGACGGCGTGATCACCCCGGCGATCTCGGTACTCAGCGCTGTTGAGGGTCTCAAGATCGACGCGCCAGCGCTCGCGCCAATGGTCGTTCCCATCACCGTCGCGATTCTGATCGCTCTGTTCCTGGTCCAGCGCAAGGGAACAGACTTCATCGGCAACATCTTCGGGCCGGTCATGCTGGTATGGTTCGTCGCGATCGGTCTGCTTGGCCTGCTCGGTATCATGCGGGCACCGGGCATCCTGGCCGCCATCAGCCCCCA
The DNA here is from genome assembly GCA_031291715.1 of Rhodopila sp. Taxonomy (GTDB): domain Bacteria; phylum Pseudomonadota; class Alphaproteobacteria; order Acetobacterales; family Acetobacteraceae; genus Rhodopila. The sequence goes on along the minus strand of JARLIN010000142.1, from coordinate 4,677 downwards.
CCATGCCGTTTTCTACCTGATCCACGCGGGACCCGGCATCGCCTTCGCCGTGCTCGGCGCCGCCTTCCTCGCCCTGACGGGCGCCGAGGCGATGTATGCCGATATGGGCCATTTCGGACGGCTGCCGATCCAGCTCGGATGGTTCGCCGTCGTTTTGCCCGCCCTTATGCTCAACTATTTCGGCCAGGGGGGATTGCTTCTGTCGGATCCCCACGCCGTCGAGAACCCGTTCTACCTGCTGGCACCAAGGTGGGCTCATTATCCCATGGTCGCGTTCGCGACGGTGGCCACCGTCATCGCCTCGCAATCCATCATCTCCGGCGCATACTCCCTTACCCAGCAGGCGATGCAACTAGGCTTCCTGCCCCGCATGCGGGTGCAACACACAGCCAGCCACGAGAAGGGGCAGATCTACATTCCTGTCGTGAACTGGGCGCTGGCCGCCGGCACGCTTGCGGCGGTGCTTACGTTCGGCTCGTCCGATGCGCTCGGCGGCGCGTACGGCATCGCCGTGTCGATGCTCATGGCGGTCACGACGGTGCTAGCGGCGCTCGTCGCCCTGCAATGGGGTTACAATCCGCTCCTGGTCGCGGGCGTGAACGGATTCTTCCTTACCGTCGAGCTGGTCTTCGTTGCCGCCAACATGACAAAGCTGGTCGAGGGCGGCTGGTTCCCGCTTCTGATGGCCGGCGTCATCGCATTCCTGATGCTGACCTGGCGAGCCGGGTGGCTGTTGCTCGAGCAGCAGCGCGCCAAGCTGCGCCAGCGTGAGGACGAGTTCATCGCGTGGGTGCTCGATAGTCCGCCCATCCGGCTGCCCGGTGCGGCGGCCATCTTCACCGCCGCGAGCACAGGAATCCCGCTCGGACTGACCCATCACCTGCGACATAATCGTGTCCTGCACGAACGCGTGCTGCTGATCGCCTCCATCACCACCGACGAGCCGCGGGTAGACCCTAATCAGCGCATCAAGCTGGTGCCGGTCGGCTCCGGCATCACCCGCGTCCTGTTCTATTTTGGCTTCATGGAAACACCGGATGTGATGGAGGGACTGAAGCTCGCCTGCCTCGAGCCTGAACTTCACGGCATCGATCCAGAGAACATCACATACTATTTCAGGCGGGTGATGGTGATCCCTACCCACAAGGCTGCCGGCATGGCGGTCTGGAGAAAATCCCTCTTCGCGATGATGCACCTCAACGCCAATCTCCCCGCCGCGTATTTCGGGGTTCCCGCCGGCCAGGTCGTAGAGGTCGGTCTCGAAGTCGAGATATAGAGCGTGATCACAGTGGGTGGAACGCGGCGACCCGACCGCCCGGCCCCTGTCGGGACCGTCACGGTCGAGGGAATTTACCGATTGTGCCGTCTGTCCACGTCATCCGCGCAACCGGGATTAGCCTTCCAAAATGAAGGTCACCTCCATGGTCACCCTGTACTCCGCGATTTTCCCGTTGTTCACGCTCGCCTTTTCCTCGACCACGTGAAGACCGGTGATACCGCGCACCGTCTTGCTGGCCCGCGCGAGGCCCTCCTGGATAGCGGCATCGAAGCTGGTCGGTGAAGCCGCAGTGATTTTCGTCACGCTTGCTACTGCCATCTCTGCCTCCCTGGTGGATTGGCTGCCGACGGGCTGCCAAGAAGCCAATATGCAGCCCAACAGGCCGGTTGCCAACGAGACCCGGTGACCACGAATCCGTGCAAACGAGGCCGGCATGAAAATTCCAGCAGGGCTTTCGCGGTGAGGCCAGGCGATCACCGCCGCCGCATCAGGTCACGCCAGCCGCGGCGCCCGTGGCATGATCAGCGGCAGGATGATGCCGACGCCGATTCCCCAGAACCCATTGATCAGGAACGACCGCACCCAGTTCAGCAGCACCCATCCCCCGCCGATCGGCAACCCCTTGATCGCCGGTACCACCAGCAGGCCAACCAGCGCCGCGATGATCCCCAGACCAAGGCCGCATAGCCAAAGCGGTGCGGTCAGCCGAGGCAGCACCAGGCCGAAGACGACCCCATAGAGCCCACCCCAGAAGCAGAGATTGACGATTCGTGGCACACTAAAGGGCGCGATCGGGTCGGTTGGGTAAGCCGACGGCATTCCCAGTCCGGGCAAGGCCAGGATATGCAAAGCCTCCCACATCGCCTGATGAAAGGTCAGCACGGAGATCGCGGCGGCGATAAAGCCCAACAAGGCACGCATCCCATAGGTTGGCATGGACGTCTCCCGTTATTTTGCTTCACCCAAGCGTTTGTCCCTTGGCGCCCCGGTGTCAAATGGTTTCGGTTCCCAAGGCGAGGGGATCGCCTCTGCCATTTGCCCGTTCAAACCGCCGCCACCTCAACTCAAACCGCGCGCACCAGCGGCAGCTTGGTCCCGGCCACCTGTCGCTCTGCCAGCACCTCCCGCCGGAAGCGAAACAGTTTGGCCGGCCGCCCCCCTGTCTCGGTCGTCACGTCGCCCGTTTCCTCAACAAGGTCCTGCTGATCGATCAGCCGGCGGAAGTTCTGCTTGTGCAGCAGGCGCCCAGCCAAAGCCTCCACCGTCCGCTGCAACTGCAGAAGCGTGAACGCAGGCGGCATCAGTTCAAAAACCACAGGCCGGTATTTGATCTTCGCCCGTAGCCGGGCAATCCCGGTCGCCAGGATACGCCGATGATCGTGCCGCATCGGCTCACCCAGCGCCGCCGCGAGCGTTTCCGACAATGTCGCCGCCTCCTGCCGGCCCTCGGAGACCAGGCCCGCCTCCCACAGCAGCTCATAACGTTGCAGAACCAGTTCCTCGTTCCACCGCTGACCGCGCAGGCCGAAATTGATCGTGATCCGCCGCTGCCGGTCTCGCCGCACGATCGTATCGTCCGCACTCTCCGCCCAGTCGTACAGAGGTGGCGCCAGCAAAGACTCACCCAGCGCCCCGCCGGCACCGCGGAAATCCTCCCACGGGAAGAAGCGATACCAGGGCTGCCAGGCGGCATCCCATCCCTGCACGACCGGCGCTTCCCGTGTCAGACCCAGATAGCTGACCGACACCACCCGGCCGAGCGTGCCCTTTTTCCGGTCCTGGTCGGCGAAGGTGTAGAGTTGCTCGACATAGCCGAGCGGGTGATGGGTCTGAGTCTCCACCCAGGACCGCAGTCCGGCCTGAAGCGAGCGGTGGCCCGGCTCGAACGGGCCGGAGGGCAATGCCTGGCCGCGATCGATCGTCAGGACGCGGGGCTGTCCATCGGTCACGGCCACGATCACCGCGGTCAGTTCCGCGGCGACCGCCACGCTGTCGCCATCGATACGATTATCAGGCATGCGCGGCTTGTCGCACGGCAACGGCGGGTTTCGCTACCGGCAATCCGTCCCGCCAGCTGGGTCAACGACCCTTCAGCGTGGCATTGTTGATCGCCAGCCCGGCGCCAAGCGCCATCGCCTGGGTCGCCATGGCCATGATGGCGGTGCCGATCACCATCCCGGCCAGCCAAGAGCCGCCCGGACGCGGCGGAGGTCGATCACCTGTGTTCTTATGGCGCTGCATCTCTGCCACCTTTCTATTTGATGACATTAGTATTGCGCCATCGGGTCACAAGGCTACTCCCGAAGCGTTCATCGCATGGACATCGCGGACGCCACGGGCAAATATCCCCGCATCGAGGAAAGGAAGACACCGATGGAAGCCCTGCTGCCGTTGGCCGAGAAACTCGGCGCCCGCCTGAAAGAACGCGGTGAGACGATCGCCATCGCCGAATCCTCCACCGGCGGCCTGATCTCCGCCGCGTTGCTGTCGGTCGGCGGCGCATCTGCCTATTTCCGTGGCGGTGGAGTCATCTACACGGCCTATGCCCGCAAGGCGTTCCTGGAAATCCCCAATCCGTTGCCCGCCCCGATCGAGCGCGCCTCGACCGAGCCCTATGCCCTGCTGCTCGCCGACACGGTTCGTGGGCGGTTGGACGCAACCTGGGGCCTCGGCGAAACCGGCGCGACGGGTCCGACCGGCAACCGCTACGGCGACAAGGCCGGGCACACCTGCATCGCGGTGACTGGCGCCAGCTTCTCCAAGGTGATCACACTGGAGACCGGCAGTCCGGACCGCATCGCCAATATGCGCGCCTTCGGGGTGAAAGCGCTGGAGTTGCTGGCGGAGGCACTCGGCTAGAGCCCAATGCCCCGGGCGGAAGGTCCAACGCGCGTGATTGGGGTGAGCGAACAGAGCGTTGGATACCTTCAGGCCGACCGTGCGGCCTGAAGATCGTCTAGTGTCCTGCCCCCGAACTTCGTCGCATCATGCGGCGGGCTTCGGGGATAACCCTCTAATATCCGACCGCGGCCTTGGCCGCCCAGGCCAGCCGGGAAGACCTGTGATGCGCATGGCAGATCGCCACCGCCAGCGCATCCGCCGCGTCCGCTCGTTTGATCGTCGCCCCAGGCAGCAACCGGCGCACCATCATGGCAACCTGGTCCTTCTCTGCTCCGCCAGTGCCGACCACCGCCAGCTTTACCGTCTTGGCGGCATATTCGGTGACCGGAACCCCGGCCAGCGCCGGCGTCAGCAGCGCCACGCCACGGGCATAGCCCAGCTTCAAGGTCGCGGCGCCGTTCCGGTTCACATAGGTTTCCTCGACGGCCGCCTCGGCCGGCCGGTGCTGTTCGAGCAGGGCCATCAGCGCGTCGTGCAGGATTTTCAGGCGGGCTGGT
>JARLIN010000141.1 GCA_031291715.1 Rhodopila sp. | reverse complement strand
CCGGCGCAAGAGGGTTTTGGTCGCGTACCGCGATCGTGCCTGTGGCCGTATTCGTGTTCGCCGCGGCCGAAGACAGCATAGTGACATTTTGGTCCGCTACGTCTTTGATACGTCCATGGACGGCCCCGCATCCCTCCCCGAAGCCGAAGAATGCAGCCCCTTCCGTCTTGTCGTGCCGGAACGGCCGTTCGCGCCGGTCATCTTCACGTCCGCGCATTCGGGGCGCGCCTACTCCTCCGATCTCATGTCGGGCGTGCGCCTGTGTCCGCTCAGCCTGCGGCGCAGCGAGGATTGCTTTGTCGATGAATTGTTCAGCGCCGCGCCGGCGCATGGCGCCCCGCTTCTGGCGGCGAATTTCCCGCGCGCCTTCTGCGATGCGAACCGGGAGCCGTGGGAGCTCGACCCGAACATGTTCATCGACCGGCTACCCGACTGGGTGAACACCTCCAGCACGCGGGTCAGTGCGGGATTGGGCACCATCGCCAAGGTCGTCGCAACGGGCGAGTCGATCTATGCGGCGAAACTGCCCTTCGCGGAGGCGGAACGGCGGATTGACAGGTACTGGCGTCCCTTTCACGACACCCTCGCCCATCTCATCGGCGACATAAAGTCCCGCTTCGGCTATTGCCTGGTGATCGACTGCCATTCCATGCCGTCCAATGGGCAAGGCAGGCGGTCGGGCGGGCGGCCGATCGATTTCGTCCTTGGCGACCTGCATGGGGCTGCCTGCGCATCGCGCGTTACACGGGCGACGGAGGCCTTTCTCGTCGGAAAGGGCTATCTGGTCCGCCGCAACGATCCGTATGCCGGTGGCTTCATCACCAGGCACTATGGGCGCCCGGCGGACGATGTGCATGTGCTGCAAATCGAGATCGCGCGAGCGCTGTATATGGATGAATCGCGGATCGAGCGTCTGCCCGCCTTCGCGGACGTCCAGCGGCAGATCACCGGCCTGGTGTCAGCCATCACGCTGCAGGTTCACGACCTGATCGGCTAGAGCCTGAAGGCGTAAGGAGGAAAACAATGAGCGACGTGGTTGTCACCCAATCCGGCCCGGTGCTGGAAATCCTGTTCAACCGGCCGGAGAAGAAGAATGCCCTGACCCGGGCGATGTATGCGGCGGTGGAAGGGGCCTTCCGCCACGCCGATGAGGACCCTTCGATCCGCGTGGTGCTGCTCAGCGGCGCCGGCGATACGTTCACGTCCGGCAACGACATCAAGGATTTCCAGGCCCGGGCGGCGACGAACGAAGCGGTCCATGCCTCGCCCTTCCTGACCGCCTTGTCGTCACTGGCCACACCTTTGGTGGCGGCGGTGAATGGCGCCGCGATCGGTGTCGGCACGACGATGCTGGCGCATGCCGACCTTGTGGTCGCGGCGCGATCGGCACGGTTCGTGATGCCGTTCACCAGCCTGGGCCTCGTGCCGGAAGCCGCCAGCTCGTTGCTGTTCCCCCGTCTGGTGGGACATCAACGGGCGAGCGCGCTGCTGCTGCTGGGAGAGCCGATGGATGCCGAAACGGCGCGCGAATGGGGGTTCGTGAATCAGGTTGTCGCCGATGAAGACCTGATGGCCACGGCGCGCGGCGTCGCGTCCCGCTTGGCGGCGCTGCCGCCGGCTGCCGTGCGACAGACCAAGGATCTGATCAAGAATGGCCGCGGCGACGTACCAGGCCGGATCGCGGAGGAACTGGTGCTGTTCCGCGACCGCCTGCGGTCCCCCGAGGCGGCGGAGGCATTCCAGGCGTTCGTAGAGAAGCGGAAGGCGGATTTTTCAAAGTTCTCGTGAATCGTCCATACGGGCGCCATTACCGTCCAGAACCCGCATGACATCATTCCTGCTCCGCCGTTGGCTCGTGCCAACGAGCGAGGCAGCCTGAAAATTGGAATCTTCATCCCGATAGGCAACAATGGATGGCTGATCTCGGAGAATTCCCCCCAATACTGGCCGAGCTTCGCGCTTAACAAACAGGTGACGCTTACCGCGGAGCGGCACGGGCCGGGTTTCGTCCTTCCGATGATCAAGCTGCGCGGATTCGACGGCGAGACGGAGTTCTGAGACCACAACCTGGAATCCGTCACGCTCATAACCGGACTGGCCGCGGTGACGTCGCGCATCAAGCTGTTCGCTACCTGACCCACGCTGGCGCCACCCTGGCGATCGCTGCGCGCATGGCTTCAACGATCGATTCGATCTCGGATGGGCGCTCCGGAGGGATGCGAAGGGGTCCTGTTGACATTCGACGACTTTATCAAGGGCACGGAGGATTTTGGCACGCGCATTCAACCGCTCATGAGATCACGCCAACACCTGGAGACCGCCTGATGAGCACACCTGCTGCCACCGGCTACACCATGCCCGACGTCCGGACCGAGAGTATAACCTTGCCCGCCCGGCCAGAGCCGCTGCGCCTCAAACCTAGCGAGACCGCGGACGGAGTCGTCTATGTCTCCGATACTCTTCCATTTTATAACGACAACAACGTCGTCCATGTCGGCGACGCGGCAGCGCAAACGCGGCATGTGCTGGACATCATCAAGTCGGTGATCGAAACCGCCGGTGGCACGATGGAGTAACCGCACCACTCGTATCACCATAACGTGTCGACACCGCTGGATCGTACTGCATTTATGTGAACCCCGATAATTGATCGCTCGTGCAATCTCGCACCGCCCCCCACGAGGCGGTGTCGGACAGATGCATGTGGCACGACTATTCGATGGGTTTGACCTTTCGGTCCTAACGTTTCTGACCGGCTTTGCCGGACGCAGTCGTTTATTCGACCATTTGGTCAATGCGCTGTCGCGGCTGGACATCTTCAAGGGCATCGCCCTGATGTGCCTGTTCTGGTACACCTGGGCCGACGCACCAGCCAACGAACCCGCCTACGAGCGGGAGATACGCCAGAGGCGCCTGATCATGGTCCTGATCGGAACGGTGCTGATCGGCGGACTGTCACGCGGTCTGCAACTGACCCTGAACATGCATCAACGGCCGGTGCTGGCCGATCTCGGACTTCCATTCCCCGACATAGAATTCGATGCCCACAGCCTGAATAACTGGAACAGCTTTCCCAGCGACCACGCCATGTTCTTTTTCGCGCTCGGTACAGGCCTTTGGAGCATCAACCGTGTCGCCGGAATGATCGCCATGCTCTGGACGATCGTGGTGATCGCCCTTCCCCGCCTGTACCTGGGAATTCATTACCCGAGCGACGAGATCTTCGGGGCGCTGTTTGGCTTCCTTGGCATGAAGGCTTTCCTGGCGCTTCCGCTGGATCGATTCGAACGGTTTCTGAACACGTGGCGGCACGCGCATCCAGGGTTGTTTCTGGCGCTGCTCTTTTTCGTGACCGATGAGGTTGGCCATCTGCTTGCGGAACTGCGGGATCTGGCTCAGAGCGCGGCCCATATCCTGATCCACTGATATCAATCGGCCTCGGCCGCTGCTTCGTGCATGTCGACCGCGATCGGATGGAACGATGCGTAGCGCGAGCAGTAGAACAGGATGCCGGCGACCGCGAGATAAGACGCTGCGACAGCGGGCGAGCTGTCGATACCGATGCCCTCGGCCCCATGGATGAAGCCGAAGAACGTTAGGATCGTCCCCGCCACGGCGAAGGCCGCCGCTTTCTCGAAAGCGCGATCGATAATGAACACGGTGATCGCACCCAGGATGATACCTGCCAGCGTGGGGCCTCCGCCCAATGTCGCCAGCCCATTATACAGCACGCCGACCTGTGCCAGTTTGCCGGTCCCAACCGTCGCGGCGTTCGTGCCGGCGGCGCCCAGGGCGTTATCGATCTGCGCTTTGCCCCAGGCCGCGAGCTGCGGCAGCAGTGCCAGCACGATCGCAGGCGCGTGGCGATGCGGTGATTCCTGGAACGCCTGAGACCCAATCAGCATGCCGATGTAAAGAAGTATCGGCAGGATCGCGACGACCGGGATCAGCGCGCTGATGACCGCGATGATGCCCAACCAGGTCAGAATCAGCACGATAATACCGGTCATCGCGGAGTAACCGATCCGCCCGCCCATCGCTTTCCAGCCCGGGTGACCGATATAGACCGCGTTGATGAAGGGATTCCCAAGCAGGCAGCCGATCAGGCTGATCACGCCGTCGGCGGTCAGGACGCGAGTGGTGGGAAAGCTGTCGCCGGCGGCGGACGCGCTCTCGACGTTGTCCAGCGCCTCGATCAGGTCATAGATGCCGAACGGGATCGCGGTGACCAGGATAACGCCCAGGAACTTGAATCCGCCGAACGTGTGCACGACCGCCGGCAATGGCATGGAAAATCCGAAATTCGATACCGACCCGCCCAGCTTTGCCAGGCTCAGGTCGCCGTAACTCAAGCCGAGGGCGGTCGATGCCCAGGCGATGACGGTGCCGACAGCGATCGCCACCAGCCCACCCGGCACGCCGCCGAAATAGCGCACGCCGCCAAACCAGCTGGCTAGGATGACGGCGAAGCACACCACGCCGATCACCGGTGTGGTGAAAACCTGAGCCGCCGGGCTCATGGAGATGAAGGTGATCGAGATGCCGGCGAGCGATCCCAGTAGGGCGGCGCGCGGGGTGATCTTGCGGATATAGGGGCCAATGAAACCACCGGCCATGAGGACGAAACTCTGGATGAACACCCAGGTGAGGCCGGCTTCCCACGCCTGGACAGGATCAGTGGTGGCTAGCCTGATCGGCAGCATCACTACGAACGTCACGACAAACATGTGCGGAACGCTGATGCCCGAGGGCAGTGCGCAGACATCGTCGCGGCCGGTCTTGCGCGCAAGGTTCCAGGCGAGGAAGGCGTAATATCCCGTGCTGAGGAAAAGCATCAGGCCGAGGGCGGGAAGGATGCGCCCAAATACCAGCGCGTCAGGCATCTTCAGCACAAAGCGCAGCAGCCCTGTCAGCACCAGCACATTCACTAGGATGTTGGTGCCAAACCCAAACAAGGCATTCCAGTCGCCCGGGACCCAGAGCTTTGGCTTGCCACCAATTGCCAATTTATCGCTCATTTTGCCGCCCCCTTCATCACTTTGACGCCTGCGAGCGCCGCGATGACGTTCGCTGAAGGCGCAACCCAGCCGAAGATGCCGCCTTGTGCGGCAATCATGCGCAACCCCATTTCGTGGAATTCCGGGAAGTAGGAGCCGCAGCAATCAGCGACGACGAGGCAGTCGTAGCCTCGGTCGTTGGCTTCCCGCACCGTCGTGTTGACGCAGACCCCTGTCGTGACACCTGTCACAACAAGCTGTGCGATGCCCCGATTTTGCAGGATGGCATGCAGATCGGTGGCGAAGAACGCGCCCTTTCCGGGTTTGTCGATCACCGGTTCCCCGGCGGCTGGATAGAGTTCGGGGATGATGTCGTGACCGGCTTCTCCTCGCACCAGGATGCGGCCCATCGGGCCGGGGTCACCGATGCAGGTGGCGCCGCGGCCACGGATTTTCTTGGCTGGCGGCAGATCCGCCAGGTCGGGCCGGTGGCCTTCGCGGGTGTGGATCACAAGGCCGCCGGCTTCACGCCATGCGCCGAGCAAGGCTTTGTTCGGCTCGATCGTGCGCCGAAGCTGCGAGACATCGTTGCCGAGCATTTCGCCGAAGCCGCCAGGTTCGAGGAAGTCGCGCTGCATGTCGATGATCAGCAGCGCGGCAGCTTCCAGGTTCAGGCTGTACGGATACGGTTGCGCCTCGACCAGCATGCCGCCCCCAAAGGCGAGAATAAATGCCGGTTCGCGATGCAAATTTAAGGCCAGCACCGCGTAAGCTAGGCGACCATCGACGCTGGGCGACACCTGAGGCACCATCCACCCATGCATTTCGACCTGCAGCTTTGGCGCATGACCGCGGGCCTGCGAGGCCGCATCGCCCTATCCGCTTCCCTGGGCGTGCTCGCGCTTGCGGTCGGGATCGCCCGCTTCGCCTTCCTCGGCCGCTTCCTGGCCGGCGTGTTCCGCGGCGAGGACGCCGCCCGCCTGACCCCACCGCTGCTGGCCGCCGCCGCTGCCATCCTGCTGCGGGCGTGGCTGGACCACCACCGCGCGATGATCGCGCACCGGACGGCGGCGCGTGTCCAGGAAACCCTGCGCGGACGGCTATTCGACAAGATCATCGAGCTTGGCCCCGCCTGGTTCGGGTTGGAGCGCACCGGCGGTGTCATGCTGTCCATGGTCGATGGCGTGGAGCAGCTTCAGTCCTTTTTCGGCCAATATCTTCCACAGGTGACGATCGCGATCTGCGCCCCGCTGGCCATCTTCGTCTTCATCGCCTGGTGGGACGTTCCGGTGGCCACCGTGATGCTGGCCGCCGCGCTGTTCACGTTGATCCTGCCAGCCACGGCGCATCGCCGCACCGCCCAGGCCTCCCATGCCCGGCAATCCGCGTTCAAATCGTTCGGGGAGGAATTCCTCGACGCGGTCCAGGGCCTGCCAACGCTGAAAGCGTTCGGTCAGAGCGCCGCCTACGGCCGGATGCTCGCGGCGAAGGCGCGTGCCTTGTCCGACAGCACGTTCTGGGTGCTGTCGCTGAACGTGCTGACGCGCGGCTTCACCGACCTCGGCACCGCCCTGGGCTCGGCCGCCGCCCTGGCTCTTGGCGCCTACCGGGTCCGCCATGGCGAGATGAGCCTGGAAGCATTGCTAATCGTCCTGATGGCCGGCACCGAAATCTTTCGGCCGTTGCGCGATCTCCGCGGCGTCCTGCACCAGGGCATGAACGGCCAAGCCGCGGCCGCCGGCATCAACGCCCTGCTGAACACGCCAGCCGCCGCTCCGACCGGGGCGCCCGCACCGTCCCTGACGCCGGAGATCATTTTCGACATGGTTGCCTTCGCCTATCCCGGCGGCCGGCGCGCGGCGCACACCGGGCTTACGTTCCGGATCGGCGCCGGCGAGCGTGTTGGCATCGTCGGACCCAGCGGCGCCGGAAAATCCACCATCGTCCGCCTGTTGTCGCGGCTGCATGAAGCACAAAGCGGCACCATCCGCATCGGTGGCCACGACCTGCGCGACATCGACCCGCGGCAGGTGCGTGGCATGATCGCCGTCGTCTCCCAGGACACCTATCTGTTCCACGGCACGGTCGAGGAGAACCTCCGCCTTGGCCGCCCCGACGCGACACAGGCTGAACTGATAGCCGCCGCCACAGCCGCCAACGCGCACGGCTTTATCAGCGCCCTGCCCAACGGCTACCAGACCGTCATCGGCGAGCGCGGCACGCAACTGTCAGGCGGGCAGCGCCAACGCCTGGCCATCGCCCGCGCCCTGCTGCGCGACTCGCCGATCCTCATCCTGGATGAGGCCCTTTCCTCCGTCGATACAGAGAACGAGTCGATCATCCAGCAGGCGCTGGACCGGCTGATGACCGGCCGCACCACCCTGATCCTGGCACACCGGCTATCCAGTGTGATCGGCGCCGACCGGATTCTCGTCCTCAACGATGGCGCCGTGGTGCAGTCTGGCCATCATCGGGACCTGATCCAGCAGGATGGGCCATATCGAGACCTGATGGGGCCGCAACTTTCCGAACGCGACAGCGTAATGGCACCTTCCCTCGCAACCGAGGCAGCTCGGCCCGACGCGCCGGCAACGACTGCCGTGGTCAGCAGCCTGGCCGAGGACGCCGCTCAGGTGACCTGGCCAGCGACGATCCGCACCTTGCTGCGGGTCGTGCGCCCCTATCGCGGACAATTGGCGATCACCGTGCTGACCGGGATCGGCCGCGTCGTCGCTTTCATCGGCGTGAGCGTCCTTGGCGCGCTGGTGCTGGGCGCCGTCCGCAGCGGGGCGCCCACCGTCACGCTGGTGACGGCGCTGCTGATGATCGCGCCGCTCGCCGGCCTGCTGCACTGGCTGGAGTCCTGGATCGCCCACGCCATGGCCTATGCGCTGCTGGCCGACATGCGCATCGACCTGTTCCGCAAGCTGGACGCGCTGGCGCCCGCCTACCTGCTGCGCCGCCGCTCCGGCGACCTGGTCGCGCTGGCGACCCAGGATGTGGAGACGGTGGAGTATTTCTTTGCCCATACCATCGCCCCAGCCATCGTCGCGGTGCTGGTGCCGGTCAGCGTGATCGTGGCGATGGCGTGGATCGCCTGGCCGCTGGCTTTGATTCTGGCCCCCTTCCTTCTCTATGCCGGCGCCTCCCCGATTATCGGCCGGCAGCGGATCGACAAACTGGGATCGGCCGCCCGCGGCGCGCTGGGAACGATGGGCGCCTACGCGACCGAGACGATACAGGGACTGGCGGAACTGGTCCTGTTTGGCGCGACCGGACGGCGGCGCGACGGGTTCATGGCCGCGGTGCGTACCTACCAGGGCCTGCGCCTGTCGCTGCTTGCGGATCTGTCATTCCAGGCGGCCGCACTCGACGCTGCGACCGGCCTGGGCGGCCTGGGCGTGGCGGCTCTGGGCGCGGTGCTGGTGGCAAACGGCATGATCGCCGCAACAGTATTGCCACTGCTGGTCCTTATCTCCATCGCGGCCTTTTTGCCGGTATCCGAGATCGCCCAGGTGGGCCGGCAATTGGCCGACACCATCGCTTCCACGCGACGGCTGCATGTCGTGTATGCGGAGCCGGTGCTGATCACCGACGGACCGCGCGAGCCAACCGGCGGATCGGGAGTCCAGTTCGAGGACGTCGGTTTCACCTACCCAGGACGTTCGGTGCCGGCCCTGACAAAGATGTCATTCGAGGTGCCGGCAGGGGCCACGGTCGCGCTGGTTGGTCCCTCGGGCGCCGGGAAGACAACGGTTGCGAACCTGCTGCTGCGTTTCTGGGATCCCGACACCGGCTCAATCCGGCTGGACGGCGTGGACCTGCGAGACCTGACGCTGGACGGATTGCGCGGTCGCATCGCTCTGGTCGCCCAGGACACGTATCTGTTCAACGACACGCTGGAGGCCAATGTCCGACTGGCAAGACCCGACGCGTCGCCTGAACAGGTTGCCCTGGCCCTGTCGCGGGCGGCCCTGGCGGCGTTTGTCGCAGGTCTGCCGGAAGGGCTGGCGACCTGCGTGGGCGAGCGCGGCGTGCAGCTTTCCGGCGGACAGCGGCAGCGCATCGCCATCGCGCGCGCCTTCCTGAAAGATGCGCCACTGCTGATCCTGGACGAGGCGACATCTCACCTCGACACGATCAGCGAGCAGGCGGTGCGTAGCGCCCTGGATACGCTGATGACGGACCGCACGACGATTGTCGTCGCACACCGGCTGTCCACCATCCGCGCCGCTGACCTGATCCTGGTATTGCGCGATGGGCAGGTGATCGAATCTGGCACTCATGAGGTGTTGATCGCCCGCGGCGGTTTCTACGCACGACTGGTCGAGCACCAGATGGCCGGCGTGGCCGCATAGAGATTTGTCGGTGTCCGTCCGCGAAGCCTGCCAGGGCTGCGCCACGATCGCGGCATAGCGAAGACCATCCGCTTCGGTAACGGTATTGTGGGTTTCGATATCGCCTCGTTCCGGCCATGTTGCCCTTGGATGGGCTGGTAGCTCAGCGTTAGAGCACATGCTTGATAAGCGTGCGGTCGGACGGTTCAAATCCTCCCCGGCCCACCAAATCAGATGTTGTGGACTACGGATTCTATCGTCACACACGGAGAATCCCTGCCCGCGACCGCCGATCTTCGCGTTCTTTTATCACTTCACATATTGATACATCATCAATTTTTCTCTCAAAGATCAAACTGAACCCAGGAACGTCCGGATGCGACTGGCACTCATCCTTCTGGCACTGCTGACCGTCCCTGCCGCGGTTTCGGCCCAGCCACGCGCGCTACCGGATGGCTATCTCAGCACACGCGGCAGCCAGATCGTGGGTTCCGACGGCAACCCAGTGCGAATCGCCGCGGTGGGATGGAATGGTGCCGACGGGGCGGCGAATGTGCCCCAGGGACTCGACCGCGTGAAACTGCGACCGACCATGCAGCAAATGTTATCGGCCGGTTTCAACACCGTCCGCATCGCATTCAGCGACCGGGTTCTGACCGGGCGGCCGGCGCGTGACACCATCGACCGGCTACGCAATCCGGACCTCATCGGGCTAACCGCGCTGGAGGTCCTCGATAAGATCGTGCAAACCGCCAGCGTGGTCGGCCTGCGCGTGATCCTGGATCATCACAACAATGAAGGCGGCCCGCCACCGATGCGGTTGGGCGGTCAGCAGCCGAGCGGGCTGTGGTTCGACCTGGGCCCCGGCAGCACGGGGGAAGACAGAGGCGATGGGACAGGCAACCCGGGCACGGTAACCGCGGAAACGTTCCGGGCACATTGGGTGGCCTTGGCCAGGCGATATGCCAACAACCCCACCGTGATCGGTTTCGATCTCCATAACGAACCCTCGGGCGGCCCGAAAGGCAACGGTATCAACTGGGGCGAGGGCGGTCCCACCGACCTGCATGCCATGTGCACACAGGTCGGCGGCGCGATCCAGGCCGTGAACCCCGACGTGCTCATTATTTGCGAGGGCTACTAGGACTATCCGGGCGGATACCCTGAGGGCGATCTGCGGGCCGTGGCGACCAAGCCGGTCGTGCTGCCCGTACCCAACAAGGTGGTCTATTCGGTGCATGAGTTCCCGACCGAAATCTCCCAGTTCTCGCCTGTATCAGGACCAGCGGCGGTGGCACGGATGAACCGTGCCTGGGGCTATCTGATCACACAGGACATCGCACCCGTGTTCATCGGGGAGATGGGGAGTTCCATGCTGTCGGCGGAGAGCAAGGCCTGGGCAAAGACCATGGTCGATTATCTGAACGGAACCACACCGCACGGTATCCGGCTGTCGCGCTGGCAGGTGCCGGTTTCCGCCTGCTGGTGGGCATGGGGCGATCTAACCGGGGAGGTGCCACGCGGCGTTCTTCAGGGCGGGTGGACTCCAGGCATGAATAGGTTCCGCCCCGAACAGCAGGCGGTTTGGAGCCGCTTGCTGTTCGAGGGTCAGACGAATTGGGTGGCGGCCATGAGCGGCGATCATTGATGTAACAAATCTGACCAATATATCGAGGTCGGACTGAATAATCTGTTGATCTGACCGACATGAGCGCATCAGCCAGGCAAATCCGCGCGCGATAGCGATCATTGCGTTCCTCGTCGCATTCCGTGTAGCTTCCGCCGCGGAATTGGATGAGAGGCACCGGATGGATGGAGCAGCGCTGACCGTCGAGCGCGACGACGAGTCGTTGGCCTCATCCCCGGGATCAGCGGAACCCCGCGAGGCGGCCGCGCCCCAGGAACAATCCGTTTCCCAACCCTCCAAACCAACCTATCCGTCGCCGGCCGCGCTCCCCACACAGGAGGGGCCGGACGGCATCCGCTTCGACATCAACCAGGGCGCGCGCGTCGTCGTGCCATTCCGAGCCACGGGCCGGTGGCGAGTCCGGCTGCGCGACCTGGACACCGGCAACACGCTGTTCATGTCCGAGAATCAGGGTGCTTTCGTCCGCTCCGCCAAGCGGTTCTTTGTCCGGTTCGGCATCGAGGTGTGGGATGTGGATGAGTCCGATACCGCCAGCCTGGTCCTCTCCCACGAATACGACGCACGCGGCCGGGACGTCCTGATCCAATTCCCGGTTGGGACGTTAGGCGACATCCTGGCGTGGTTCCCCTATGCCGCCCGCTTCGGCCAGGAGCATGGCTGCCGCCTGACCTGTGCGATGTCCCCCCTCATCAGCGTGCTGTTGCGCGATGCCTATCCGGATATCCGTTTCGTCACGCATGAAGAGGTGACCGAGCGGAAGCTGGCCGAGGCAGCGTATGCGACCTACTGCCTCGGCTTGTTCTTCGATGATGCCGAGTGCATCCACCAGCCAACCGATTTCCGTCATGTCGGGCTGCACCGCACCGCCGGCTATATTCTAGGGGTCGATCCGGCCGAGGAAGCGCCTCGGCTGGCGCTCCCCGATGAAAGCCGGCCGATCGACGAACCGTATGTCTGTATCGCGGTGCAAAGTTCGACGCAGAGCAAGTGCTGGAACAATCCCGATGGTTGGCGCCAGGTGGTCCGGTTCCTCAAAGACCACGGCTATCGGGTGATCTGCATCGACCAGAAGCCGGCACACGGACATGGTTTCGTCTGGAACCATATCCCGCATGGCTGTGAGGACGAGACCGGCGACCGGCCACTGACCGAGCGGACGCGCTGGTTGCGACATGCGGCCGCGTTTGTCGGATTGAGCAGCGGGTTGTCGTGGCTAGCCTGGGCCGCGGGTACACCCGTCGTAATGATCAGTGGCTTCACCCATCCGACCAATGAGTTCCAAACCCCCTATCGGGTGATCAACTGGCATGCCTGCAACAGCTGCTGGAATGACGTCCGGGTAAGATTCGACCACAAAGACTTCCTGTGGTGCCCACGCCATACGGGGACATCGCGCCAGTTCGAATGCACACGGCTGATCACCGCCGAACAGGTGATCGGAACGATCCGTCGCGTCCCGGCCTTTGCGGCCGGCGCGGCGTAGAACAACCAGACGCATCGCCCGCGCTGACAGAGCAGCCTTCGAAAGAAGGCTGATCCTGGCTGCGCTTTGTACGGCGTACCGCGATATATTCCACACCGCCACATATCCGCAATAATTCTGTCATTAGTGCCAGTCCCGAGTGTCGGTTAGGAAACGATCTTTGCTGACGGCCGATGGGATATCCGATGTCTGACACGAACAAGACCTTGACTGCCTTCACGGCCGGCGATCTGGTGATCAGCATCTCCGGTAATGGCGATGGCAGTGGGCCCTATGGCGACAATCAGGCGTCGCCGATCGTCCTCGAAGAGATTACCACGAGTGGAACGATCGTCGGCCAGATGGTCCTGCCGCAAACCACGACCATCGTGAACGGAACGACCGAGTACGCGATTTCCGGTGAATACGGGTCATCGTCGGAAGGTTCGCTGCAACTCTCGGCGGACGGTCAGTCGCTGGTCATCATGGGCTACGGTATCAATGCCCAGACCTTCAATGCGGGAGGTGCCGCGGTCTACGGCACCACTGCCCTCGCGCAGTCAACGAGCGTGCCGGGTGGGCAATACACGCCGGTCGCCCGCGTCGTCGCCGACATCAGCTACAACGGCACCGTCGATACGAGTACGGCGCTGTACAACATCGACAACACCAACAATCCGCGCAGTGTCGCGACAGTCAACGGCACCACGTTCTACATCTCGGGCCAGGGGGTAAAGGGCGACACGACCCAGGGCGTGTTCCTGGCTCATGACGGCGCAACCAGCGCAACGGCGATCGACACCAGCACGGACACGCGGACGGTCGAGATCGTCAACGGCGTGCTCTATGTCTCGCGCGACAGCACGCAGAAATCGGGCGGGACATCGAACATCTCGTCTTATGGCACGACGTTGCCGACGACAGCGACCACCGGCACGCCCCTGACCGGCATCGACGGATCCATTACGCTGACCGCCGCGCAGGAAAACACCGTCAACGCGAGCGCCGTCGGCACGATTATCCACCTCAGCCCGGAGAACTTCTTCTTCGCCAATGCGACCACGCTCTATATCGCAGACGGCGGGAATCCCAAGGAAGGCGGCCTTGGTGACGGCGGGCTGCAGAAATGGGTCTATAACGGCTCAGCCTGGACGCTCGAGTACACGCTATCGGCTGGGCTGAATCTCGTTCCCGACACCGCGACGTCCGGCACCACCGGGCTGATTGGGCTTACCGGCACCGTGGTCGGCGATACCGTCGAGCTCTATGCCACGAACTCGGCCCTCGGCGATCTGGATCAGACCTATCTCTACGGCATCACGGACACGCTCGATTCGACGACGGGCGCCGGAGAGAGCTTCACCGCGCTGGTAACCGCGGCGCCGGGTACCAACATCCGTGGCGTGTCGTTCGCGCCGTCCCAGGCTGCCACAACGCCCACAGTCACCACCGTTTCCAGTGGCCAGACGCAAAGCAACGTCACCGTGACCAGCGGAAGTTCGCTGAACATCCTGTCCGGTGGCACCGCCGTCAGCGCGACGATCCTCGCCGGTGGAACGGCAACGGTGTCGTCCGGCGGGACCGACTCAGGTTCGACCATCGCACAGGGTGGCACCGAGCTGGTTCTAGGATCGGCGACCGGGGACTTCGTCAACGGCACCCAGATCGTCAGTGCCGCCACGGCGGTCGTCAGCAATGAAACCATTCTCAATGGCGGCACCGTCGATCTTTTCCTAAAGGGCGTAATCGCCAACAGCGTGACCGTGGACAGCGGCGGCACACTCAACATCAGTGGCAACGCCACCGCCAGCAACACGGTGATCAATGGCGGCGTGGTGGCGTTGCAGTCCGCCAAGGCGGTCCTTTCGAACGCGCTGACGTTTGCCGGCGCAGGCACAATCGAAGTCGCCGCCAACATAAGCGCGGGATACGGAGACCTTGCCGTCATCTCCGGCTTCGGGGCCGGGGACGTGATCGACTTTACCGCGGCGACCGCGATTGGGGCGGCGGGTTCGGCGGCGACCCTGTCCACGACCACCTCCAACGGCAATACTTACGCGACCGTATCAGGCGGCGGCTCCAGCGAGACGTTTATCTTCGCCGGGTCGGTCGCCCCCACCCTGCAACTGGGGAGCGACGGCAATGGCGGTGAAGAGATAACCTTCCTGGCACCGCCTCCCACGAGCACGACCATTTCCGGTGGCTCGACGCAGAGCAATGTCGTTGTGACCAGCGGGAGCGTTCTGGACATCCTGTCCGGTGGCACCGTCGTCAGTGGGACGATCCTCGCGGGCGGATCAGCTAGGGTGGAGCTCGGCGGGACCGACTCCGGTTCCGTCATCTCGTCGGGCGGAAACGAGATGGTTCTCGGATCGGCGAACCTGGATCAGGTCTACGGGACGCAGATCGTCAGCGCCGCCACCGCGGTCGTCAGCAATGAAACCGTTTTCAATGGCGGCACCGTCGATCTTTTCCTGAAGGGTGCGATCGCCAACGGCCTGACGTTGAACACCGGCGGCACACTCAACATCAGCGGCAACGCCACAGCCAGCAACACGGTTATCAACGGCGGCACGATCAATGTGCAATCTCCCAAGGGCGTTCTCGCCGGCTCGCTGACCTTCGCCGGCGCGGGGACGCTTGAATTTACCGCCGTGACCAGCGCCGGGTATGGAGACCTTGCCGTCATCTCCGGTTTCGGGGCCGGCGACGTGATCGACGAGACCGTCTTTGGTTCGGGCACGACGCTCACCACGGCGACCTCCGGCGGCAATACCATCGCGACGGTCACCAACGGCAGCGTCAGCGAGACATTTATCTTCGCCGGACTGGTCGGCTCCAACCTGGCCTTGGTGAGCGACGGGAACGGGGGCGAAGGGATAATCTATACGACATCGGCCTCCACGTCCTCTTCAACGATCACGTCCGTCACGAGCGGTTCCACGCAGAGCAATCTCGTCGTGAGCGGCGGGGCCACGTTGGACGTGCAGTCTGGTGGGACCATCGTCAGCGCGACGATCCTCTCGGGTGGCACGGCAACGGTCGAGGTCGGCGGAACCGACTCCTCGTCCGTCATTTCGGCAGGCGGTTTCGAGGTCGTCCTCGGATCGGCGAACCTGGATCAGGTTTACGGCACGCAGGAGGTCAGCGCCTCGACGGCGGTCGTTAGCAACGAAACCATCTTCAATGGTGGCACCGTCGAGCTTTTCGCGGCCGGTGTGACCGCCAACAACCTGACGGTCATGAGCGGTGGCACCCTTGCCATCAATGGTCGAGCCACGGCCAACAACACCGTCCTGAGCGGCGGCTTGCTGCTGCTGGAATCGGCAAAGGCGACCCTTTCGGGCACCCTGACGTTCGCCGGCCCGGCCACGCTTGAAGAGACTGCCAACGTCAGTGTGTCATCCGGTGGGCTTTTCTTTGGCGATCAGGCCGTCATCTCGGGCTTCGGCGCCGGCGACGTGATCGCCTTTACCTCTGCAACCGCGGTGGGCGCCGCGGGCGCGGCCGCGACGCTGTCCACAACAACCTCCGGCGGCAATACACTCGCCACCGTCAGCGGCGGCGGCGTTACCGAAACGTTCATCTTCGCCGGGACGACCATCGGCTCTTCCCTGACGCTGGGGACCGACGGCAATGGCGGCGTGACGTTGACGGAGCTGGCCTGCTTCCTGCCCGGCACGCATATCCTGACCGATCGGGGCGAGGTCCTGGTGGAGAAGCTCCAGGTCGGCGATACAGTCGTCACGGCGAGCGGTCAGAAGCGGCCCCTATGCTGGATCGGACAGGGACGCGCGCTGAGCACACGGGGACGCCGCAGCGCCGCAACCCCCTTGATCGTGCGCAAGGGCGCCCTGGCGGACAACGTGCCGCACCGCGACCTGCGAATCACCAAGGGACACTCGCTGTATTTCGATGGCGTGCTGATCCCGGTGGAGTTCCTGGTGAACCATCGCTCGATCCTCTGGGATGACATGGCACAAGGGGTGACCGTCTATCATCTGGAACTGGATACGCACGATGTGCTGATGGCCGACGGTGCGCCGGCGGAGAGTTACCGCGACGACGGCAATCGCTGGCTGTTCCAGAACGCCAACACCGGTTGGGACCAGCCGGCGAAGGCGCCATGCGCGCCCGTGCTGACTGGCGGACCGGTGGTCGATGCGGTCTGGCGGCGGCTTCTGGATCGTGCCGGGTCGGACGTGCGTGTACCGCTGACAGACGAGCCCGACCTGCATCTGATGGTCGATGGAAGCCGCGTTGACGCCACGCGTCACGATGACGGCGCCTACGTCTTCAACCTTCCTGCCCGACCGGAGGCGGCGCGTATCGTTTCGCGTTCCGTGATCCCGCAGGAACTGGCGTTGGCACGTGATCCGCGCAGCCTCGGCGTCGCGCTGCGGCACATCGCGGTGCGACGGGGCACGCGGCTCCGCACCATCCAGGCTAACGATGCGCGGTTGGTCAGCGGCTTCCATCTGTTCGAAGCGGACAATGACTTCATTTGGACGGACGGCGATGCCGTCCTGCCGATAGATCTGTTCTCGGACCTTTCCGGACCGATCGAGATCGTTCTGATAGTTGCCAGCTCCACGCGCTACATCGACGACGGCGTCCGGCAGCGCGTCGCATAATGCCCGGAGGGACTTCGGCGGGTCTGCTCAATACCAGCGGACGCAAGGACTGACAGATCCGCCGCCGTCCCATCGTCGACATGGCCGGACTCGATCCGGCCATCCGTGCCGGACCAACTTCTTGGTGAATGGCCGCTTACCGAGGTGCAACGGATGCCCGGATCAGGTCCGGGCAGGACGCGGAGCGAAGCGGCGCAGAGTCGTCGTTAACGTGGCCTGGCATGACAGATCGGCCGCTGTCCCATCGTCGTCCTGCCCGGACTTGATCCGGCCATCCGTGCCGGACCAACTTCTTGGTGAATAACCACTTACCGACGT
>JARLIN010000140.1 GCA_031291715.1 Rhodopila sp. | reverse complement strand
TTCCCGGCAGTCCGTAGGCTTCCGGGAAGAAGTAATCCTTCCACGACGTCGGCTTGACCTTGATGGTGCCGACCTCCGCCATGAATGCGGCGGCCTTCAGCGTCTCCCGCGGCACGGTCGTCCATTCGGTATCCGGCCCAGACCCGGCAGCAGCGACGAAATCGACGCTCAGCTTTGAATCGCTGTCCTCGATCCAGTAGCGCGATGCCGTCCTGATGTCCTTGCGGACCAATTCCGTCGCTTCTGCCAGCGCCTCGTACACCGCTTGGTAGAGCTTCGGGTTGCGGTCGTGGAATCGTTTGGACGTATAGGCCACCGTATAGGTGGTCGGCCCTCCGGCCAGATCGAATGAGTTCGCCACCACGTGGATGTTCGGGTGCTCCAACTGCTGCTGCATGAATGGCGGCAGTGCGACCACGCAGTTGACGTCCCCGCTGCCGGTCAGCAGCGCGATCGTCGCATCGGCCGGAGACATGGTGACCGTCGCCGAATCGAATCGGGCGAATTCCTTAATCCCGTATAGCTTCGTCGCCGCCAACTGCACCGCGACCGCGGGCGAGGACACCCTTACCGACGGCACCGGAATCTTCTTGCATCGCCCAAGATCGGCGATGGTCTTGATCTCCGGGTCGTTGCTGGTGATGACGAACGGCAAGGTCACCAGCGCGCTGATCGCCCGGACCTCCTGCGGGGTACCGCGTGTTTTCGCCCACAGGGTGAACATCCCGTTCGGGCTGCCGCCGACGATATCCACCGAGTCGGATATCAACGCGTCGTTCATCGACGCCGGACCATTGAAACGCACACCCGAGACCTTGACCTCGGGAATGCCGAGCGCAGCGGCGTGCTTCTGGATCAGCTTCTCATGCTCGATCACGTTGAACTGGAGGTAGCCCATGGAGAACTGGCGGGCGAACCGAACCTCCGGCACTTCGGCCCGCACGGGTGCACCAGCCGTCATCGCAGCGGCCAGCAGAGCGGCCGCCCCTATCATGCTTTTCATGTTTGTCGTTTTGCCTTCTTGGACGCAGGCGGCAACACTGCCGCCTGATTCCGCCCGCCGCAAGTCAGGGAATCATCCAGGGCACGACATACTGCTGAAGCAATACGAGCAGCCCCAGCAGGACGGTTAGCGCGATGCTGTGTTTGAAGGTCCGGGCGAAAACCAAGCCCTCCTGCCCCTTCAGGTCGGTCACCGACACGCCGGTGGCGATGTTCTGCGGCGAGATCATCTTCCCCATGACGCCGCCCGAGGAATTGGTCGCGGCGATCAGTACCGGGTTCAGCCCCAACTGGTTCGCCGCCACGACCTGCAGGTTGCCGAACAACGCGTTCCCCGACGTGTCGCTGCCCGACAGGAACACCGCGACCCACCCCAGGAACGGCGACACCAGTGGGAAGATGAAGCCCATCGACGACGCTCCCAGGCCCAACGTGTAGTTCAGCCCGGAATAGTTCATCAGGTAGGCCAGCGCCACGATCAGGGCGACCGTCAGGATCGCGATCCTGCTCTGTTTCCAGGTTGCGCCGACAGCTTTGATGAATCGCACCGGCCCGACGCCAACCAGCGCGGCGGTGATGACTGCGGACAGCAGGATGGCGGTCCCCGTCGCCAACGGCTGAAACACCCAGACCGCGGCATAGGGCTTGTCGTTATACAGTGTGATGGCGATCTGGTTGTGCAGCCCCGGCCAGGGAATGGCCTGCTGACCGAAGGCGAAGATCTTCATGTGAGTCCAGAAGATCACGACCACGGAGACAACGATCCAGGGCAGCCAGCCTTGCCAGCCGGGAATTGCACCGGCCGGCCGAACGGCTTGGGTGATGCTGGCGCGGACGGCGAAGTCCGGATCGCCCGCGGGCTTCCAGACGCGCAGGAACAGCAGCGTCACGACCAATGCGGTCAGTGACGACAGCACGTCAGTCAACGCGTAATCCAGGAAGTTCGACGACACGAACTGTCCCGCGGCGAAACTGACGCCGGAAACCAGGAGGATCGGCCACAGCGCTTTCACCGACCGCATTCCGCCGTAGAGCGCCATGACGTAGAACGGCAGCAGCATCGCCAGGAACGGCAACTGCCGCCCGATCATGGCACCAAGCTGCACCGCGGGGAGGCCGGTGACCTGACCCAGCACTGTCACGGGGGCGCCAAGCGCGCCGAACGCGACCGGCGCGGTGTTGAAAATCAGTGTGAAGGTCAGTGCCTCCAATGGCGGGAAGCCGACGAGGATCAGCAGGGCGCTGGTGATCGCAACTGGTGTGCCGAACCCGGATATGCCTTCCAGCAGGCAGCCGAAGCAGAAGCCTATCACCACCAGCACGATGCGCCGGTCGTCCGGCAGATGGTCCAGCACCCAGTCGCGGAATGCGTCGAAGCGGCCGGAGGCGACCGCGATATTGTAGAGCAGCAGCGCGTTGAACACGATCCACATGACCGGCCACAGCGCGAACACCGCGCCGGCCACGACACTGTCGAGCGCGAGGCCCACCGGCATTTGCCAGCCCAACACGGCAACCACGAGGCCGGCGACGAGGCCCCCCAGCGACGCCTGCCAGGCCGGACGGCGCAGCACACCCAGCATGACCAGGACGACCAGGATGGGCAGTGCCGCGACCAGGAACGACAGCGGCAGGCTGCCTGCGATCGGCGTCAGCAGTTGATGGAACATGTTCCCCCCGCGGTCTTCGACAGGCGGCAACAATCGGCTCTCCGCCGTGTCCGTAACGGGAAAGATATGGACGAAACCGGAAGTCGCAAGACCATCGGAAAATGGCTACCGGGCCGCCATGTTCGCGTTCGTCCGGCGGCCCAATACGGTAGGTGAGTCTGTCGGTCGGTTCCTTGCTGGCAGCGACCGTTTCAGGAATCCAGCCGTGCCGCGCCGACGATGCGGCCGTCCTCGGACTGCAGCAGGATGGCGAAGCTTTCTCCGGCCGGCGGCGTCTGGCGGAGTTCCATTGCCGATCCGGACCATGTTCCGATCGGGGTCAGCGAGCGGACGATGTTGGATTCCAACAGGCTGCGTCCACTGTTCTCGCCGCGGCCGATATGCGTTTCGTGCGCAGGGTCGAAGCCGACCAACAGAACCTTGGCGCGCCCGGCGCCCGCACCAACGGTGATCAACAGGGTTTGCCCATTCCGGGCCAGACCGACCGGGATGCGTTTATGTTCGGCATTGGCGATCGCGTTCAGCCCCTGGGACCTGTTGGAACCGACGAAAGCCGTCGTGCCATCCACGACCATCTGCGGAGTATAGACGCCGTCCTGATCGAGAAGGCGCGCATAGTCGCGCTGCCGGTTTGTCGCCGCGTCGAGCGAATAGGGGTCTTTCCAACCGAGGCTATCCCAATAGGTGACGTGGAACGCCAGTGGCAGCACGTCGCGACGCTGATGGGCGAGGTCCGTCAGGAACGCGTCAGCCGGCGGGCAGGAGGAGCACCCTTGCGAGGTGAACAACTCCACGACAATGGGGGACTCTTGGGCGTAGCTCACGTTTGCGCCGACGGTGGCGAGAGCAAGTCCAAATAGTGCCGCGCGCATGGGCTTCCTCCTTATTTTTTTGGTGGAGTGCCTGCTTACACCGATTGATTCCTGTTCTGTCGTGAAGTTTCAGTCATCGGCCTGGTGCCGCGGGCGTCGCGCGACATAAGCTGGGTTTGATGGCGAAATAACGACTTTCGACAGGACGGTGCCGCCCACTATCAGATTGAGAGCCGGCGGCGTGTGCCGATCAGCGCCCTCCGAATGTGTAGCGCAAGCCGATCAGGATGGCGTTGTCGTGCACCTCGAAGCCGTTATGCGTGGCGAAGGAGGGGACGGCGCCATTGATCAGGTTTGTCTGGTTGGCGGCCATGCGGTCCACCGGGACATCGGCGCGCGCCATGCCGAAGAACCGATATTCCAGGGTTGCCTCCAGGCCCGGCAGGATGCGCAGCGGCAGCGAGGCGCCGACGATCGCCTGATAGGCGAACGCCCCGGCCGAACCGAAACTGACGACGGTCGGTCCGGTGTAGCTGTTGCCCTGCGGCAGCGCGAAGGTGCCGTATCCGTCGCCGTTGGCATTGTTGAAATCGAGCCAGCCGTAGCCCACCCCCGCGCCGACATAGGGCTGTAACGGCAGCCCGAACGGCTGGAACGGGATGTCGTATGCGATGTTCGCCATGATGGCGTAGGTCCGCGCGCTACCGCCAGCATTGCCAAGCGGCAGCAGGGCGCCATTGACGCGACGCGTGGCGATGCCGCTCACGTCGTTGGTCCGGTAGCTGCCCTCGATCTCGGTGCGCAATCCGTTGCCGTATCGCCAGCCGAGACCGACGAGTCCGACCGGACCGAGGTCGGTGGAGACCTTTGTCGTTTCGTTGGAGGATAGAAGGTCGTTGGCGATATTCGCTCCCGCGCCGACATCGACATAAAATCCGCGCGCCGGCTGCGCTGTTGCGATAGCCGGCAGCAGCAACGCAGTCGCCAATAGCGCCATCCGTAGCATGATTCTGTTCCTCAGACCGATTCCATAAAGTATCAACGCGGGAGGATCGATGCGCCAGCAATACCAGTTGGCTAAATATCACATTCCGTTACATGTGGGGCATTTCGTCACGGTCAAGCAGCTTCAACTCTGGTGTGATGCCAGGCCGCATTGACACCGCTTCTTCGGCGATTCCCGCCACGCCTCTGCTTGGAATGTTGATCCGGGCACCGGTTGCGTCTCGGTCGGTGGTTATTCATCTGTCAGGTGGTCTGGCACAGATGGCCGGTTCAAGTGCGGCATGACGGTCTTGGGACAGCGGCCGGTGACACAGTCTTTGCGCGAGCTGGTGTGAGTCCTGCCAGTTCCGCCGGAAATGCTTCAGCATTCGGCCAACCAGGACGCGCGGGGGGCTTTCCCCCGGCCGCGTCCGGCGCGACACTGCCGGCATGCCTGCTCAGCCGACCATCCGTTCAACCGGAGTTTCTCGCCAGACACGGCTGACCGCCGTGATCGTGGCCTGCGCATTGTTCATGCAGAACCTCGATTCGACGGTCATCGCCACGGCATTGCCGACCATGGCCAAGTCGTTCGGCTACGATCCGGTGCGGATGAACGTGGCGTTGACGTCTTACCTGCTCAGCCTGACAGTATTCATTCCCGCGAGCGGCTGGGTGGCGGACCGTTTCGGCACCCGTAACGTGTTCCGGGGCGCAATCATCGTCTTCACCGTCGGCTCGATCCTGTGCGGCCTGTCCAACGGCTTGCCGGAACTGGTCGCCGCGCGGGTGCTCCAAGGGATTGGCGGGGCAATGATGGTGCCGGTCGGCCGGCTGCTGCTGCTGCGGACGGCCGCGAAATCCGAGTTGGTGGCCGCGATGGCCTGGCTGACGATGCCGGCGCTGCTGGGGCCGGTGGTCGGACCGCCCGTGGGTGGGTTCATCGTCACCTATTTCAACTGGCGCTGGACCTTCTTCATCAACATCCCGGTCGGCCTGATCGGCCTCGTCGCGGTCACCCTGTTCATCCAGGATTTTCGTGAGCCGACACGGGGCGCTTTCGATGTCCGCGGCCTGATCCTGACCGGCCTGGCGCTAATCTGCGGGATGTTCGGGCTGGAGACGGTTGGCCGCGGCCTGGTCTCGCCGCAGGTGACCGGGATAATGCTCGTTGGCGGTTTGGCAGTCGCCTTCCTGTATTATCTCCATGCACGGCGCGCGCCCGCTCCGCTGTTGGATTTCACGCTGATGCGGCTGCCCTGCTTCGGCCTGTCGTTCAGCGCCATGATGCTGTTCCGGACCGGCATCGGCGCGATCCCCTTCCTGTTGCCAATGATGCTGCAGGTCGGCTTCGGCAAGGCGGCGGTCGAGAGCGGGCTGATCACCTTCGCCAGCTCCGCCGGTGCACTGGTGATGAAGCCGGCGGCGCAATATGCGCTGCGGCTGTTCGGCTTCCGCGACACGCTGATCTGGAACGGCGTGCTGTCCGGCATCATGCTGACGATGTGCGCCTTGTTCCGCCCCACCTGGCCGGCGGCGGCGATCTATCTGGTCCTGCTGGTGGGTGGGTTCCTGCGGTCGCTCCAGTTCACCGCCTACAACACCTTGGCCTACGGCGACGTGCCGCGCGCGCAGATGAGTGCCGCGACCAGCCTATACACCGCCGGCCAGCAACTGGCGGCCACCATCGGGGTATCCGTCGGCGCGCTGGCGCTGGAGGTCGCGCGCACGGCGTCTGGCCACGTCACGCCGGAAACGTCGGATTTCAGCGCGGCGTTTGTCGTGGTGGGGCTGATGACACTGGCGGCCGCGCCGATCGCGCTCCTGATGCCGGTCAGTGCAGGCGACGATCTGACGGGCCGGCATGCCGCCGAACCCTTGGCGCCCCCGCCCGTGTCGGCGCCCCGGGCAGGGGAGTAGGCAGACTCGCATCCGCCAATTGCCGTCTGGCGTCGGGTCTGGTGACTCTACCGATCATAAATCGAAAAATCGGACCGGACCGTTAGCTGTTTGCGTGGACGTACATGAAGGCGCTGCCGCTTGCGGCATCGGTGCCGAAGGCGACCGAGATGCGGCCGCTGCTCATGTCGGCCTGGCTGAATCCGGCCAGGGTCAGCAGCGCGTTTGGCTTGCCTGCGGCTGTCGCGGTCAGCGTCAGGCCGGTGTAGCCCGCGGCCCCCTGCCCATTCGACCAGCTAAGATTGAAGGCGCCGGGTGTGACGCCCCAAATCGTCGCGGAATCGCCGGCATGGAAGTTGACAACCGTGCTCCAGATATCCGCGGTGGCGACGCGGTCATCGACGAAGAAGGTGTCGGTCCCGCTGCCACCTACCAGAAAGTTCGATCCGGTCCCGCCATCCAGCACGTTGATCCCACTGCTGACAGCAATTGCATCTTCCCCGGCGCCACTGTGGAGAAACCAGCCAGGCGTGGAAGCGGTGATGCTCAGACTGTCGGGCGTGATATTGATATATTGGTTGGTCAACCCGGCGACCGGCCCCGTGTATGTTGTGCCAGCCGCGGCAAGCACCTGGCTGGAAGTGGTATCCACGACCTTGAGCGAGGTCGTTTCCAGACTTACTTTTGTGCTGGACAAGTTGCCGGTCACAGCGATCGAGTCAATCACCTTGCCGCCTAACGTCACCTGTAGCGTGTTTCCGACGATACTTGCGTTGTCTCCACCGGTGTTATTCAAAACAATCGAATTGTTCTGACCGGCCGCGTCAATCGTGCCGCTGAAGGACGACGGTGTATCCAGCACCAGCGTGTCGCTGCCGTTCATCGACACGACCTCGCCGGCGCTGACGCTGTTCAGCTCCAGCTTCGAGGCGCCGGCCGGATCGAATGTAAGACTGCCGGTGCCTGTGATGGGGCCGGTCAGATCGATGCCGCCGCCGTAGGCCAGGATCGTGCCGTCGTTGACGACATTTCCCGCCACGATCAGTGGGCCTGCATCCGTGCTGGCTGTTGTGGTGTGATAATGCGGCGATAGCAGGCCGCTCGATAGCGTGCCGCCGTTGGCGATCGTCAGGCCGCCGGTTGTTAGAGTGCCGCTGGTCTCTTCAAACAAGCCATTGGCGGCGATCGTCAGCCCGTTGGCCGTTGTGTAATTGCGGCCACCGGTCACGGTGATGATGCCGGATGTTCCTATGAGGGTGATCGTGCTCTCGACCGGAACGTATGCGGTGCCGTTCCATTCGTTGATCTCGGACCCCGGATTATCGAAAATCAGTTGCGTCCAGAAATCTTGCGTGGGAACGAGCTTTGGTCCGCTGACGGTTGTAATGCCAACAGCAAGTCCGCCCGCGCTGCCCCCGAAGTTGATGACGGTACCGGAACCTTTTGCCTCAAAGATACCGTCGAATAATGTCTTCGCTGGCGCGCTATATTCGCCGATGCTTGTCGTATCGATCGTGGTGACGCCCAGCGATTGAAGCCAGTTGGTGAAATATATGGCGTTTGATCCGGTGAAGCGGGTGGTGCCACCGGTCTGCACAAATGCGTCAATGGTCCCAGCGTTCACGATGGTCCCGTTTGTCATCTGAATGATACTTTGCAACGGACCGGCGATCGCGCCCGTTGACCCGGGTGCGAAAGTGAGCGTGCCGTCGATCTCGAGAATCGCACCTTTATAGGGGGTGGCGGGGTTGGTCGGGTTCACGGAGAGCAGGTTATTGGTCGCATTAAGCGTGACCGAATTGACGATGTCGTTTTGGCCGGCCGCGATGGTTACCATATAACTGTTCACGCCCGCCGCGGGCAGCGCGTCGATCAGGACGTCGGCCGCAGCCGCATTCGGAACGGTCGTGGGCGGCCAGTTCGTAGCGGTATTCCAATCGCCCGACGTCCCGGTGGTCCAGATTGACAGCGCCATATGAATTTCCCCAGCTGTACGGAAACCGCAATAAGTGTTCCGCCGTGTTTCAAAGGCAATCTCCCGGAATCGTGGCGTAGAGGCAAAACACGGATAAGAGAATTACCATTCAATATTATATCGATATCAAATATGATTAAATCAATCGGCGTGTTGTTAATGAACTGGCTGTAATAAACCTTCGACGAATGTTTCCGCGCGCACTGGCGCATGACGATTTCCACCGACGCCATCCGGCCCATCGTTGTAGAAGGCGAGCACGCTTCACCACCGCACTGCAGGATGGCGGTACACTCTGGCCAGGTCCGCATGCACCGGGCTGTCGAAGGCACGGAAAAACCGGCCGGCGTGGCGGAGTCCGGAGTTGCCCCGAAGGGCTGGGGTTCTCGGCCCGTCCGTGTCCGGTTTCGATGGTTGGTGCGATACCCACCTTCGGGGTAGGCCCTTCACCGAAGCGTCATAACACGGTAATCGGGAAGCAACGCGGCTCCGTTAACGGCTGCGAACCATTCCTGGGGAGGAAACCGTCGATGAAGCGCCGTACCCTGCTATCCGCCTCGATTGCCCTCGCCGCCAGCAGAGCGCGTGCAGCCGAGAAGATCAAGATCGTTTGGTGGCACGCGATGACCGCCACCCTGGCGGATGAGGTTACCCGCATCGCCGATGGTTTCAACGCCAGCCAGAATGCGGTGGAAATCCAGGCGGTCTACAAAGGCGGCTACGCGGACACGCTGACCGCGACCATCGCCGCCTCTCGCGCCGGACAGGCGCCGCACCTGGTGCAAGTGTTCGAGGTCGGAACCGGCACGATGCTGGCGGCCGGCAAGGCGGTAAAGCCGGTATGGGAGTTGGTGAAGGAAACCGGTCTGACGATCGACCCGAAAGCCTATATCCCCGCCGTGCGCGGCTATTACAGCCTGAGCGACGGACGGATGGCCTCGATGCCGTTCAATTCGTCAACCGCCGTGATGTGGTACAACAAGGACGCTTTCCGCAAGGCCGGGCTCGATCCCGACAAGGCGCCGACCACCTGGCAGGAGGTCCGCAAGGCCGCCGAGACCATCAAGGCCAAGGATGCCGCCCCGGTGCCGATGACGACGTCCTGGCCCACCTGGATCCAGCTGGAGCAATACAGCGCGCTGCACAATCTGGCATTCGCGACCAAATCGGACGGGTTCGACGGCCTGGACGCCGAACTGGTATTCAACTCCAAGGCGCACGTGAAGCACATCGAGCGCCTGCTGGAGATGTCGAAGGAAGGCAGCTTCAAATACGCCGGCCGGGACACTGCACCCGATCCGCTGATCTACTCCGGCGAGGCAGCGATTTCGTTCGGGTCCTCATCGTCGCGCGGCAATCTGGTCAAGAGCGCCAAATTCGACTGGGCAGAGGCGTATTTGCCGTACGATCCGGAGATCATCAGGACACCACTGAACTCGATCATCGGCGGCGCGAGCCTGTGGACCATGACGGCGCCGAACCGGACGCCGGGGGAATACAAGGCGGTGGCGGAATTCCTGCAATACATCGGCAAATCCGATGTTGACGCCACCTGGGCGCAGAACACCGGCTACGTGCCGGTCACCTTCGCCGGATATGAATTGTCGAAGCAGCAAGGTTTTTTCACCAAAAACGTTGGCGCCGACATTCCGGTGGAGCAGCTTGCCCGCGGCACCATGACGTCGAACACCAAGGGGCTGCGGCTCGGGCGCCTGCCGGAAATCCGCAACATCATCCAAGAGGAGCTGGAAAAGGCCCTGCAAGGTGGCCAAACCGCGCAACAGGCCCTGGACGTCGCGGTGGTGCGCGGCAACAAGGTGCTGAAGGAGTTCGCCAAGTCCGCGAAGGCCTGACTGGCGCATGGACCGCCGCACCGTCTTCAACGGGCGTCTTCTGCCGGCGGTCCTGCTGCTGCCTCAACTGCTGCTGACCTTCTTCTTCTTTTACTGGCCCGCGGGGCAGGCGGTCTGGTCCAGCCTGATCACGCAGGATGCGTTCGGCCAGGGCTGGGTCTTTGTCGGCTTCGAGAATTTCGCCGACTTGTTCACGGATCCGCTTTACGTGGATTCCATCGTACGGACGGTGTTTTTCTGCCTCGCGGTCAGCGTGCTCGCCATGGGCATCGCGCTCGGTCTGGCGGTGTTCGCGGATCGGGCGATCGCCGGACGGGGCGTGTATCGGACGCTGCTGATCTGGCCCTACGCGATCGCGCCAGCCATGTCGGCCGTGCTGTTCCTGTTCGTCCTGAATCCCCGTGTCGGGCTGCTCGGCCGCTGGCTGAACCATCACGGCATTGCATGGGACTACACACTGAATGGTGCCCAGGCGATGCTGATGGTGGTCTCGGCGAGCGCGTGGAAGCAGGTCAGTTACAATTTCATCTTCTTCCTGGCCGGCTTGCAATCGATCCCGCGTGCGGTGACCGAAGCCGCCCGAATGGATGGTGCGAAAGGCTGGCACCGGTTCCGCACGATCACGTTTCCCCTGCTGGCGCCGACAACATTCTTCCTGCTGGTGGTCAACGTCGTCTATGCCGCGTTCGATACGTTTGGCACGATCTACGCCCTAACCCAGGGCGGCCCGGGCAAGGATACCGAGACGCTGGTCATCAAGGTATTCCGAGACGGCGTGATCAACCAGGATATCGGGTCGTCGTCGGCTCAGTCGGTCGTGCTGATGGTGGGGGTGATCGTGATCACGGCGGTGCAGTTCCGCTTCATGGGAAGAAGGACCCTGTCGTGAGAGACCGCCCCGACTACGTCGCCCATGCCGTCCTGATCCTCGGGGTCGTGCTGTTCGCGCTCCCCGTCTGGCTGGTATTCGCCGGCTCCACCCAGGACTCCGACGCCATCATGCGCGGGGAACTGTCGCTGGTCCCGCACCTGTCCAATCTGTCCGTCTATACGCGCGTGTTTCTCAACGGCACGATGGGTACGGAACCCGTATGGCACATGCTGCTGATATCGCTCGGGATGGCGCTCGCGATCGCCTTCGGGAAAATCACCATCTCCATCCTGTCGGCCTACGCGGTGGTGTTCTTCCGCTTTCCGTTCCGCCATGTCGCATTCTGGCTGATCTTCGTGACGCTGATGCTGCCCGTCGAAGTACGCATCATTCCCACCTATGCCGTGATGGCGGATTTCGGCCTGATCAACAGCTTTACCGGCCTGTGGGTGCCGCTGATCGCCTCCGCCACCGCGACCTTGCTGTTCCGGCAGGTCTTCACCGCGATCCCCGACGAACTGGTGGAGGCCGCGCGGATCGACGGCGCCGGCCCGCTGCGTTTCCTGCGTGATATCGTGCTGCCGGTCTCTGGCGCGAACATTGCTGCGCTGTTCGTGATCCTTTTCGTCTACGGCTGGAACCAGTACCTGTGGCCGTTGCTGGTGGCGACCGACCGGGGCCTGGACACCATCGTCATCGGCATCGTCAAAATGATCGGCCAGGAGACCCAGACGGATTGGAGCGCGGTGATGGCGACCACCGTCCTGGCCTTGCTGCCGCCGGTGGTGGTTGTCGTGGTGATGCAGCGCTGGTTCATCGCCGGCCTGACGGAAGGCGAGAAATAGATGGCGACGCTGGAACTGCAAGGTCTACGCAAGCGTTTCGGCGCCACACAGGTTCTGCGCCAGATCGACCTGACGTTGGTCGATGGAGAGATGCTGGTGATCGTCGGTGCCTCCGGCTGCGGCAAATCGACGCTGCTGCGCTTGGTGGCGGGACTCGAGACACCGACCGAGGGGAAGATCATCATCGGCGGCCGGGACGTGACCGGGCTGGATCCATCCAAGCGGGATATCGCGATGGTCTTCCAGAACTATGCACTGTATCCACACATGTCTGTCTTCGACAACATGGCGTATGGCCTTCGCATCCGGGGCCTGTCGCGCGGCGAAATAACCCGGCGCGTGGAGGAAGCCGCTTCATTGCTCGGACTGGAGGCACTGTTGGCGCGCAAGCCCCGACAGTTGTCCGGCCGGCTGCGGCAGCTCGTAGCGATGGGCCGCGCGATCTTACGTGAACCGAAACTGTTCCTGTTCGATGAGCCGTTATCGAATCTGGATGCCAAGCTGCGCGTGCA
>JARLIN010000139.1 GCA_031291715.1 Rhodopila sp. | reverse complement strand
CTGGGTCTGCGCACGCCTTGGCGGATGGACCGGATACTACGGCAATCCAGGCCCCATCGTGATCCTCAACGGCTTCTTGAGATTCAAAGCCATGCATCATGGCTGGAAACTCGGCCGACTTGTGTGAATCCGGTAGGGCGCGGTCCGGGGCATCTGCCGACGCACTGTCCTGGATCAGATGGCCCGAACTGCGCCATGCCATGACGAAAGGGGATTGAGCGCCGCGGCGGCGTTTCCGGTCACCCGGCACCTGCTGCCCGCGCATTCACGTTCTTGGCGTCTCGCCCGGCCTCAGGCAGCCTGACGGATCAACCCGGCCCACCGGTCCAGGATCGGCAGAACGACATCTTCCTTCGCCGCCGGCAGGCTGACGGCGGCGCGTGCGACGCCGAGGTCGCGATAGCGCTTCAACGTGTCGCCATCCTCCGGCGCCGAGAAGATCGAAACCGGGCAGGACACCGGATCGCGGCCGGCCTCTTTCAGCATCGCCTGGAACTTCGGCACGGTGTCGAATGCATCGCCATACTGCCCGGGCCGGCCGGCCAGCGGAATCCAGCCCTCGCCATACCGCACCGCGCGGCGGGCACCATGAGGAAAAGCACCGCCGACGATCACAGGCGGATGCGGCTTCTGGACGGGCTTCGGCCAGGCCATCATCGGCCCAAAATTGACGAACTCACCGCTGTATTCCGGCTTGGACTGCGTCCAGATCGCCTTCATCGCCTCCACCCGTTCGCGCACCAGCTTGGCGCGGGTCGTGAACACGGTGCCGTGGTCTTCCATTTCCTCCGCGTTCCAGCCCACGCCGATGCCGAACAGGAAGCGTCCGCCCGATACCTGGTCGATCGAGGCAACCAGCTTCGCGGTCTGGATCGGATCGCGCTGGTTGACCAGACAGACGCCGGTGCCGATTTTCAGTGTCGTCGTCGCCATTGCCGCCGCCGTCAGCGTGACGAATGGGTCCATGACGTCATAATATTGCTTCGGCAATTCTCCGCCGCCCGGCCATGGCGAACGCCGCGACAGCGGAATATGGGAGTGCTCCGGCGCCCAGACCGATTCAAAGCCGCGTTCCTCCAGCGCCTTCGCGAGGTCCGCCGAGGTCATCGAATAGTCGGTGAAGAACATCGAAGCGCCGAAATGCATGGTCCGTCCCCCTGGTTTGTTGAGATCACTCTGACACGATCCAAGCGGTGCGGTCACCATGAAGCGTAACCGGCGATGTGATTGGGCTATCCCACGGAACGGCCGGGATCGTCCGGACGCCTCACCGCCGAAGCGGGTTCTCCGCCGCGACCTTCGGTCCCACCGCCTTTCCTGTCTCGACCGCACCTATGTAGTCACGGGTCAACGGCACAGCCTCTTGCTTGTGGGCAAGCTGCACCTGCCAGACCATGTGGCCGCAACGGCGGAACGTGATCTCGGACGCCGCGAGGTAAAACTCGAACATTCGGCAGAAATGATCATCGTAAAGCGCCGCGATCGCATCGCGATTGGCGGCAAAGCGGCGTCGCCAATGACGCAGCGTCTCGGCATAATGCAAACGCAGGATCTCAATGTCGGTGGCGATCAGGCCGCTGCGTTCGACGGGTGGCAGCACCTCGGACAGCGCGGGCGAATAGCCGCCCGGGAAGATATATTTCCGTAGCCAGGCGTTCGTGCTTCCCGGGCCGTCGCTACGGCCAATCGCATGCACCAACGCCACCCCGTCGGGCGTCAGGCAGCGGGCGACGGTGTCGAAGAACGTGCGATAGTGACCGATTCCCACATGCTCGAACATCCCGACCGAGACGATACGATCGAAGGTTCCGGTCACCGCCCGATAGTCCAAGAGCTCGAACTTGACGCGGTCTTCCAGGCCCTCGCCTGCGGCGCGGGCACGGGCCTCGGCCAGTTGCTCCTGCGACAGCGTGATGCCGGTCACATGCGCGCCAAAATCGCGGGCCAGCGTCAGGGCCATCCCACCCCAGCCACAGCCGATATCCAGCACGCGCAGCCCCGGCCGGTCGAGACACAGCTTGGCGGCGATATGCCGCTTCTTCGCGGCTTGCGCTTCCTCCAGCGTTTCGTCGCCGCGCGGGAAGTAGGCGCAGGAGTATTGCCGGTCCCGGTCAAGGAACAGACTGTAGAGGCGGCCGTTCAGGTCGTAGTGATGCGCCACATTGCGGCGTGACCGGTCGGCCGGATTGTACTGGACCAATCGGCGGCTAATCCCGGCAAGGCACTCTCGCCAGCGCAACATCGGATGCCCGTCCGGATTCCGTTGCGCATTGGCCAGGATCACGTCAAGCAGCTCGTAGATGCCGCCGCTCTCGACGGAGAGGCCGCCCGACATGTAGGCCTCGCCCAACGCAAGCGAGGGATTCAGCACAAGGCGGCGGATTGTCCGCTGGTCGCGCAGCCCCACGACGGCGCTTGGTCCGTCCTTGCCCGCGTAGAATGTGTGTGAGCCGTCCGGCCAAACAACGGTTAGTCGGCCGACGGTGATCAATCGCCGAAAAATGCCATCGAGGACAGCTTGCATTGCTCTCCATTCCACTGTCTTGACCCGGTGATGGCCAAGCATGGATCAGCAATGCACGCCGCGTCAAAAGTTCAACGGCAAGTCGGGTTCAATATGCTGTGCCAACCGGCTTCCCCCGCTCCTTCACGAACGGGGGAAGCAACTGGTATCAGTTCGGCTGCGGCGTATCGCCTTCGAAGATGTTCTCGGCGGTGGGGGCTTGCTCTTCCTCCTCCGCCTCGCCGCTCACCCGCTCACCGCGCGCCTGCCGCTCGGCTTCTTCCGGGCTGCGGGCGACGTTGACGGTCACCGGGATCGAGACTTCCGGATGCAGCGATACACGGACCTGCGACAGCCCGAGCGTCTTGATCGGATGTTCCAGCACGACCTGGGACCGGTTGATCGTCAGACCAGCGGCGGTGCTGCCTTCCGCGATATCCCGCGCCGAAACCGAGCCGTACAGGCTGCCCGATTCGCCGGCCTGACGGATAATGACGACGGTCAAACCGCCGACCCGTTCGGCCAGACGCTCCGCTTCTTCGCGGCGCTTGATGTTCTGCGCTTCAAGTTGCGCGCGCTGCTGCTCGAACCTCGCAAGGTTGTCCTTGCTGGCCCGCAGCGCCTTCTTCTGCGGCAAAAGGAAGTTGCGGGCATAGCCCGGCTTCACCTTCACCACGTCTCCCATCTGCCCCAGCTTTTCGACGCGCTGGAGCAGGATCAGTTCAACGGCGGCCATGGAACCTGCTCCTTAGGCGACGATGTAGGGCAGCAACGCCAGGAACCGGGCGCGCTTGATGGCCACCGCGAGCTCACGCTGCTTCTTGGCGGAGACGGCGGTGATGCGGCTCGGAACGATCTTGCCGCGCTCCGACAGGAAGCGGGACAGCAGGCGCACGTCCTTGTAATCGATCTTCGGCGCGTTCGGGCCGGAGAACGGGCAGGACTTGCGGCGGCGATAGAACGGCCGGCGCGCGCCGACGGCGGTCCGCCGGGCGGCGGGATTGACTTCAGTGTCGGACATTGGGGCTACTCCTCCACACCAGGACGGAATTCTTCGGCGCCGAACGTGTCACGGGCGCGGAATTCCTCACGATCGTCGAAGCCGCGGCGGCGGCCGCTTTCGAAGCGTCCGGCCGGCTTGGGACCACGGAAGCCGCGTTCACGGTCGTCGGACTTGCGGGACAGGATGGCGGACGGGGCTTCGTCGATTTCCTCGATGCGGATCGTCATGAAGCGCAGCACGTCTTCGTTCAGGCCGAGCTTACGCTCCATTTCCGTGACGAAGGACGGCTTGGCGTCGAGGCCGAGCAGCATGTAGTGGCCCTTGCGGTTCTTCTTGATCCGGTAGGCCAGGCCACGCAGGCCCCAGTACTCGCGCTTCTTGACCGCGCCGCCATCGGCTTCCAGTTCGGTGCCAATGTCGTCGGCGATCTGCTCGACCTGCTGTTGCGTGACATCATTCCGTGCGATGAGCACGGTTTCGTATAGCGGCATGGATGAACCCCCTATGGCTTGTCTCTGCCTACGACCGAGATGGTCTGTTTCCACGATGGAAATCAGGCATAGCCGGGCGCGATGCCGTCGCCCCCGGCAGGGAAGGGCGGGCTTGAAGCATGGATCGCCCCGGATTGCAACCTCTTCAGGCGTCTCAGGCCATTTGCGATAGCACTTGAAGCGATCATGGCCTTGTTCGTGGGCCGTTCGAAGCACCGGACAAGCAGGCACCGGGGTCAGCCGGCGGCGATCGTCCTGGCGCCATTCTGCCGTTCCACCCGCATCCCATCCCGCACCGGCGTCATGCAGGTCTGGACGTTGGCGCGGCCATCCACCTCGGCCAGACAGTCGAAGCACGCCCCCATCATGCAGTACGGCCCGCGCGCCGTGCCGGACACTGGTGTGGTTCGGGTCGTCGTAATCCCGGCCGCGAGCAGCGCCACCGCGACGCTGTCGCCCGCACGTGCCGAAACTGCCTGCTCGCCGAACCAGATCGTCAGATCGCCGTCCGCCGGTCGCGTCAGCATCAGTCGGCCGTACCCTTCGGCAGCTTCTTCTCGGTGATTCCGGCGTAGAGCGCGACCCCATACGGGATCGTCTCATCGTTGAAGTCATACAGAGGATTGTGCAGTGCCGCGCTGTCGCCGTTACCCAGATTGATGTGCGCGCCGGGCACCTGCTCCATCATGAAGCTGAAATCCTCCGAGCCCATGCCGGGCGGACCATCGCGGCGTACATTGTCCTCGCCGACCAGTTCGGCGGCAGCGTCGCCATAGGCGATGGCCTCGGCCTCGTTATTGACCATGGGGGCGAAGATGACCCGGAAATCCACTGTCGCCTCGGCGCCAAATCCGGCCGCGAGGCTGGAAGCGAGGCGCTTCATGTTTTGCTCGATCGTGGCCATCACCTCGGACTTCATTGTGCGAACCGTGCCGGCCATGATCGCGGATTGCGGGATCACATTATAAGCGTCGCCGGACTGGATCCGGGTGATGCTGAGCACCGCCGTGTCCTGCGCTGAGATGTTGCGGGACACAATCGACTGCAAGGCGGTCCCAAGATGGCAGGCGACGACGACCGGATCGATACTCTGCTGCGGATGCGCGCCATGGGCGCCCTTGCCGGTTATGGTGATGTCGAAGAACGCGCCGCCGGCGGCGCGCGCGGCGGGACCGGTGATGAACTTGCCGACCGGCAGGCCGGGTCGGTTGTGCATGCCATAGACGTAGTTGCAGGGAAACCGCTCGAACAAGCCGTCCTTCAGCATCTCCAGCGCGCCGCCGACGCCTTCCTCGGCCGGCTGGAAGATGAAGTTGACGGTGCCGTTGAAGTTGCGGGTTTCCGCCAGGTATTTCGCCGCGCCCAGCAGCATCGTGGTATGGCCGTCATGGCCGCAGGCGTGCATGCGGCCCGGGTTCTGGCTGGCATACGGCAGATTATTCGCCTCCAGGATCGGCAGAGCGTCCATGTCGGCGCGCAGGCCGACCGCGTCCTGGCCGTTGCCGTTGCGCAGCACGCCGACCACGCCGGTCTTGCCGACGCCGCGATGCACCTCGATACCCCACTCCTCCAGCTTGCGAGCGACCAGCTCCGCGGTGCGGTATTCCTCCAGGCCCAATTCCGGATGGGCATGGATATCGCGGCGGATGGCGACGAGTTCCGCCTGGTAGGAGCGGGCGCGATCGAGCGGGGACTGGGTCATCGGCGGTTCCTGGGCCTGTAGATCTGATGCCGTCATAGCATGCGCCTCTTGCCTTGCCACATCGTACAGGGTGTTGTTGCGAACCGGCACGGGAGAGAACGCGGCATGTATCTGAACACTTTCGCTCATGGCTCGCAGCCGCTGGACATGACCGGCACGGACGAGTTCCGCAGCCTGCTCGCCAGCGCGGCCGACCTGGGCATCCCGCATGCGCCCGATGTGCCTTACCGGTCGTGCAACATCGTCCTCCGACAGATGCGGTTCCACTTCCTGGAATGGGGTGCGGCGGATGCGCCGGTGATTGTGCTGCTGCATGGTGGGCACCAGTCGGCGCATTCATGGGATCTGGTCAGCCTGCACCTGGCGCGGCGATATCGCGTTCTGGCGCTGGATCAGCGGGGGCATGGCGACAGCGAGTGGGCACGGGACGTCACCTATTCCAACCACGAGATGTCGCTGGATGCCGAGGCGTTTATCACGGCGATGGGGCTGGAACGTCCGATCCTCGTGGGACATTCGATGGGTGGACGGAATGCCATGCTGCTGACGCGGCGCAACCAGGCTTTGCTGCGCGCGCTGGCGATTGTCGATGTGGGGCCGGAACTATCCGAGAGGGGGCGCGCGGCGATCGCCGGGTTCGTGCAGGTGAACCAGGAATTCGACGACCTGGAACATTTCGTGCGCAACGTGCGTCAATACGATCCGTATCGCTCACGCGAACACATCGAGCGCACCGTGAAGTACAACATGCTCGAACGGGCGGACGGGAAATACGTCAGTAAATGCGATTCCAATCCACGCCGGCTGGGTATCGTGCGCGGGAGCGGGCCGTTGGAGAATATTACGCTGGAGGATGCGGCACGGTTTGATCTGCCGGTGCTGCTGGTGCGTGGCGCCAACTCCAATATTCTCGCACCCGACGCAGCGGAGCGGTTCGCGGCGGCGTTACCGCGGGGAGAATTGGTTACGGTGCCGGATTGCGGCCACAACGTGCACGGACAGAACACGAAGGGGTTCATCGGCGCGCTGGGCGAGTTTCTGAGAACACTCGCTCATTAGAGCAAGGATTGCTTCAGGGGGAAGCAGCCACGCTTAAGTGGCTCGAATCTGAAGTTCGCTGTAGTAGGTGAACTTCAGATCCGAGACACCAGCTCTTTATTTTCAGTGGCCTGGTCTTCTGCGAAACCCGCCGGAACCCGTTTTGTCGGTTAACGGTTTCTAAACGCATTTTCTGTATGCAAGCCGCTCCCCGGCCACGGAGAGGCAGATGCGCATGACGAACCACAAGAAAACCTGGGCGGTGCTGCCGGCAGTCGTCGCCGCGGCAGGTGCCCTCGCGGCGGCCATGACCCTGAAAGCGATGACGGTGATGGCGCGGGCTACGCCGCACGTGGGCGACATCATTGCTTTCGCGGCATCCCTGGATGTGCCCATCGACAATGGCACACGCTTGCTGGTGCACAGACAAGACCGGTTTGGCTGCGTCCTGGATTTGAACATCCTCCGCCACTCCGGCGGGAGCCTTGTCGTCGAGAGCCAGATCGCGGGCGACGGAAGAAATTTCCGCCTGCATTGGGCCGGTGAGCGCACCAGCGCCGACACCGGCAATTGCGGCGGCGATGCCGATCTGATCGCCGATCACCGCGATCTGGACATCCTGGCTAAAGCCGCCGGTGCTCTTGAT
This sequence comes from Rhodopila sp., assembly GCA_031291715.1. GTDB lineage: Bacteria > Pseudomonadota > Alphaproteobacteria > Acetobacterales > Acetobacteraceae > Rhodopila. The sequence continues at coordinate 3,988 of JARLIN010000139.1, read as the reverse complement.
TCTGGAAAGAATGACGCGCTGGTTTCAGCCGGCGGCATTGTGGAGTGATCAGGTATCCTCGCCGACCGCCCGCCGCTTGAGCAGGCGCAGTCGCTCCTCTCCCCCCGACGTCTTGGGGTCAAGCTCCATGACCTTCTGCCAGGCGGCATACGCGCCCTTCCAGTCCTCCCGGGCGGTGGCGATGTCGGCCAGGGTGCGGAAGGCGGAGAAATCCCGCGGTTCCAGCCGGACGGTTTCTTCCAGGTCATGGATCGCGCCGTTGACGTCGCCGGCGTGGTAACGGGCGAGCGCGCGTTGATGCCAGGCTTCGGCCACGTCCGGCTGCAGGGTGATCGCGTCGGAGAACGAATCCACAGCCTCGTCGTTCTGGCCGGCCTGAAGCGAGCGCAGGCCGCGGCTCATGAGCAGCGTCACCGCGGGCGAGCCCGCCCGCAGCCAGGTCTGCTCCAATTGATCTTCCAGTGCGGACGCCGCCTGCTCGTTTGGGGCGCCCTTCAGCGCTTCGAGCAGATGATCGGTGGCCGCGCGTTTGTCGGCGGCGGGTTGCGCGTGGGCGGCAACGCAGAGGCCGAGGAGCCAGGCGGCAGAAACCGCAAGCCAGGACCGTGGAACCGCCATGTCAGCCCGGAACCCCTGGCGGGCGCGGACCGCCGGACATCCAGTCCAACAGCTCGACCGTGTGGACGACCGGGAGCGCGTCGCCCGACAGTTGGGTGATGCAGCCGATGTTGCCGGCGGCGATCAAATCCGGCTTGGTCGCCTTGAGATTCCCCAGCTTGCGGTCGCGCAGGCGGCCGGCGATCTCCGGTTGGAGCAGGTTGTAGGTGCCGGCCGATCCGCAGCAGATATGCGCCTCCTTCGGTTCGACGACACGGAAGCCGGCGCGCGACAGAAGGGTCTTGGGTTCGGCTGTCACGCGCTGGCCGTGTTGCAGGCTGCACGCGGAGTGGTAGGCGACGGTCAGGTCTGGCGCCTCGCGCGTCGGGGCATAGCCGAGGCGCGACAGGAACTCAGTCACGTCCAGGGTCAGGCCGGCGACCTTCTCGGCCTTGCTCCGCCACGGTTCGGGTTCCGAGCGGAACATGAAGCCGTAATCCTTCACCGTGGTGCCGCAGCCGGAGGCGTTTATCACGATGGCGTCCAGGTCCGCTTCGCGGCTCCATGCCTCGATATTGGCGCGCGCCAGTGTCATCGCCCGCTCATGCTGGCCGATGTGGTGGTTGAGGGCACCGCAGCACCCGGCCCCCTTCGCGACCACGACCTCGACACCTAACCGGGTCAGGAGACGAATGGTCGCTTCGTTGATGCGCGGCATTAGCACCTGCTGGGCGCAGCCGGTCATCAGGGCGACGCGTGCCTTCCTCTCCCCTTCGGCCGGATAGACGCGCGGTGTTTCGACCGGGCTTGGTGACGGCACCTCGGCCGGCGCCAGGGAAAACATCGCACGCATCCGTTGCGCGAGCATCGAATGGCCGGGAATCAACCGGCTGAACGGACGGGCGAGACGGGCGCCCGTCAGTGCGAGGCGGAACAGGCCGGGACGGGGCAGGAGTATCCCCAGCAACGACCGTAGCCACCGTTCGGGCAGAGGGCGGCGATAGGTCTGCTCGATATAGGTCCGCGCGTGATCGACCAGGTGCATGTAATTCACGCCGGATGGGCATGTGGTCATGCAGGACAGGCAGGACAGGCAGCGATCGACGTGGCGCACCACTTCCTCGGTGGCGGGACGGCCGGTCTCCAGCATGTCCTTGATCAGGTAGATGCGGCCGCGCGGGCTGTCGAGTTCGTCGCCCAGCAGAAGGAAGGTTGGGCAGGTCGCCGTGCACAGGCCGCAATGCACGCAGGTACGCAGCACCCTGTTGGAGGATGCGGTATCCGGATCGCGAAGCTGTTCGGCGGTGAAATTGGTCTGCATGATTCGCCTACTCGAATCGTCTCATGGGCGGCAGCATGCGGTGCTGACGGATCACGAAGCCCAGACTGCCGGCCGCGATCAGGAAGAAGGCCAGGGAAAGCCAAGGACTCTGCCTGTTGTAAAGGGTGATGATCAAAATCATCAGCAGCGAGAAGCCCATCATGAAGAACTGGATGTTCGTGATCGGATTGGGGCGCCGCAACTGCACATGCTGGAAACCAGACAGGTAGCAGGTGATCAGGAGCAGGATGTTGCTGGTCCAGGCCGGAATGAAAAACATGCTCAGAGTCCCGCGTAGAATCGGCCTGGGTTGAGGATCCCCGCCGGATCCATCGCCGCTTTGACCTCTCGTGTGATGCGTGCCAGCGGGGCGGGTTCGTCCGGCACCACGCGGACGGCGCCGCGCAACGTGTCGGGTGCCCGCAGCAGGGTCCAGGTTCCGCCGGCTGCCCGCGCCGCTGCCTCGATCGCGGTATGGGTCGCGGTGTCGGCGGGACCGGCGAGCCAGACCAGCCCACCGCCCCAATCGAGAAAGCCCCCGACTCCGTGTGGCCGAAGCCCATCAAGGACCGATGGGCCAAGCGAGGGCCTGACCGAAATGCGCCAGACGGCGTCGTCCGGGCGGGTTGCCAATGGCCGCGCGTCACGGACGGATTTCCACACCGAGCGGGAGGTTTCGGTGTCGAGCGTCACCGCTCCCGCCACCGCGAACTGATCGTTCAACCGGTCGATGCGATAGGTGACCGACGACGCGAACTCCTCGACGCGGATCAACGCGACCGGGCCGCTGATACCGGCAAGCCCCGGCACCCGGGCGACCGCTTCGGCGGGTAACCAGGTCGCGCCGGAAACGCCAAAAGGCGAGCCCAGGGCGGCGGACAAGACGGCAACGCCGGCAGCGGCATCCAGTCCCGGCAGGACCAGCGTGCCGGTCGCTTCCGGTGCCGGCAGGACTTTCAGGGTGATCTCGGTGATCACGCCCAACGTGCCGTGGCTGCCGGTCAGCAGCTTGCACAAATCCAGGCCAGTGACGTTTTTCAGCACGCGACCGCCCGAACGGATGACCTCGGCCCGCCCGGTCACCGCGCGGACACCCATGACGTGGTCGCGCATCGCCCCCCAGGCGACCCGGCGCGGGCCGGACAGGTTGGTGGCGACAACGCCCCCCAATGTCTGCGGCTTGCCCGTCGCACCCAGCAGGTCCGACAGGTCGGGCGGTTCGGCGATCAGGTGCTGACCAGCTTCGGCCAGCGTGGCCTCGATCTCCGGCAGCGGCGTACCGGCCCAGGCGGAGATGATCAGCTCCTTCGGCGCATACAGGGTGACACCGGAAAGGCCCGCTATGGACAGGGTTCGCGCTGCCTGCACCGGGCGCAGCATGCCCGCCTTGGTGCCGTTGCCCTGTATCAGCAGCGGTTCGCGGGCGCGCACCGCATCGGCGACGACGGCGACGATCGAATCCTCGGTGGTCATGCGGCTTGCGGCAGCACGCCGGCTTCGGGTTCGACCAGCGGGAAGACCTTGCTGGGATTCAGCAGCCAGTCGGGGTCGAAGGCGGATTTGATGCGGCGCTGCTGCTCCAGTTCGTGGGCGTGGAATTGGACCGGCATCAGGTCCCGTTTTTCGACGCCGACGCCATGCTCGCCGGTCAGGCAGCCGCCGACTTCGACGCACAGCTTCAGGATATCGGCGCCGAGGACTTCCGCTTTGTGGAAACTGACCGGGTCATTGGCATCGAACATGATCAGTGGGTGCAGATTGCCATCCCCGGCATGGAAGATGTTGGCGACCTTCAGCCCATACGCGTCGCTCATCTCGCCGATCCGGCGCAGCACCGGGGCGAGCTGGGAGGTGGGGATGGTGCCGTCCATGCACAGATAATCCGGGCTGATCCGGCCGATGGCGCCGAACGCGCCCTTGCGGCCTTTCCAGATCGCCAGGGATTCCTCGGCCGACTGCGATACCCGGATGCTGATCGGATCGAACTGCTTGCAGATATCGGAGAGCTTGGCGAGCAGGATGTCCTGTTCGGCCACGCTGCCTTCGACCTCGATGATCAGCAAGGCTTCG
>JARLIN010000138.1 GCA_031291715.1 Rhodopila sp. | reverse complement strand
GCTACGGGTGCGCTCAGCCGAGAAGGCTGACGCCGAGTGCGAAGTTGGTGTGCTTGACGGAGTGGGCCACGAGGCCCAGCGACAGCAGACAGACGTGCTCCAGCGTCCGCGCCATGAACAGCGGACCGGTGTCCATCGGGCGCAGTCCAAGGCTCTCGACGAACGCCGCAACGCGTGCCTTCGCCGGTACGTCGTCCCCGGCGAGGAACACGTCCAAGGGGTGGCCCTCGACTGGACCGGCAGCCAGGATGTGGGAGAACTGAGTGTTGAACGCCTTGACGACATCCGCATCGGCAGGGGCGGCCTTGACGATCTCCTGCGCGCCGGAACTGTCGCCAGGGGTCACAAAGCTCGTGTGGTCGGAGGCGACGGGGTTGGTGATGTCGACGAGGAGCTTGCCTGCCAGCTCTTCGCCGTACTGCTTCACCACGTCGAGAACGGCGGAGTAGGGAACCGCCAGGATGACAATGTCCCCGGCCGGGGGGGCGCCGAACGTTCCTGTCGTCGCGCCGGCTCCGATCTGCTCGGCCAGATCCCGCGCCTTGGCGGCGTCGCGACTCATCACCTCGACGGTGTGTCCGGCCTTGGCGGCAAGGTCGCCGATCGCTGCGGCCATGCCACCTGAGCCGATGATGCTGATAGTGCTCATGTGCTCGCGACCATCTCGGAGGCGCGCGCCAGTGCTAGCGTGTCGATATACTCCCGGATGTTCGTCACTTTGCCATTTCGAACGGTGATGGCGAAGACAAAATGGTCCTCGAACGTCCTGTTCGTGGCTTTGACTCTCCCCGTAGCGAAGCCGACGACCAGAACCCGGTCTCCCTGCGCCACGAATTCGCGGGGCTCTGAGATCGAGGTTTCCACCATTTCGGAAGCTTTCCGCAACAAATCCGCCAGGCCCGCGTGCCCGCGGTGCGTGCCGGCCAGCGGCCACTTGCCCGGAATGATCCACTCAATATTTTCGGCAGACAACGCCAGCAGACCTTGCATATCGCCGCGGCCGATTGCTGCAAACGCATCCTTCACGATCTGGACATTCTCTTGTGTGCTCATCGAAATTTCTCCATCTCGCCATTCTAATCGCGTCCGATCTAATCGTATACGATTGAGATAGGCCCGCAACTGGAGCGAGTCAAGCACTTCCGATTTAATCGGATGCGACTTATATTGGCCACGACATCACAAACTCCGGAGGGATCCGTGCCCCGTTCCCCAAAGGCCGAAGCCAAAGGCCGAAAACTCTCGAATTTTCTGTGCTTTGCGGTCTATTCGGCCAATCTGGCCTTTGGCCGCGCCTACAAGCCGATCCTGGATGCGGTCGGCCTGACCTACACCCAGTACATCGCTATGGTGGCCCTGTCGGAGCAGGACGAGCAGACCGTCAGCGCGCTCGGCGGCAAGCTGTTCCTGGAATCCAACACGCTGACGCCGATCCTCAAGAAGCTCGAGCAGACTGGCTATATCAGCCGCCTCCGCGATCCAGCCGATGAACGGCAGGTAAGGGTGAGCCTGACCGCGGCCGGCCGGCACCTGCTCGAGAACGATCCCGGTGGGGCGCTGGTCGAAGCTTGCGGCTTAGGTGACGAGTTCTCCGTCGTGCGGAAGAACGTCGTGAGGCTGCGCGACAATCTGCTGCGCAACACCAGAGGCAAGCAGGATGAGACGTGATGCCGTTCACGGCGAGCGTAGCTGGAACTCACTGGTACAGGGCGTAACTGGCGGAGCGGCAGGTCTTTGCGAAGCGGCAGCTGTTCCATGTCAGCTGCCGAAAGCAGACCGATCGGTAAGTCCCATATGCGACCGTTATTCGGGTTCTATCGAGATCTCGGAACCGCCCATGCTACGACACAATATTCCGCAGTATCCGAAACTACGCTCCCCTCACTCCCACTCGATCGTCCCAGGCGGCTTGCTCGTAATATCGTACGTTACCCGGTTGATCCCGCGCACCTCGTTGACGATCCGGTTTGCCACCCGCGTCAGGAACGCCATGTCGAACGGATACACGTCCGCCGTCATCCCATCCGTGCTGGTCACCGCCCGCAGCGCGCAGGCCATGTCGTAGGTCCGGCCGTCGCCCATCACACCCACCGTGCGCACCGGCAGCAGCACCGCGAACGCCTGCCAGATCGCGTCGTACAGCCCGGCCAGGCGGATCTCCTCCAAATAGATGGCGTCGGCCTTGCGTAGCAGGTCCGCCTTCTCCCGCGTGATGGCGCCGGGGATGCGGATCGCGAGCCCCGGGCCGGGGAAGGGGTGGCGGCCGACGATGATCTCCGGGATGCCGAGCTCGCGTCCGAGCACGCGGACCTCGTCCTTGAAGAGTTCGCGCAGGGGCTCGACGAGCTGCATGCGCATGCGGTCGGGCAGGCCGCCCACGTTGTGGTGCGACTTGATGGTGACGGACGGGCCGCCGGCGAAGCTGACGCTCTCGATCACGTCCGGGTACAGCGTGCCCTGTGCCAGGAAATCGGCGCCTCCGACCTTGACGGCCTCTTCCTCGAACACCTCGATGAACAGCCGCCCGATCGTCTTGCGCTTGGTCTCCGGGTCGGTGACGCCTTCCAGTGCGCCCAGGAACAGGTCCGACGCGTCGCGATGCACCAGCTTGATGTTGAAGCGGTCGCGGAAGGTTGCCACCACGTCGTCCGCCTCGCCCGCGCGCAGCAGGCCGTGGTCGACGAAGATGCAGGTAAGCTGCTCGCCGATCGCCTCATGGATCAGCACCGCGGCGACCGAGGAATCGACCCCGCCCGAAAGCCCGCAAATCACCCGCCCGCTGCCGACTTGCGCGCGGATGCGGGCAATCTCGGTCTGCCGG
>JARLIN010000137.1 GCA_031291715.1 Rhodopila sp. | reverse complement strand
CAGGCAGACCGCGCTGTAACGGTCCAGCAGATCCTGGCTGTTGTGCCGGTATTTCGCCTCCAGCGCGCGGGACAGGATCAACACGTCCGCCACCGCCAGGTTCAACCCCTTCGCGCCGGTCGGCGGCACGATATGCGCGGCATCCCCGGCGATGAACAGCCGGCCGTACTGCATCGGCTCACAGACGAAAGACCGCAGCGGGATGATCCCCTTCTGAAAGATCGGGCCTTCCTTCAGCGTCCAGCCATCCCCGGTGCCGAGACGCGCGTGCAACTGCTCCCAGATGCGCGCATCGGACCAGTTGGCGATGTCATCGTTTGGGTCGCATTGAATATACATCCGTTGCACGCCGGTCGTGCGGGTGCTGAGCAGCGCGAACCCGTCCTGCTGGTTGGCGTAGATCAATTCGTGCCAGGACAGCGGCGCCTCGGTCAGAATGCCCAACCAGCCAAACGGGTAGATCTTCTGGTATTCGGTGCGGTGGGAAGCGGGAATGGCCTGCCGTCCTGGCCCATGAAATCCATCCGCGCCAACAACGTAATCGCAGTGGATCGTTTCCAGGCTGCCCGTTCCGTCGCGCCGGAAATCGATCGCCGGATGGTCCGTGTCGATACCGCGGATGGTGGTGCCGCCGACACCGAAGATGATCTCCCCGCCATCGGCCAGGCGGCCGGCGATCAGGTCCTTCAGGACCTCATGCTGCGGATAAACGACAATGCGCTTGCCGTCCGTCAGCCCCTGGATATCGACGTGATAGCGCTCGCGGTTCCATTGCAGCGTGATGCCGTCATGAAAATGGCCCTCCCGCATCATCCGCTCGCCCAGGCCGAGTTCCTTCATCAGTTCGGTGACCCAATGTTCCAACACACCGGCGCGAACGGTTGCCTCCACATCATGGTGGCTGCGGGACTCGATTATAATCGAGCCGATCCCCGCGCGGTGCAGCAGATGGGCCAGGAACAACCCGGCGGGTCCGCAGCCGATAATGCCGACCTGAGTCCGCATGGCGATAGTCCTCTAACGAATCAATTGATCGGGGTTTTCGCCATAGGGCGGCGCATAGATCACCAGCAGCTTGATCCGCTCGGACAGCGCCTTGACCGAGTGAAACACGTTGGCTGGAAAGAATATCATGTCGCCCTGGCGTACATGGTGCTCCACGCCGTCGATACCGGCGATCGCCTCCCCTTCCAGGACGTACACCGCCTGCTCGATACCGGGATGCGCGTGCGCGGGCGTGCCTTCGTTGCGTTCGATGTCACCAAGGATGATTTCCATGGTTTTCGCGCCATTCACCGTAGGTCCGACGAGGCGGTAGTTCCGCGTGCCGGTGTGGTTGGCCGGGCTGTAAGGTTCCTCCTCGGACGCACGGACGATGTAGCGAGGCTTCTCGGTCATTGGTCAGCTCCCTTCTCGGCCGCGGCGGTCGCGGCGGCGACCGCATCCTCCAGCTTCAGGATGCGGATGGCGTTCTGATAGAACAGCTTTTCGATGATGCCGGGCTTGAACCCCTGCATCTCCCATTCGTCGCAGCACTGGCCCGCGCTCCAGCCGGGATAGTCGGAGCCGAACAGCACCTTGTCCTGCAGCCGCCGCTGCATGTCGTGCTTGAGCGGTGCCGGGATGTATTTCGGCCCCCAGCCGGAGATGTCGATCGAGACGTTGGCCTTGTGGATCGCCACGGCGATCAGTTCCTCGGTCCACGGCCAGCCCGGATGCGCCGCGACGATGTTCAGCCGGGGAAAATCCGCTGCGACATCGTCCAGGTTCGGGATCGGCCGGGCATGCCCGAGCTTGAAGCCGAGGCCACCCGGCTCCCCCGCGCCGATCGCCGTGGTGCCGCAATGGATCAGCACCGGCGCGCCAAGCGACTGCAGCAGGTCCCAGATCGGATAGAACTGCCTGTCGTTGGGTGAGAAGTCCTGCACCGGCGGCTGGTATTTCACGCCCAGCAGGCCGAGGGTCTTGATGGCGTGCTCGATTTCCTCCAGGCCCTTGCGGCCGCGCCAGGGATCGACCATCGCCCAGCCCGGCAGGAACACGTCCGGATAGGCCTTGCATAGCGCGGCAAGCTGATCGTTCGCATAAACCCCGCCGGCGGCGCCATGTTCGGCGTCCCAGGCGATCGGGATGGCCAGCGCGTCGTCGCGGCGGAAATCGTCGGCGATCTGGCTGTCAGGCCGTGCCTCGAACTTGCCCTTGAACATGCGCTGGGCGGCCGGAATGAACGGCATGCTGGCGTCCACATAGGCCTGGTTCATCGGATGGACATGCACATCGATGGCGCGCATCTCGGTTTCTCCCTAATCGTTCACGATGATGCCGGGCAGTGCGGCAGCCCAGCTTTCTCGTGCGGCGGCGATGGTGACACGATCCGCGATCAGGACAAGACGCGATTTGCGTTCGCCGCCGGGCCACGCGTCAAGTTCGACCGGGGCGTTCAGGACGTGATGCACGCCCTGGACCACCACCGGACCCTCGGCGCCCGCAATATCCAGCATGCCCTTTACCCGCAGCAACTGTTCGGCATGGCCGATCCGGATCGTGCGCAGCCAGTCGTCGAAAGCGCGCCAGCGTAGCGGCCGATCGGCGGTCAACGACACGACAGCGTGGCGCCCGGTGTGACCGGGATCGACGCTTTCGGCGAACAGGCCCGACCGGTGCGGCGGCGGGGCGGACAAGGCCGGGTCGAAGAACGAGGGCGGGAACAGCGACGCGGCATCCACCTCGCCGTGCGACGCCGTCAGGATCGGCGCGGCCGGGTTGTGGTCGCGCAGGCCGGTCCGCAGCCGCTCGACGGCGTCCGCCGTGGCAAGGTCGGTCTTCGTCAGCACCAGACGATCCGCCAGGGCGGCTTGCTTGCGGGTCTCCGGATGCTGCGCCAACTGCGTTTCGGCAAACAGCGCATCAACCGTCGTCACGATCGCTTCCAGCCGCAGCGCGCGGGACATGATCGGGTTCCGCAGGATCGCCTGCGCGATCGGCGCCGGGTCGGACAAGCCGGAGGGCTCGATGATCAGGCGCTGGAACCGTGGCACGTCGCCGCTGTCCCGGCGGCTGAACAGGCGCATCACCGCCTCTTCCATATCCCCGGCCAGATTGCAGCAGAGACAGCCGTTTGCCATCACCACCGTCCGGTCGGCCCCGTGATCGATCAATTCACGATCCAGCGGCACATCACCGAACTCGTTGACCGCGACGGCGGTGCCGCCCATCCGCGGATCGCGCAGCAGGGCGTTGACCAAGGTCGTCTTGCCGCTGCCGAGGAAACCGCTCAGCAGCGCGACGGGCAGGCGGTCCCGATCAGCGGCCTGGGTCAGGAAGGGGAAACGGCGGCTATCGCGCGGCACGGCGGCCTCCGGCTTCAAACCGGCTCCCGCAGGAACCGGTCGACCAGCCGGTTCGCCTCGGTCCGGTCCGCCCGCAACTGCGCACCCTGCCGGTTGCGCGCGCCGGACGTGAGGTAGAACCGCTCATACTGCTCGTTGCGGCTCGCCAATGCGCTGCCGGCGAAATCCCAGCCGAGGCGGAAGATCCGCGCCCGTTCCTCTGCCGTTACATCCCCGGCGCCGCGCAGGTATTTGTCGATCAGCGGACGAAGCCGAGGGTCGGCGAATTCCGCGGCGCTCGGCGTCGCCAGCACATTGTGGGAGCCGATCAGGCGGATGATCTCGTTCACGCGCGGAAGCCAGTACGGCAGCATGGCACGCAGCGCGCCCAAGGGCCTGCTATCGAGGAACCATGCGCCGTTGCCGTATTCATGCGCGCCCTCCTCGCCCGCCCGAACAGCCGCCCGAGTCAGTTCCGCGTAACTCCAGATCTCACCGAGCATTTCCTGCGTCACGAGGTCTTTGGCGCCGATCGTGTCGGCCATGCGGGTGGCGATGCCCCAGGCGAATTCCAGTTTGGTCCAGGCACGAATCATCGTCTGGTGCATCGCGTTGGCGCGCCAGCTTTCCGACATCACGCTGTTGTAGACGGGCAGGTTGCCATCGATGAACACGCGGTTTCGCGGCACCTCGACGTTGTCGAAGATCACGAACGCATCCTGTTCGTCGAACCGGCCGGACAGCGGATGATCGAACCGGTTGTCCGGCTGGGACACGCTGTCGCGGCAGATAAACTTCAGGCCGGGCGTGTCCATGCGAATGCTGAAGGACAGAGCGTGCCGCCGGCTCGCATCGGGCATGGGCTGGCTGGGATAGACCGCGATTTCGTCCGAGAACGGCGCCAGCGTCGCCAGCACCCGTGCGCCGCGGACCAGGATGCCGTGTTCGGTGTCCTCGACCTTGTGCAACTGGGTGTCGTCGAACCCGGTCGGCACGTTGCCCTTGGATTTGTCCACGGTCGCGTGGATCAGCGTGTGCGTCAGGCTGAGATCGTCCCGGGCAAGCTCCTTCTGGAACGCCACCAGGTTTGCGGCCCCCTCCTCGTTGCCGTTGGCACCCCATTCGTCGCTGCGGCCGGCGAAGCCCGCGTAGGTGACGTTCATGTAGTCCGGTGTGCGGCCCATCAGACCGACCGAGAATTCGGCGACCCGGCGCAGCGCCTTGTGACGTTGCAGCAGATGTTCGCGCGACCGGGGGATCATGTGGCTGACGGCGATTTGTTCGCCGGTTTCCGGGTCCGGCATCAGGCAGTCGCCGGGGTATTCGTAATGCAGGTCGAACGTCGCCGCGATCGCTTCGGCCGCACCGCGCAACGCCGGATGGTCCATCGGATCGGTGACGCGCTGGCCAGCCAACCAGACCTCTCGATTATCGCGCAGGCCGCGCAGGAATTGGGCACCGGTCCGAGCTGGCATGTATCGTTTCCTTCCTGTTGCCAATTAAAGTTGTTTCCGCATCAGGTGGCGGATTGAGAACAAAGGCAATAGCCCGCCCGGTAAACAGCCTTCCACCGCCGCTGTTCATCATGCGGCGGACGGCGCCGCGCGCGAAATCAACCGGATACCAGCCGCCCGTCATTCGACTGAAGGGTCGATACTTCGCGCCGTTGGTATTAGGCGCACGGTGTCGTGACTGCTCAGGGGAAGCCGATAGCGGCAAATACCGTCAATAGAAGTCGCGGCGCGGCTAGCCCGGGTATCGCGCCGAACAGGAGAACCGCGATGCGGGAGGACGATCTCCGCGAATCACAGAACATCGACGACCGCCGCGGCCAAGGCGGCGGGGGCGGCTTTTCGGTGGGCCGCGGCGGCCTGGGAATCGGCACGATCATCATTCTGGGGCTGATAAGCTGGGCGCTGGGCATCAATCCCGCCGTTCTCATCAACGGCGCCCAGATGGTGGCGGGGGGCAACAGCGGCTACGTCAGCCAGCCGCCGCCTGGCCGGACGGGCACACCGAACGACCGCACCGGGATCTTCGTCGCGAAGATCCTCGGCGAGACGGAAGACGTATGGTCGCAGATATTGCCGGCGCAGGCAGGCCGCGCCTACGAAAATCCGAAACTCGTGCTGTTCTCCGGAGCCACCGCATCCGCCTGCGGTACGGCACAGACCGCGACAGGCCCGTTCTACTGCCCGAACGATCGCAGGGTTTACCTGGACACCGCCTTCTTCCAGGACATGAAACGTCGCTTCGGCGGCGGCGGAGACTTTGCCTATGCCTATGTTATCGCGCATGAGGTCGGGCATCACGTCCAGAACCTGTTGGGGATATTGTCCAAGGTGCAGGCGCTGCAGCGTGGCGGCCGCGATCGCGCGACGGCGAATGCCGTATCGGTTCGAACCGAACTCATGGCTGATTGTTTCGCTGGTGTCTGGGCCAACAAGATGAACCAGCGGCATGCCAATATCGACGACACGGACGTCCAGCAGGCCGTCGCGGCTGCCACCGCCATCGGCGACGACCGCCTCCAACGGCAGAGCAGTGGCGTGGTTGTGCCCGACAGCTTCACCCACGGCTCTTCCGCCCAGCGCGTTCGCTGGCTGACCACCGGCCTGAAGACCGGCAGCATGAAGTCCTGCGATACATTCGCGGCGGAGACACCTTAGAGCATCTCCGGGCTGAGCGGGTTATCATGTTCCTGCACGGTGGTGGTTACATTTGCGGCTCGATCGACAGCCACCGCCACGTGATCGCCGAGGCAGGCCGGCAGATGCGGCCGATGTCAGCGTGAGGCCGGAGGTCTGGCCGGACATGATCCACGCATGGACCCTGTTCTACCAGCAGGTCGCGGCTGGCCGGACCGCGTTGGCCGCGGTCGGCGGCTTTGTCCGTTCTATGATCCCGCCATGATGTGCGCCGTCCGGTGCGCCGACACCATCCTGGCCGCAATGTGCCGTGCGCGGGTCCGCCGCGGCATGCCTGGGACACGAGGGTCCGGGGCTGCATCGGCCTTTGACCCAAATCGCCCTGTCAAATAATGGCCTGACGGCCAGCAGCCCGATTTCCGGTGACTTGCGCTTTGCCGGAAACCTCACAAGACTGGAACAAATCATCGCCGGAAGTGCCGATGAGCGAGGGAGCGGGAGACAAAGAAATGGCCGGGACATTTGGCGCGCGCCGCCTGGATGAACAACGCTTGCATATACGGGTGGCGTCGCTGTGCTTCATGGTGCTGTTCCTGGAAGGCTACGACATCACCTCCATGAGCTATGCCATTCCGTCGTTGATCGACGCCTGGCATGTCAGGCCGCCGCAGTTCACGATCGCATTGACCGCAGGCAGTTTCGGCCTGCTGTTCGGCGCCCTTTCGGCGGGCATTCTCGGTGACCGGCTGGGCCGCAAACCGGTTTTGATCGGTTGTACCGCGGTGTTCGGCCTGTTCTCCCTGCTGACCGCCGCCGCCACCGGGCTGGGGTCGCTGGCGGTGCTGCGATTTTTCACCGGCCTGGGATTGGGCGGCGGCATCCCCATCGCCATCGCCCTGGCGACCGACTGCGCGCCGCTGGCCAGCCCAAGGCGGCTGGTCATCCTCATGAGCGCCGGAATTTCCGTCGGCAACACAAGCGGTGGCTTCATCGCCGCGCAGCTTGTCAGACTGAGCGGATGGCCATCGATCTTCGTCGTTGGCGGCCT
>JARLIN010000136.1 GCA_031291715.1 Rhodopila sp. | reverse complement strand
TCCTCCAGCGCCTGGGGCTGGGAGGCATTGCCTTTGCCGGCGAAGGCGATGTTCACCGGCAGCCCCTCGGCGGCCTGCAGCATGCGCGCCAGATGCCAGGGGCCCGGCGTGCAGGTCGTTGCCGCGGTGCCGGTCGCCGGCCCCGTCCCACCGCCCACCAATGTCGTTACCCCGGAGGCGATCGCATCATCCACCTGCTGCGGACAGATGAAATGAATATGCGAGTCAATCCCGCCGGCGGTCACGATCTTCCCCTCGCCGGCAATGACCTCGGTACCCGGTCCGACGATGATATCGACACCAGGCTGGATATCAGGATTGCCAGCCTTGCCGATGCCGGCGATGCGGCCATTGGTAATCGCGACGTCCGCCTTGACGATGCCCCAGTGGTCGATGATCAGCGCATTGGTGATGACGGTATCGACCGCTCCCTGCGCCCGGGAGAACTGCGACTGACCCATGCCGTCGCGGATCACCTTGCCGCCGCCGAACTTCACCTCCTCGCCGTAGATGGTGAAGTCCCTCTCCACCTCCACGATCAGGTCGGTATCGGCGAGACGCACGCGATCCCCAGTGGTGGGACCGAACATGTCGGCATAAGCGGCGCGGGTAATGCGGGCCATCAGTCGAGTGCTCCCATGACGTCGCCGCGGAAACCGTAAACAGCCCGGATGCCGCGGTAAGGGACCAGTGTGACCTCCCGCGTCTGCCCGGGTTCAAACCGAACGGCGGTGCCGGCGGCGATATCCAGACGCTGGCCTTTGGCGACGCCTCGATCGAACGACAGGGCGGGATTGGTTTCCGCGAAGTGGTAGTGGCTGCCAACCTGGATCGGCCGGTCGCCGGTATTGGCCACCGTCAGCACCGAGCGCGGCAGGCCGGCGTTCAGCTCTATGTCGCCGGGTTCGGGGAGAATTTCACCGGGGATCATGATTCGCTTCCCTACCGTATCGGCTCATGCACGGTGACCAGCTTCGTCCCGTCCGGGAACGTCGCCTCCACCTGCACGTCGTGGATCATTTCCGGAATCCCCGGCATCACCTGAGCCCGTGTGAGGACCTTCGCCCCCGCCTCCATCAGATCGGCGACACTGCGCCCATCGCGCGCGCCCTCGACCACGAAATCCGTGATCAGCGCCACGGCCTCCGGATGGTTCAGCTTCACGCCGCGTTCCAGCCGCCGCCGGGCTACCATGGCAGCCATGGAGATCAGCAGTTTGTCTTTCTCTCGCGGAGTCAGGTTCATTCCAGTCGTTCCATGGTTCGATCAGCACAACCATACGCGCGGCACCGGACGAGACTCTCGCAATACTTCCAGCGCGGCAATCACGGTCCTTCGTACCGAGGCACTCTCGGCGCCGAGAATACGGGCGATCAGCATTCCATTCCAAACGCTCGCCCCGGCCTCGGCCGCTGCCAACGCGGCACGTACCCCATCCAGCTTCTCGCCGGCGTCCGGCGCCACATAGATCATCGTCGCGACCACACCGGCGCCACCGCCCACGGCAGGCCGCTGCATCGCCGCATCAATCTCACCATCCAGCCGGATCGCGTCGTGCAGCAGCAATTCACCGCCGCGTCGCACCCGGATCAGATCCCGCAGCCGGCCCTGCCGGACCCGTTCCCCCATGGCCGCACGGCCGAACACCACCGTCTCGACGCCCAGGAAACGCGCATTCGCCGCCAGATCAACCTCCAACCGCCGGTCCAACGCGCAGCGATCGAACAGGATCGTCTCCTGCGGCAACCACTCGAGCGTCGCCCCTGCCCCCACGGTCAAGCGGGTCCGCACCCGCGACGGCGCATCCGCTGCCAAGGCCCGGTAGAACCGCTCCGCCGCCTGCGCCGCGATCGTCGCCCGCGCCTCAGTCCCAACCCCAATCGCCAGATCCAGCCGATCGCCACCCGCGACCCCACCGCCGGTATTCAGCGTCACGACGTCCATCCAGCCTGGTACGATCCGGCGCGGGAACCGGGCCTTCAGGCATCCGGCCTGACGCAACGCGTCCAGGACCGTCTCGGGCCCCGACCGTTTGACGACAACGCGCAGTTCCCCGACCGCGCGTTGCAGCAGAACCGATTCAGACAGAGAGCCGCCGTCGTACATCCGCCTCGTCGAGGTCCTCTCGCCGGCCCGCCAGGACAATGTCCCCACGATCCATCACCGCGATGGTCTGCGCCAGTTCCTGGGCGAAATCGAAATACTGTTCCACCAGCAGGATGGCCATCTTCCCGGAAGACCGCAACAACGCGATCACCCTTCCAATATCCTTGATAATACTCGGCTGGATCCCCTCGGTCGGCTCATCCAGCACGATCAGCCGCGGCTTCATCACCAACGCCCGCGCGATCGACAATTGCTGCTGCTGACCGCCGGACAGGTCGCCGCCACGGCGCCGCATCATCGTCTTCAACACCGGGAAAAGGTCGAAAATCTCGTCCGGCACCTTACGCTCGCCACGCGGCAGCACGGCGAAACCGGTTTCCAGATTCTCCTTAACCGTCAGCAGTGGAAACACGTCCCGCCCCTGCGGCACCCAGGAGATCCCCCGCCGGGCACGCTCATACATCGGCAGGCGAGAAATCTCCTCGCCCTCCCAGCGAATGGTCCCGGCCGAGATCGGATGCGCCCCCACGATCGCCCGCAGCATCGAGGTCTTGCCGACACCATTACGGCCGAGCAGACACGTTACCGACCCGACTTCCGCGGTAATCGAAACCTGCCGCAGCGCGATCGCCGCGCCATAATGCAGATCGACTTTTTCGACTTCCAGCATCAGCGCCCCAGATACACTTCGATGACCTTCGGATCATCGCTGACAAAGTCGATCGAACCCTCCGACAGCACAGATCCCTCGTGCAGCACCGTAACCTTCACATCCAGCGCGCGGACAAACGCCATGTCATGCTCGACGACAACCACGCTGCGGGTGCGATTGATCTCCCGCAGCAGCACGGCGGTCTGCTCGGTTTCGGCATCCGTCATGCCGGCCACCGGTTCATCGACCAGCAGTAACTGAGGCTCCTGCGCCAGCAGCATGCCGATCTCCAGCCACTGCTTCTGCCCATGCGACAGATCGGCCGCACGCCGATAGCGGTGATCAGTCAGGCGCGTGGTTTCCAGGATCGATTCGATTCGCCGCTTCTCCTCCGCCGTCTCACGCGCGAACATCGTGAACCGTGGGCTGCGATCCCCGGCCAGCGCGAGCAGCAAATTGTCCCAGACCGTATGTGGCTCGAATACGGTCGGCTTCTGGAACTTGCGCCCGATGCCCAATGACGCGATCGCCGGCTCATCCAGCTTCGTCAGGTCGGTGCCCTTGGAGAAAACCACCTTGCCGGTATCCGGGCGGGTCTTTCCCGTGATCACATCCATCATCGTCGTTTTGCCGGCCCCGTTCGGGCCGATCACCGCGCGCATCTCCCCCTCGTTCAGCACCAGGGACAGCGCGTTCAGCGCCCGGAAGCCGTCGAAGGTAACCGTGACGCCGTCGAGGTAAAGCAGCGTGTCGGTGTCGCTCATCCCGTCACCTCGTGTGCCGCCGC
Source organism: Rhodopila sp. (assembly GCA_031291715.1). GTDB lineage: Bacteria > Pseudomonadota > Alphaproteobacteria > Acetobacterales > Acetobacteraceae > Rhodopila. The sequence goes on along the minus strand of JARLIN010000136.1, from coordinate 668 downwards.
GACGGCGGGCGCCTCCGGCTCCGGCTCCTTGCTGGCCCGCGCACGGAACAGGCCCATGACGCCGCGCGGCAGGAACAACGTCACGAAGATGAACATGGCCCCAAGCGCGTAAAGCCAAACTTCCGGAAAGGCGCCGGTCAGCCAGGTCTTGCCGAAATTCACCAGGATCGCACCCAGGATCGCGCCGACCAGAGTGCCGCGGCCACCGACCGCGACCCAGATCACCGCCTCGATCGAGTTGCCCGGCGCGAACTCGCTCGGGTTGATGATGCCGACCTGAGGCACGTAAAGGGCGCCACCGATGCCCGCCATGATCGCCGACAGGACCCAGACGACCAGTTTGTAAGACTCCGGCCGATACCCCAGGAATCGGGTGCGGCTCTCGGTATCCCGGACCGCGATCAAGATCTTGCCGAAGCGTGAGTCCACCACGAAGCGAGCCAGCACGAACTGCCCGCACAACAATAGCGCCGAGATCACCAGAAGCGCGGATCGCGTCGAGTCCGCCTGCACGTTAAATCCAAGAATATCCTTGAAATCGGTCAGCCCGTTGTTGCCGCCAAACCCCATGTCGTTGCGGAAGAACGCCAGCAGCAGCGCATAGGTCAGCGCCTGGGTGATGATCGACAGGTAAACCCCGGTGACCCGCGACCTGAACGCGAGCCAGC
>JARLIN010000135.1 GCA_031291715.1 Rhodopila sp. | reverse complement strand
TCGATGATGCCGGCGTTCATCACCACGATACGATCGGCCATGGTCATCGCCTCGACCTGGTCGTGGGTGACGTAGATGGTGGTGGTTGGGATAGCTTGGTGCACCTTCTTGATTTCGGTGCGCATCGCCACCCGCAGCTTGGCGTCAAGGTTCGACAGCGGCTCGTCGAACAGGAAGACTTTCGGGTTGCGCACGATGGCGCGGCCCATCGCGACGCGCTGACGCTGGCCGCCGGACAGGGCTTTGGGCTTGCGGTCCAACAGGACATAGATATCAAGCATGCGGGCGGCCTCATCGACCCGGCGCTTGATCTCCTCCTTGGGGAACTTCCGCAGCTTCAGCCCGAAGGCCATGTTGTCGAATACCGACATGTGCGGATAGAGAGCGTAATTCTGAAACACCATGGCGATGTCACGGTCGCGCGGGGGCACGTCGTTGACGACGTCGCCCCCGATCCAGATCTCGCCCGAGGTGATCTCCTCCAGCCCTGCAACCATGCGTAGCATGGTGGACTTGCCGCATCCTGAAGGGCCGACCAACACGACGAATTCCTCGTCGGCGATTTCCAGGTCAATCCCTTTCACCGCTTGGACGTTACCCTCGAACATTTTCACGACCTTGCGGATCGAAACCCCGGCCATACGACCTCCCTAGCCCTTGGTGGCGCCGGCGGTCAGGCCGGCGATGTAGTAATCCATCAGGAACGCATAAATGACAATGGGGGGGGCTGCGGCCACGACGCAACCCGCCATGATCTTGCCCCACTGGAACACGTCGCCACGAATCAGATCGCCGGCGATGCCGACTGTCAGCACCTTCTGGTCGGACGAGTAAAGGTACGCGATCGGGTAGAGGAACTCACCCCAGGACACGGTAAAGGCGAAGATAGTGGCGGCAATGATCCCAGGCAACGCCACGGGGATGAAGATGCTCCACAGCATCCTGAGATAGCCGGCGCCGTCGATCAGCGCCACTTCATCCAGTTCCTTGGGGATCGAGCTGAAATAGCCGATCATGATCCAGGTGCAGAACGGCACCGCCAACGTCGGATAGAGCAGCGCCAGGCACCAGAGGTTGTTGATCAGCCCGAGCGCGCGGACGACCTGGAACAGCGGGATGAACAGCAGTGAATCGGGGATCAGGTATGTCAGGAACACGCTGGAGGCCAGCATCGCGCTGCCCTTGAACCCCAAGCGGGTGAGGCCGAAGGCCGCCAGCACCGAGATCACCATGGAAACCGAGACGGTGACGGCGGTGACCATCACGGAATTGATGAAATAGCCGCGGAAGGTCGGCATCATGAACAAATCGATGAAATTCTGCAGCGTCGGGTGGTGGACGAGCCATGGATTTCCGACCTCCGCGGCGATGTCGGCATCCGATTTCAGGCTGGTCGCCACCATGTAGAAGGGAGGCACGAGGAAGACGAACACAAACACCACGAGCGCGGCATAGCTGCCCCACAGCGCCCATGCCCGCCCGCGCTGCGAACTGGCACGCCGTCGTGGTCGCGACGGAGCGCCGGCGGTGGCCACCGCGCCGCTCATACCGTCATCTCCTTGCCGCGCCGCGTCACATTGCGCAGCACGAAGTAGGCGAACACCGCCAGCAGCGGGAACATGAACAGGCTGACCGAGGCGCCGAGCGGAATGTCGCCAGACTGGATGCCGACCTGGAAGGCATAAGTGGCGAACACGTGGGTCTTGCTCTCCGGGCCGCCATTGGTGAGGATTCGTACGATGTCGAAGTTGGCGAAGGTCACGATCAGGCTGTACAGGACAGTCACGGAAATGACATTCCGGATCATCGGCACTGTCACGTAGAACATCTTCTGAAACGTTCCCGCTCCGTCGATTGCCGCCGCCTCGTAAAGCTGCTCGGGTACCGACTTCAGCGCCGCCAGATACATGATCATGAAGAACGAGGTGCCGAACCAGACATTCACCGTGATCATGCAGAGTCGTGCCGGCCAAGCCACCCCGAGCCAGGGCACGCTGGCGATACCCAGCGCGTTCAGCAGGTAGTTGAAGGCCGAGTAGGAGGGGTCGAACAGCCACCACCAGCCCAAAGTGGACAGCGCCAGTGGGATCACCCAGGGCACCAGCAACAGACCGCGCCAGATGCGCTGCCGGCCGCTCGGGATATTGCTCATAAGGTGCGCCAGTACGAAGCCGAGGAAGGACTTCAAAACCACCGAACTGACCGCGAACAGGCAGCTCTGAAATATGACGAGCCGGAACGTGTCGCGCTTGAGCAGGAAGGCGAAATTGTCGAGGCCGACGAACTGCGTCATGCGCCGGTTCAGCATGGCAAGGTAGAGCGCATAAAACGCCGGATAAACCACCAGGCCGGCGATCAGCAGGAACAGCGGCGAGCACATCAGCAGGGCAACCGTCGATCGCCGCTCCAGCAGCCGGCGCATGAAGCTGCGGCGCACCATCCGATGCGGCGGCAAGGAAACCGCCACTGCGGACCTGTCTGCCATCCTGTTCTCCACCTTGATCCTTGCCCGAAGCAACGATACCGGGCCCGGTACGCGCCCGGACCCGGTACCGCTGGATCCAGGATTTCTTCCTAAGCGCGCTTGAAGCTCTCGAGTTCGTTCTCCGCCCAGGCCATGACGTCATTGACGGACTGGCCGCTCAGCAGCTTGGCGAACATCGTGGGCATGGTACCCTGGTTGTAGATCTGCACCGCGATCTCCGGGGGCGCCGGCATTGCGGCGATGTGCGCCACCTGCTTGTGCCAGGGATGGTTCGGGTAGTTCCACAGGGTGCCCTTGGGCGGTTCCGCGGTCTCCCAGATCTTGAAGTCGAGCATGCTCACGAACGGCGGGATATCGAAACCGATGGTAGCGTTCTCGCGGGCCTCGACGTTTTCGCGCTGCATCAGGTATTCGAGCAACTCCTTGGCCGCCGTCTTGTTCTTGGCGAACTTCCAGATGCCCCACATGTAGGGCAGGTAGGGCAGGAACCGCCCCTTGGGGCCGGCAGGGGCGGGGAAGTGCCATGTGTCGGCGGCGACCGCCGGGGCATCCTTCAAGGCCACCGCCCAGGGCGACGGCGGATTGAAGATCAGGGCGCTCTGGCCGGAGATCAGGGCACGGTTGTTGGAGGCGTCGTCATAGCTGACGGCGTCTTTCGGCAGCAGCTTGACCAGGCGCTGGGCGTATTCCAGCACCTCGCGCACCGCGTCCGACCTCACCGTGATATCGCCCTTGGCGTTGACCAGTTCAGCGCCATAGGCGGCGAACAGGGAACCGGCGAAGTCGACCGAGTCCGAGGTCGTGCCAAGGCCGATGCCAAAGTTCTTGCCGACCTTGGCGCAAGCCTCGGCGGCCTTGAGGTGGGCATCCCAGGTCCAGGCATCCAGACCTGGGCAGGTGGTGCCTGAACCGGGGAACATTTTCACCACATCGAGCCCGGCAGCGTCCCGCAGGATGCTGATCCGTCCCTCAGGTCCCTTGGTCTGCGTGCCGGAAGAGGACGGAACAGCGAGCCAGTGGCCCTTGACCTTGCAAAGGTATTCGACAGCGTCGTTGGTCTTGCCGTACTTCGCGATGAGCCGGCCCACCACGTCGTCGACCGGCTCCAGGTCATCGACATGATTGTGCGCTTCCCAGACCGACAAGGCATAAATGTCATGGCCGGCCTTGGCCTGCGCCTCGGCGTTCTCGACCATCAGGATCTGGCCGCTGGCCGAGGGGATCAGATCAGCCTTGACCTCGACCTTGTTCTTTTCGGCGAAGGCGGCGATCTGCTTCTTCATCACATCGTTGCCCTGCCCGACCCAGTGGTCCCACAAGGCGATGGAGACCTGGCCCGCCGCGCCAGCGGTGCGGATATGCACCAGCGGCAATACCGATGCCGCGACGCCAAGCTTGAGCGCCTTCCGGCGCGTTACTTTGTTTATTGACATTTCTTGAACTCCCTACAGGGCCGGCTCGTTGCGTCCGACCTGTCCGTTCCGAAGAGGCCGGTATTGCCCAGCCTCCTATGCGGCTAACCGGATACAGGTATGCAACTTGCGGAGTTGTGAAGCAACCCCCGCCGCCGCGCGAGCAGGCCAGCGGAAGCGGCAGGGCCGGCGTTGCCCCGACCGTGCCCCGCGGCGGTGGGCGCCTTTCAGCCCTTGGTGGCGCCCGCGGTCAGGCCGGCAATGTAGTAGTCCATCAGGAAAGCATAGATGACGATCGGCGGGGCGGCCGCCAGCACGCAGCCCGCCATGATCCGGCCCCATTCGAAAACGTCGCCGCGGATCAGGTCGCTGATGATGCCGACTGTCAGCACCATCTGGTTGGACGAGTAAAGATAGGCCATCGGGTAGAGAAATTCACCCCAGGACACGGTAAAGGCGAAGATGGTGGCGGCAATGATTGCAGGCAACGCCACCTGGATGAAAATATGCAACAACATCTGCAAATAACCGACACCGTCGATCAGTGCCGCTTCATCCAGCTCGCGGGGGATCGAGCTGAAATACCCATCATGATCCAGGTGCAGAACGGCACCGCCAGCGTCGGGTAGATCAGCGCCAGCGCCCTGACATTGTTGATCAGGCCGAGCGCGCCGATGATCTGAAACAGCGGGATGAACAACAGTGAGTTCGGGATCAGGTAGGTCAGGAACACGCCGGTCGCCAGCGTCTGGCTGCCCTTGAAGCCCATGCGCGCCAGACCGAACGCCGCCAGCACCGAGATCACCATGGAAACCGACACGGTGACGGTGGTGATCATCGCCGAGTTCAGGAAGAAACCACGAAAGTCCCGCATCATGAACAGGTCGATGAAATTCTGCAGCGTCGGATGGTGGACGAACCACGGATTGCCGGCCTGGCCGGAGATCTCGGCCGGCGATTTCAGGCTGGTCATCACCATATAAAATGGCGGCACCAGGAACATGATGACGAATACACCCAGCGCGGCATAACTGCCCCACAGTGCCCAGGCACGCTGCCGATGCAGGCTGGCATGCCGGCGCGCCGGCACCAGAACGCCGGCGGTAGCCGCCGCGCCGCTCATGCCGCGATCTCCTTGGTGCGCCGATTCACGTTGCGCAGCACGAAGAAAGCGAACACCGCCAGCAATGGGAACATGAACAGGCTGACCGAGGCGCCGAGTGGGATGTTGCCGGACTGGATCCCGACCTGGAACGCATAGGTGGCGAACACGTGGGTCTTGCTCTCCGGACCGCCATTGGTGAGGATCCGCACGATGTCGAAATTGGCGAAGGTCACGATCAGGCTGAACAGCACGGTGATGGAAATGATGTTCCGCATCATCGGCAACGTCACGAAGAGCATCTTCTGGATCGCGCCGGCACCATCGATTGCCGCCGCCTCGTAAAGCTGCTCGGGCACCGACTTCAGCGCCGCCAGATACATGATCATGAAGAACGGCGTGCCGAACCACACGTTCACCGCAATCATACAAAGCCGTGCCGGCCAGGCCTCCCCGAGCCAGGCCACGCTGGGGAAGCCGAAGACGTTCAGCGCATAGTTGAAGGCCGAGTAGGAGGGGTCGAACAGCCACCACCAGCACAGCGTTGACAGCGCCAGTGGGATCACCCATGGCACCAGCAGCAGACCGCGCCAGATGCGCTGCCGGCCGCTCGGAATGTTGTGCATCAGATGCGCCAGTACGAAGCCGATGAAGGCCTTCAAAACCACCGCGCTGACCGCGAAGAGGCAACTCTGGAAAATGACGAGCCGGAACGTGTCGCGCTTGAGCAGGAAGGCAAAATTGTGCAGGCCGACAAACTCCGTCATGTTCTTGTTCAGCATGGACAGGTAGATCGCGTAAATCGCCGGGTACACCACCAGCCCGGCGATCAGCAGGAACAGCGGCGAGCACATCAGCAGGGCAACCGTCGATCGGTGCCGCATCAGCCGGTGCATGCTACCGTGGCGCACGATCCGGCGCGGCGGCGCAAAGGAGATTGCCATCGACGAGCCGTCGGCCATCGTGTTTTCCCCCGTTATTCTTGCCCGATGCGGCGGATTCCTGACCCGGAACCCGCCGATTAGCCGCGCCGACTCAGCCGACGAAGCCCTCGAGTTCGTTCTGCGCCCAGGCGATCACGTCGTTGATGGACTGGCCGCTCAGCAGCTTGGCCATCATCGTCGACATGGTGCCCTGGTTGTAGATCTGCACCGCGATCTCCGGAGGCGCTGGCAGCGCTGCGATGTGCACCACGCCTTTGTGCTGGGGTCGGACCGGATAGTTGTAAACGGTGCCCTTGGGCGGCTCGACGTTCTCCCACACCTTGAAATCGAGCATGCTGTCGAACGGTGGGATGTCGTAGCCCTCGACGACGTTGCACCGGGCCTCTACCTGCTCGCGCTGCATCAGGTAGTCGATCAGGTCCTTGGCCGCCGTTTTGTTCTGGCTGAACTTCCAGATACCCCAGAAGAACAGCACGTGCGGCACGAACCGTCCCTTCGGGCCGGCCGGTGCGGTGAAGGTCCAACTATCCTCGGCGACCTGCCGGTTGTCACGCTTGGCGACCGCCCAGGCCGACGACGGGTTCCAGATCAACGCGCTCTGACCCGAGATGAGGGCCCGGTTGTTGGAGGCGTCGTCGTAGCTGACGGCGTCTTTCGGCAGCAGCTTTACCAGTCGCTGGGCGTAGTCCAGCACTTCGCGCACCGCGTCGGACTTGACTGTGATGTCGCCCTTGGCGTTGACCAGTTCGGCGCCGTAG
>JARLIN010000134.1 GCA_031291715.1 Rhodopila sp. | reverse complement strand
CATCCCGTCCTCCGCTGTTGAGAGCGGAGGCACAGGACAAACTATGCCGAGCCGATTACATGCCGGTCACGACGAATCCTGGGGAAAACTAACCCGTTCGGCATAGTTCGGCGGGCGGCATAAACCTGCAAGATGAGCGACGTCGATCCCCCAAGCCTGGCTTGCTGACGTGCTGGCCCGGCTGCCAGATCACCCCGCCAATAAAGTCGCCGACCTGCTCCCCTGGAACTGGAAGGCGAACCATCAGTCCAAGGCTGCCGTTGCTGCCTGAGCGCTTCGTGGCAGACTATCGCGCCTGCCTGGGGTGCTGGCCGGATGCGTACGCTCCAGGGTAAGCGTCGTTCTCAGGCCACGGCTCTGAGGTCTTGCTTTCGGTAGGCCCATGGCAATAGCGCGTCGATATCGCGATTGGGATGACCGTTGACGATCCTAGTGAGGACATCCGTGAGATAGCCGAGCGGATCCATGTCGTTAAGTTTGCAGGTCTCGATCAGTGTTGCGATGGTGGCCCAGTGCTCGGCGCCGCCGTCAGAGCCAGCGAACAAAGCATTCTTCCGGTTCAGCGTAATCGGGCGGATGGAACGCTCGACGGTGTTGTTGTCGAGTTCGATGCGGCCATCGTCGAGGAAGCTGGTGAGGCCCTCCCAGCGCGACAGGGCGTAGTTGATCGCCTCGGCGAGTTTGCCCTTTTGGCTGATCAGACCGAGTTTTGTTCGCAGCCACGGCTCCAATGCATCGATCAGCGGCCGGCTTTTCTGCTGCCTGGCCAGGCGACGCTCCTCGGCGCTGCGGCCACGGATGTCCTTCTCAATCGCATAAAGCGCGGCAATGCGCTGAAGCGCTTCGCTGGCAATCGGCGCAGGTCCGGCCGTGGCGAGCTTGTAGAAGTTGCGCCGGACATGAACCCAGCAGAACGCAAGCTGCACGTCGCCGCGCTCGGCCAACCTGCGGTAGCCGGCATAGCCGTCGACCTGCAAAATGCCCTTGAAGCCGTCGAGATGGATGATCGGCCGCTCGGCTTTGCGGTCTGGGGCGTAGACATAGGCCACGCCCGGCGGATCGGATCCGCCCCATGGCCGGTCATCCGCGGCATAGGCCCACAACTGGCCGGTCTTGGTGCGGCCGCGGCCAGGATCCAGCACAGGCAACGTGGTCTCATCGGCGAACAGTTTTGGCCGCTGCTTGAGCTTGTCGAGCAGGCGCTGGTGCAGCGGACGAAGATGCCAGGCAGCATGTCCAACCCAGTCCGCCAGCGTGGAGCGGTCGAGATTGACACTCTGCCGGGCGTAGATCTGGGCCTGACGGTACAGCGGCAGATGATCGGCATATTTGGAGACCAGAACCTGAGCGATGGTGGCTTCCGTTGGCAGCCCACCCTCGATCAGTCGCGCTGGCGCCGGGGCCTGCACGACGCCATCCTGGCATTGGCGGCAAGCGTATTTCGGTCGGATCGTGACCAGCACCCGGAACTGCGCCGGCACGATATCCAGCCGTTCGCTCTTGTCTTCGCCGATCCGGTGCAACGCGCCCTGGCAGCAGCCGCAGGTCTTGTCGTCGAGGTCGATGGTGGTTTCAATCCGCGGCAGATGCGCCGGCAACGCGCCGCGATTGGCTCGCCGCTTCGCAGCTCCGGCCTGTCGCGCGGCCGGTGTCGCCTGCTCCGCGCCAGCCGCGTCACTCGCCGCCGCTTGCTCGACGTCCTCCAGGCCCAGCAGCATCTGGTCCTCGGGCAGCGTCTCCGCTCGGCGGCCAAACTGGTGGCGCTGCAGGTCTTTGATGATCTGACGCAGCCGTTCGTTTTGCACCCGCTCGGCGAGCAGCATCGCTTGCAGCATCTTTGGATCGTCGGGCAAGGCGTCGCTCGGCATGATCAAATCAGATCATATTTTCCGGCACTTTGCGACGATCCCAACGCGGCTGATTCACTTCGCCGCAGCAGCAAGTATCAGCCCGGCTGCGCCGGCGTGACCGTCTCACGCGCCGCATGGACACGCCGCCAATCCAGCCCTTCCAGCAGTGCCGACAATTGCGCGGCGGACAGATGCATCACGCCGTCTTCAATCTTCGGCCAGCGGAAGATGCCATCTTCCAGTCGCTTGGCGAACAGGCACAGACCCGTGCCGTCCCAAAATACCAGCTTGATCCGGTCCGCGCGTTTCGCGCGGAACACATAGACCGCGCCCGAAAACGGATCCGCCGCCAAACTCTCGCGCACCAGGGCCGCCAATCCATCGGCGCCCTTGCGGAAGTCCACAGGCTTGGTCGCCACCATCACCCGCACCGCACCGGTCGGGCCGATCACGCGCCGGCTTTCAACGCCCGCAACACCACGGCGATCGTGTCCGCCGGGGCGCCGGGGCCGATCCGCACCATCACGTCGTCGATCGCAACCTCGATCGTTCCCGCGAGCGGTTCGTCCCAATGCCGACGCGTGGTCTTGCGCTGCCGAGGGCCCGCCGTGTCGGACGGTACCGCATCGACCACCGCCGGGACGAACCGCGGTTCATCATCCCTGGAAACGACCGCCTGAGCTTCTCTGACTTGCCGGCGCCAGCCGAACAATTGCTGCGGCGACAATCCATGCCGCCGAGCCACGCCGGAAACAGAATCGCCGCTGGTCTCGATCTCCGCGACCACCCGCGCTTTGTCCTCGTCGCTCCACGTCCGCCGGCGACCCGCGCCGGTGAACACCTCAAGCCGTCGAACCGGCTTGCTGATAGCACTATCCGCTGTGTCCATTCTAAGCCTAACGGTCAAAGCCAAGCCGCAGACTCGCAGATCAGGACATCAGCCGGAAGGTGGCGCCGGAACGACGCTTACGTTTGATCGCGGCATCCTGAATGTCAAATGCATCGTCAAGTCGCATTCTGAACGGTGCAAGCAGGCGCTGCTGTTGGTGGTGACAAAGCGGGGCATATTGTTTTTCAGGGAT
>JARLIN010000013.1 GCA_031291715.1 Rhodopila sp. | reverse complement strand
TGTCAGGCTCGTATCGAAAGCCCTGATCGGGCCGTGGCGACAGCGACCCCACCGACAGCACGGAATAATCTTGAGCGATTGGTCATCTTGTCCCTCTATTCGAGACAGAAGCCTGACGATCAATCCAAGCCGCGCCTATGCGGTTTCGGCAAGGAATGGCCGGGTCGGTGATGGCGCGCAAGAAGTCGACCCGCTCACCTCTATCCGACCGGGCTTCATCGCCGGGCGAGCAGTACCATGCCGATTATAGTGGATATGGATAGGGTGGCGGGTGGCAGGGAGGTGTCTTTTGAGGGTGTCATCCTCCGCCTTGGAACCGTGAGATCACGTCGCCTCCGCTGGTCCCCGCCGCGAAGCAGGCCACCGACCCGACCTGGCACACGCTGACATAGACGGCTCGCTTGCCGCAACCAGCGACGCCGATCGTGTATTCCGCGCGTTCCAGGCCGCCATACAGCACCGGCTGCAAAAAGTTGCTGGACAGCACGGTTCCAGTGGCGTTTGGGCAGGCCAGTTCAAACTGGCCGCGTCGCACTGCCGCCTGAATCGCGACGGTCTGCTCGTCCGCCAACATCTGGCTCTGGCTCTGGCATCCGGCGACGGACGCAAGCGCGACGAAAGCCCACATTATCCGAAAGGTATTCATGGCCGCTCCTGTTTCGATGTCATCGATGCACGCAGAATCACAACAGCTGGTCAGTCTTTCACGTCGTCGGCGCAGCGGCACGAGCATGATCTCACTCATTACCGCGGCGATGGTGACCCGACTTCCGTTCATTCGTGATTCTCCTATCGTGGAACATCAGAATTTTCATTACGTCTGGTTCGCAGTCCGGTGCGCCATGTGATCGCTTGCACCTGGCGTCTCGAATCTGAAGTTCGCCATAGTGGCCGAACCTCAGATTCGAGACAATCACAGATGAGGCCTCTCGATGTCGTCAGTGGTACCCACAATGCGGTACATCACGGTGAAGACGAAGGCGGTGCTGATGCCAAACAGCAACATGCCATCGGCGGCCTCCAGCGCGCCCATCAACCGCCATTCCGGGCCCAGTTCGAGGCCCGAGGCTCCTCGCGTTGTGAACGAATCAAGCGAATACAGAACGGCGTCCCTCTGCGATCCGATCGCACCCACCAGTAGATACGCCGCCGCCCAGAGAGCAGCCTCGAAGCCATGCAGGATCGACAACAGAAGTCCAACGATGGCGATGAGCAGGACTGCGAGCGTCGTCGGATGCCGAATATCTTGTTCCTGGCTCCTGGTTATCTGGCCGACCCACTGCAAACCGCGAAAAATCATCACGATGCCAAAGGCGTGAACTGCGGTGGTCACCGATATGAGTGACAATCCCCAGGCCCAACTTGCGCTCCAAGCAGGTTCCATTGTGGTGCGAATCGCCGTCAGAACCAAGTGGCGCTGAGTGCGGTCATAACTACGTTAAACCGATATCGGCCATTTCATTCCTCTCCGGCTCCCCTAGGGTGCGATCGTCTGAGGTTGCGTCTGTCTCGGACGTGAATCGCCTTCTCAAACAAATAAGCTAAAGCCTGCGCCCTCGCACGAAGGCCCTGTCCAGTCATTGACCTGGATCAATGGGTGATCTGGCCACCGCGGCTTGGTGGGGTGACGCGCGACACGATCGAACCTTGATTCAGATCAATGACATGTCGGCCATGGGCCTGACGGGATGCGTCTCCCAGAGTAAATACGACGCGCTCCAGGCGCAAAATCAACAGCTTCAGCAGCAGAATGCGTCGATGTCGGAACAGATTGCGGCCGACAAGACGCAGATCAGCCGCCTGCAGGGGGCGATTAAATACACTGTCAACAGCGACTTGCTGTTCCCGTCGGGCGGCTGGCAGATGAGCGCCCAAGGAAAGCAGATCATCGCCAGGATGGCGGCGAAGCTCGTGCCGACGCAGCAGAACAAGATCATGGTGAACGGCTATACGGACAATGCTCCGATCGGTCCGGCATTGCAGCAGCAAGGTATCACCTCGAACGAGATGCTGTCGCAGAAGCGTGCCGAAAACGTGATGGAGTTTTTGGTTTCGCAAGGCATGAAGCCGGATCTGGTCGAGGCGCACGGGTATGGCGACACGCAGCCGGTCGCCTCGAACAACACGGCGAAAGGCCGGGCAGAGAACCGGCGCGTGGAACTGACGCTCGCCAGCCCTACCAGTTGAGGGTTTCCGCCTTCGGCTGATCGCGGGGCGTCCTGCCTGGCGCCCCGACCTTCGCGGGTCTGGGCCGCGACTGACGAAGAAGACAGCACGGTGGCATCGGCCGCGGACGCCTCTAGAACCGGAAACTGACACCAATGATGGGTCCGTAGGTGACGAGTGAGAGCGACCGCCGCGACCCGCGTGCCGTATCACTGTCCCCAAACCGTTCGGTTTCCAACGCGCGCGCGCCGAAGGTCAGCGCCGCCCAGTCGGTCATGGCATAGGAAACGTTCCCCGATGCGCCCCAGCCCCAGGAGCCGCCGGAGACCCCGAGGCCCTGCACCAGTCCGCCGAGTTCAATGCGCCAGCGCGGCGACAGGACAAAGTCGGCTCGTGCTCCCAGCCAGGGTTGTACGAAGCCGGTGCTATTGCTTGAGCTGAGGCCGGTCAGGGCGGCCTCGCCCGTAAATGTCTCCGATGTGGCCAAATATGAAAATCCTGCCCGTGCATCGACGGATGTCGGAATGCCGAAGACATCGCCGGCATAGACCTGGTAGCCGACCCCGGGGGCAACTCGTACCAGTTCGACAGCCGTTTTTACCCGAAAGACCTCGCCCGCCGGACTGGTGACCAGGTTTTTGCTCTCGCTCACAGACAAATACTGAATGTCCATCTCCGCGGAGAAAGGTCCATAACGCACGATGCCCGCGCCTATGATGGCCGCATGCAGCACATCCTTAAGGAGCGAAGTGCTCAGGAGGCCGGTGCTGAAGCTGCCGGGCGTGCGATCGTTAACCAGCGGTGAGGCCAGTTTCACCGAGCCGCCGAAACCGGGCCACCAGAGATAAGGGGCGAGTTCCACCTGCAGCCGAGGACTGCCATCGTCGGCATAGCCATCTTTGTTGGAGAAGAACTGTGCCTGTGCGGGGACGGTCACCAGGCCAGCAAGTGAAAGCACTGTGGCGGTGAATATCGCAGCGGCTTTGGATCGGCGGATCATCGCAGGGTCTTTCCAGATCGGTGGCACGGGCCATCCACCACTCAGAAGATCAACGTGATTTGCGTGCGCAGCTGCCATGTGGAGCCAAATTCGGGGCGGAGCGCATTATAGTAGGCGCCGATAAGGAGGTTGACCGGCAGCTTCCCGCCGATCTTCACGACGCGGCCGACCTGCGCACCCACCGGCAGGGTCCAGGCCTTGTTGCCGGCGGCAAGCCAGTTCGCCGTAATGATTGGGGCGCTGCCGACATACCATCCCTCCCCAAAATTGTAGTTCGCGAACGGTTGAACCAGGAACATGTTGTAGCGTGTGCCGCTGAGCCCTTGGGTGCCACCGAACGACCAGACGTTGTTGGCCAGCGCACCGGCAACCCAAGGCCCCTTCATGTAGACCAGCACGCCGGTCGGGCCGCCGCCCCAGATGTTGGAGCCGAGGGTTTTGTCGCTGATGGTGGGCACCTGCACGACCGGCCCGGCGCCCCATAACCAGCCGTTGACCGGCTTGGCCGGCGACAGGAACGCCGAGAACGTGGTGGGACCGGTGCCGAACGGCACGGTCTGCGCCGGCTGCAACGACGGCTGCCAGATCAGCGGCAGGATCGTGCGGGTGATGATATTCCAGTCCTCGTTGACATGGATGGGAATGACCGGCTGGACATTCAGGATGTCCTGCGTGCCCTTGTTCGGGCCGTAATTGAAGTTGGTATTGTTCTGGAACGGGAAGCTGTAGAGATCCCCGATCGGGTTCTGCAACTTCTTGGCGAGGGCGGTCGCGTCGTCTTCGCCGCTGGCATCGGGCCGTTGAGCCTGATCTGCATCGGGTAGAGGCGGATCTGCTGACCGAGCAGGGCGGGCCGAGAGGGTCGTGAGCAGGAGAAACCCCACCCACAGCACATTCAAACGTCGCATGGGGCAGCGTCCTCTGGAGCCGCGCGTGACCAGGCTGACCGGGTTACGGCCTCCCCACAGGATAGGACTTCGCCTGGGCTTCGACCGGGTTAAGACCCGCCTCCCGGACCGTTCCATATTTCCGCGTCCCAAGATCAGTGTCCCGGTCGAGGCTATATGTGGCACCATAACGGGAGGCTATGCGATTTCGGCACGCGGCCTGGCCGGCGTGACGGACACGCCAACCGTCACCGTTCCCACGCAACCGAACCCCAGCCGGGCCGCATCCCGAATTGTTCATTGGGTCTGGACCCGATTGGCGCGGGAGTCGTGTGCATAGCCTTCTTCAGAAAATCTTGAGCCGGAACAACGCAATCCGCACGAGCGAATCCAGCCGAACCCGCTCCTGCCCCGAGGTAACAAGAACGCGATCTTTTAACTATCAAGTGCGTGCCGAATCTGCATAGGCAATATTGGACACCCGATAGACAAAAACATCCTGAATATATCGCGTTTATAATCATATTGTTTGGGGGATTTAGATGTGCGCGAACAGGATCGTCGAATCCAGCGACCCCGATGAATTTATCTCGTTGATCCGGCCACGCGGTTGCGAACTTCTCGTGACGGAAAGGGGACAGTTCAAGGCTCGCAGCATATTGATCGACATCGGCCGCCTATTTGCGCAGCGTCGCTGCGAGCACCTGGCCCGCATCGTCCATGTGGATATGCCCCGGCCCGGGATCATTTTTCTGACAGCGCCGGGACCAAGCATGTTTTGGGACGGCGCCGAGATAGGACAAGAGGACCTTGCGCTGTTCGGTTCCGGACAAGAGTATGTTTCTCGATTGTCGGGACCAACCAGTTGGGGCGCCATATCACTTGCAGACGACGATATGGAGGCGATTTGTACGTCCTACTTCGGCTGTAGTTCGAGTTGGATAAGTGGTTGCACGGTCATCACGCCACCGCCTGGGGCGCTGGCTCGGCTGCGCTCTCTGCATGCGGCCGCGGGACATTTGGTGGAAACCTCCCCGGAGTTGTTGAAGCACCCCGCGTCCGTACGCGGGCTGGAACAGGCGCTGATTCAAGCCATGTTGGAGAGTATCAGCATGGCAAGTGTCCGCTCCGACAGCACGGCCATGCAGCATCATCGAATCATCATCCGCCGGTTCTCCGAGATGCTTCGAGCGCATCCTCTCGAGCCATTGCATATGCCGGCGACCAGTCATGCGATCGGTGTTTCCAGCCGGACCCTCCGCATGGCCTGCCAGGAGCAGTATGGCGTAAGCCCCACGCAGTACCTGTTGCTTCGTCGCATGCGTCTGGCGCGGCGCGCGTTGCGGCAAGCCGATCCCGACGTTACCAGGGTAACCGATGTCGCGACAGAACTCGGTTTCTGGGAGCTCGGACGTTTCGCTGTCAAATACCACCAGATATTTGGTGAAACACCCTCGACAACTCTCAAGATGGCTGGTCTGGCAGATCGCCGAGATATACCGCCGACCTATGCTCTCGCATGAACCCGGTTGACGCTCGTCGGCTCCTCGGCGGCATCCCACATGATGCGGGGATCGAAAGTCTCGGCAGCGAAGATCGTGAGGATGACGACGGCGCAGAACGCCACCGCACCGATACCCGGTTCGATAGTGACGACTCCGCCAAATTGAACAAGAGCGCCGAGCAGGGCCTCCATGAAGATGTCGATCATCGACCAGCGACCGATGCGTCGGATAATGTAATACAATCGTGTTCGGTCTCGAAGCCAGCGCGTGTGACCTATCTGCACTGATATCAGCATTGCCGTGAGGCCAACCAGCTTCAGCATGGGGACGGCGATGCTGGCGAAAAACACCAGTGCGGCCAGCGGATACATCCGTGACTGGATCAGCTCGCGCACACCGCCCAGGATCGTGCTGGGTTGTCCGGCGTCAAGCTGCATGACGGTGAGGACCGGGTATATGTTCGCGGGAACATAGAGCACCGCGGCGGCAAGCACCAACGCCCAGGTCCAGGCGATACTGTCCGGTTTGCGGGCATGCAGCGGTGAACCGCAGCGAGGGCAGGCCGCGCCATGTGCGTCCGGAATGGCCACCAGGGTGCAGGTCTCGCACCCGATCGACCCAGGCGGCACGCGCCCGCTACGAAGGGCCAAACGCGACACTTCCCGGGCGCGGCCGCTGTCGAAAGCATCCCAGACCGCTTCCCGATCCAACGCCGCGTCGACCCAGACAAGGACGAATGTGAGCGCGAACAGGGCATAAACGCCTGTGTCCAACTCAATCCTGACGAGATCGCCGAGCTTCACATAGGCAACGAAGACGCCGAACACGAAGACCTCGACCATCGACCAGGTCGAGAGCCGCTCGACCAACGCGAATACGCGGCGAAGATGCCGCGGAGGCTTCGCTTCGCGGATCCGCAGCAGCACGTAGATGGTACCGATCAGGTTGCTCAATGGCGCGACAACGGTAACGAACACCACCACGACGGCAAGGGCCGACATACTGCGCCGCACCAGTTCCACCGGGCCGGAGAAGATCCCCGCCTGATGCATGATGCCCGATGTGCTCACGGTCATAAGTGTGCTCATGCACATCACCGTCAGCAAGATCAGGGCGGCGAAAGCCAGTGCCAGACTATGGTCAAGCGGATGTTGCCGTGTTCGGCGGAGCGTGGTTCCGCAACGTTCGCACCGCGCTGTCAGGCCCGGCGAGAGCGCGGGCTCGATCTGGAACAGTCCGCACCCTGGACACTCGCGAAGGACAGCATCGACCCGATCTGCCAGTACATCCGCGGTCCGCGGCGGAATCATCTGCGATCGGGCTCATTGGCAAGCATGCCGGCGATGCGGTCCGCCACCTGGGCAAGTGCCACGCTTGTAGCCGCGACCTGGCCCTCGGCGCCGGGCGACGGCAATGGCTGCGATATGTGAAAATTGCGTGTATTGGGGGATGCCTTGTTCTTGAACGACACCGAGCCCTGGGCGATGAGCAGCAGGTTGCCGGTGCGGTCCAAATCGAGCCGTTGCAATTGAACCTCGATGGTTGCATCAGGCGACCCGGTGACCGCGCCGGACGACGTATAGATCGTGCTTTGAGGTAGCCGCTGGGTCAAATCTTCCATCAGCACCCGTCCCAGCATCGCATCGAGCGGCTCGCCCCACCACTCGTTGGACCTCAGGTCAAGCCGGTAGTCCTCCGACGACCGCACGATCTGGTTGCGCTGCAGGTACCGCGGGGTGCCCACGGTGTGCAGTGCGACGACTTTGGGGGCGCCGGAAAGTTCGGCTCCTGGCAGCGGGGCGATCGTGTAGAGCTTGGGATCCGGTGACGCGCACGAAGCGGCCGCCAGGGTCGCGCACAGAACCACAGCAAGCCGAAGCCGATGAACGCGATTCATTGGCTGGCCGAGCCCGTCCGGCCGCGCACCAGCGCCTCGGGATGCTGAACCAGCAAATCGGCCAGCGCCTGGAACGAACGGACCGCATCGTTCGTTTGCGCCATCAGCCGGTCCAGATCACGATGAAACTGCGTGTTGTCGCCGTATCCCGTGTCGACCGATCGCATCAGCTGGTTTGTTTGCTTCAGCGTGGTTTGCAGCGCGGTGGTGATCTCTGGAAGTTGCTTCAGGGCCGGCCCCATATCCGTGTCCAACTTCTTCATCAGCGCCTGCGCCTCGCTCATTGTGCCTGCCAGTGCGGTCAGTGCCTGCTGGAGTTGCGGACCGTTGGTAAGCGCACTCATGTTCTTGGTCATGACGTCCAGACTTTGGCCAATGCTGGCAAAGGGGATGGCGTTAACGTTGCGCAGAAGATCCCCGGCCGACGCCTGCAGACCGGACAACCCGCCTGACTCGGTCGTCGGAAAAACGAAAGCACCGTCCTGCATCGTCACCGTGGCGGCAGGTGCGTCCGGGATGACCTCAAGTGAAACCAGCAACTCGCCGGTCAACAGGTTCCCGCTTTGAAGCGTCGCGCGGAGGCCTTTCTTCACCAGGTCCTGAATCATCTCGTCGGTATTCTGGACGACTTTGCGCCCGATACCAACAATTCGCTCCGGCTCGATCTCCAGACGTACGGGCGCGAGTACGGCTTCCTTCGCGAGATCATAGGTCAATCGGACATCAGTAACCTGGCCAACCTTGAGGCCGTGCATCACGACGTCCGAGCCCGGGCCGAGACCGCGCACCGAGGAACTGAAGTAAACCAGCAGCGGGATTTTCCGGCTGTAGGAAGCAGCCTTGGCGGCATCCTGGTTCGGGAACAGTGGAAACTCATGCTCTGCGAGACTGACTTCACTTGATCGGCCGGTCGC
>JARLIN010000133.1 GCA_031291715.1 Rhodopila sp. | reverse complement strand
GGTCGCACCGATGATCGTGCCGCCGCGCCCGGCTCTGGCCCGCGGCAAGGTGCGTCATGTCGGCGATCCGGTGGCGTTCGTCGTGGCCGAAACGGCATTCGCGGCGCGGGATGCGGCGGAACAGGTGGCGGTGGATTACACACCGCTGCCCTGTGTCGTGGATGCGGTCTCGGCGCTGCGACCGGGAGCGCCGCCGTTGTGGGACACCGGCAACGAGTCGTTTCGGTTCCAGCGAGGCGATCAGGCCAGGGTTCACGCAGCTTTCGCCACGGCCGCGCATGTCGTGGAGATCGAGGTCGTCAACAATCGGCTGGTGGTCGCCCCGATCGAGACGCGGGCCGCGATCGGGCGTTGGACGGACGGCGTGTTCGACCTGTTCGTTACCGCCGCCAGCGTGCATGCCATCCGCGATCAGCTCGCCAACAGTGTGTTCCATTGTCCACGCGACCGGATCAGGGTGTCCGCGCCCGATGTCGGCGGCGGCTTCGGGATCAAGAACGCGCTGTACCCGGAATGGGTGATGCTGCTGTGGTGCGCTCGCCGGTTAGGACGCCCGGTGAAGTGGGTGGAAGACCGGGCCGAGGATTTTGTCTCGACCGCGCAGGGGCGGGACAATGTGTCGCGCGGACGGTTGGCGCTGGATACGGATGGCCGGTTCCTGGCGCTGGATGTCAGCACGATCGCCGGCCTGGGTGCGTATATGTCCGGCGGCGGGCCGGGAAGTTCGACCAACGCCCCGGCCGCGGCGATGGGCGGCGGCTATGTCATTCCGGCGATCTTCATGGATGTGCGGGCCGCCTTCACCAACACCGCACCGATCGACGCCTATCGCGGCGCCGGCAAGCCCGAGGCGAACTATGTGATCGAGCGGTTGATCGACAAGGCCGCGCGGCAATGCGGGTTCGATCCGATCCAATTGCGCCGCCGCAACCTGATCGGTTCTTTCCCATACCAGAAGGCGCTGGGCACCGTCGTGGACTGCGGCCGTTTCGCCGCCAACATCGATGACGTGCTGGCGCTGGCCGACCACGCCGGCTTCGCGCAGCGGCGTGCGGCCAGCGAAAGCCAGGGCCTGCGGCGCGGCATCGGCGTCGCCTGCTTCCTGGAAACCGCTCGTGGCGCACCGAACGAGGGTGCCGAAATCCGCTTTGGCGGCGACGGCATCGTAACCCTGTTGGTCGGCACGCAAAGCAACGGACAGGGGCACGAGACGGCATATCCCCAGATCGCCGCCGATCTACTGGGGCTGCCGTTGGAGCAGTTTCGTTACATCCAGGGCGACACCGCGGAAATCCCCGAGGGCAACGGTCATGGGGGCGCACGCTCCATGCACATGGGCGGCGCGGCGCTGTTCAAGGCCGCGCAGACTGTCATTGAGAAAGGCAAGCCGGTCGCCGCCAGACTGTTGCAAGCCCGGCCGGATCAGGTCGTGTTCGCGAATGGGCTGTTCACCGTTGAAGACCGCGCGGTCGATCTTCTCGCTGTCGCGCGCGATACGTCCCTGGACACCTACGTCTGGAATTTGCTGGACATCATCACCTTCCCCAATGGTTGCCACGTCGCCGAGGTCGAGATTGACCCTGAAACGGGGCAGGTGACCTTGGACCGCTACACCGCGGTCGATGACTACGGAACCCTGATCAATCCACTGCTGACCGTCGGACAGGTTCAGGGCGGCGTGGCGCAAGGCATCGGCCAGGCGCTGACCGAACATACCGTTTACGATCCGGACTCCGGCCAGATGCTCAGCGGATCGTTCATGGATTACCAGATTCCGCGCGCGGTGGACCTTCCGGACCTGAACATAACCCTGACCGGCATCCCGACGGCGGCGAACCCGCTTGGTGTGAAAGGGTCGGGCCAGGCCGGAGCGATTGCCGCCCCGCAGACCATCATCAGCGCCATATTGGACGCCCTGGCGCCGCTTGGCGTGACCCACATCGATATGCCCGCCACGCCTGAACGCGTCTGGCGAGCCATCCAGCAACAAGGGAACCGTTCATGACTCAGCCGCCGCGTATCGCTGCCGAGGACTATCTGGAAGCGCTCGCCGCGCACGGCATCGAGCATCTGTTCGTCAATCCCGGCACCGATTTCGCGCCGATCGTCGAAGCGTTCTCCCGCGCCGCCCGCACCAACCGGCCGGTGCCTCGTCCCATGGTCGTGCCGCATGAAAACGCCGCCGTCGGAATGGCGCACGGGTACACCATGGTCACCGGCAAGCCGCAGGCGGTGATGCTGCACACCAATGTCGGCACCGCCAACGCGATCAATATGCTGATCAACGCTAGCCGTGACCGGGTGCCGATGCTGCTGACCTCGGGTCGTACACCGTTCACCGAACACGGGGCCGAAGGCTCCCGCAGCGCGCATATCCAATGGGCGCAGGAGATGTTCGACCAGGCCGGCATGCTGCGCGAACTGGTCAAGTGGGACTACGAAATGAAACGCGGCGATCAGGCTGCCTCGGTGGTCGATCGCGCGCTGGAAATCGTGAACGCATCGCCGCAAGGCCCCGCCTATCTCAGTCTGCCGCGCGAAGTGCTGGGCGAAGTGATGTCCGCCACCGCCGAAAGCAACCGCGTCCATCGTGCGGTTCCGCGACCGCCGGAGGCGCGCGCCGGTGATATCGACACGCTGGCGGACTGGATCGCCGCCGCGAAAAATCCCCTGATCATCACAGGGATGCTTGGCAAGGACCCGCGCGACAGCGTTGTGCTGTCACGGCTGGCGGAACGCTACGCATTGCCGGTGGTGCCTTATAACACGCGGTATTTCGCCCTGTCGGCGGATCATCCGATGTTCCAGGGCTCCATGCCCGGGCCGTTGCTGCAAGACACCGACCTTGTGATCGTGTTCGAAACGGATGTGCCGTGGCTGTCCAGCAAGGTGTCTCCGCCACCCGGCGCCCGCGTCGTGCAGATCGGCGAGGATCCGCTGCACGGCCGCCTGCCGATGCGCAGCTTCCCCTCCGACCTGACGCTGACCGCCACCTGCCTGTCCGTGCTGGACGCTCTGGAAGCCGCCCTGCCAAAGCGCGCCGCACCGCACGTCATCGCGCGCGACAAACGGCTGCGCGAGCGGTCCCGCGGTCTGCACGATACATGGCGGCAGGAGGCCGAGCGGGCAGGGCAGGCGGAGACGATCAGCCTGCCATGGCTCAATTACTGCCTGCGCGAAGTGATCGACGCCGACACCAAAGTGATCAGCGAGTATTCGTTCCGGCAGGAATACTGCCCGCTGCACACGCCCGGGAGCCTGTTTGCCCTGAGCTCGGCCGGGGGCCTGGGCTGGGGCTTCCCCGCCTCGCTCGGCGCCAAGCTGGCGTCGCCGCGTAGCCTGGTGCTTTCGGTTCTTGGGGATGGCGCTTACATGTTCTCCAACCCGACAGCCTGTCACTACACGGCGCAGATGCAGAAGCTGCCGGTGCTGACGATCATCCATAACAATTCGCTGTATGGCGCTGTTCGCAACGCAACCCTGGATATGTACAGCAAGGGACTCGCCGGTGAGGCGGATGGCCGGCTGCTGGCGGACCTGCCCGCGCCGTCGTTCGAAAAAATCGTCGCCGCCCATGACGGCTATGGGGAGAGGGTCGAACGACCGGCCGATCTCCCGGCGGCCCTGCAGCGTGCGGCTGCCGCTGTCCGATCCAGCCAGCAAGCTCTGTTGAACGTGATCTGCAAATGAGCGCAACGATCTACGAAGCCCCGCGCGCCGCCGCCAAACCGGGGGAAACCATTGTCACCAGCACATGCGGCCACAACTGCGGCGGCCGCTGTGTGGTCAATGCGCATGTCAGCGACGGCCGCATCGTCCATATCTCCACCGACGCGCGGCGCTGGAACCCCGAGCATCCGCCGCTGCCGGCCTGTGCCCGCGGCGTGGGCCAGATCGAACGGACCTATCACCCCGACCGGCTCAAATATCCGATGCGCCGCACTGGCCCTCGCGGATCGGGCCAATATGAGCGGATCAGTTGGGACGAGGCACTCGATACCGTCGCGCGGGAAATGCTGCGCATTCGGGAAACTTACGGCAACGCCTCGATCCTGGATGCCTCCCGCACCGGCAGCCAGTCGATGCTGCACGGGCGCGTGGCCGCGCAGCGCTTCCTGTATATGTTTGGCGGCTGCACCGACCTTTGGTCCAACATGTCGGCCGAAGCGGAAGTGTTCGCGGTCCGCATCACTTATGGGGAGAAGGACTACAAGTCGGCAGGGCGGGAGCCGACGGATTTCGTCAACTCCAAACTGATCCTGATGTGGGGCTGGAGTCCGGGTGACGGCACGTTCGGCACCGGTACGATGCAGTACCTGAAACACGCGAAGAAGAACGGCACCCGCATCGTCTGCGTCGATCCACGTGTAACGATGACCAGCCGGCAGTTGGCCGATGAGCATGTCTTCATTCGGCCGTCCACCGACGCAGCGGCGCTGATCGCCATGGCGTATGTGATCGTGTCGGAAAACCTGCACGACCAGGCGTATTGCGACCGGTACGTGCTGGGCCTCGATGAAGGGCCGGTCCCGACCGGTGCGTCCTACAAGTCCTATCTGCTGGGATTGAGCGACGGGCAACCGAAAACCCCGGAATGGGCGTCGGCGATCACCGGCATTCCGGCCGAAACGATCCGCCGGCTGGCGATTGAATTCGCTTCCACCAGGCCCGCGGCGATCCAGGCGGGTTATGCCGCCGGCCGGACGGTGTATGGCGAACAATTCCACCGCGCCGCCTATGCCCTGGCCGCGATCACCGGGAATGTCGGAATCAGCGGCGGCAGCTCCGGCGTCAGCAACGGTGCGACCGGCCGGGCGGGAATCAAGAGCCTGCCGATCGGCAAGAACCCGATCGAATCGAAAGTGGCCTCGCCGCTGTTGGCGGACCTGCTGGCGCGGGGCAGGGCGGGCGGGTATCCGGCGGACATTCGCATGATCTATTCATCCGGCGGAGACCTGTTCAACCAATGCCCGAACGCCGGGAAGATGGCGGCGTCCCTGGACAAGGTGGAATTCATTGTCGCGCAGGATCACTTCCTGACCCCGACGGCTCGGCTGGCCGACATCGTCCTGCCCGCGACCACCTTCTGGGAGCGGAACGACGTTCATACGCCGTGGGCAGGCGCCGGTCACTACGCGATCTTCATGCGGCAGGCGATCGAGCCAATGTATGAATGCCGCAACGACATCGACATCTTCGACGAACTCTCACGCCGGGTCGGCATCAACGGCTACAACGGCAAGACCGAGAAAGAGTGGCTGAAGGACCTCACTGCCGACGCGGTGGATGATTTCGACGCCTTCGCGGAACAGGGAGTCGCGCGGTTTCCGGCGCCCAAGGACGTGGTCGCCTTCGCCAGGCAGATTCGCGATCCCGACACCCACACATTCGCGACGCCATCGGGCAAGATCGAAGTCTATTCAACCGTCCTGGCAGCCAATCCCGATCCATACGGGCTGGGCGTGATCCCGCCGATTCCGACCTGGTTTGCGCCTGACGACGATACGCAGAGGTTCCCGCTCAGCCTCTGCACGCCGAAATCCCGCGCGCGCACGCACAGCATCCACGGCAACCAGCCAGGCCTCGCGCGGGTCGATCCGGATACGGTGTGGATGAATCCGGATGATGCGGCGGCGCGCGGAATCGTGGACGGACAGCGCGTGCGGGTATTCAACGACATCGGCGCGACGGTGCTGCCGGCTCAGGTGACGGACCGCATCGCGCCAGGCGTGGTCTCGATCAAGGAAGGCGCGTGGTACACACCGGGAGCAGACGGCGCTGACTCACAAGGCTGCGCCAACGTTCTTACGACCGACCGCGCGGCGCCGTGCGGTGCGACAACCTACAATACGAACCAGGTGCAGATCGAAGCGGTGTAGAAGGAACCGAACATCTGCCGCCCTAAGCGCAACGTCAGGGCGTCGCGGTGCAGACGGCAATGCTGGCTGGCCTGGGCGCACGCCTGTCGAACGTGCCGCCCAGGACGCCCGTGCCCTAATGCCGAGGCCGCGACATCCACCCATACAAGGCACCCGCCGCCATCAGCACCGATGTGCCGAGAAACACGGCGCGCATGCCGAAATGGCCGCCGACAAAGCCACCCGCCAGCGGTCCCGCCACCTGCCCGACATATTGCGCCGACGTGGAATAACCCAGGATGCTGCCGGCGCTGCGTTCTGGCACATTGTGCCGGATCACGGTCGCGACACAGGGCAGCAGGCCACCGAGCGACAGCCCCATGAGAAAGCGCAGCAGGACCAGTTGCCAGCCGGCGGTGACGAAGGCTTGCGGGATCAACAGCCCGGCACACACCAGCAGGCAGCCGATGATGACCGCCCAATGCCCGACCCGATCAGCGAGCCTGCCCAGACGGGACGCCGAAAGAATGCTGCCCAGCGCGGCCGCCGACATCACCAGCCCCGCGACGATCGTGACATGCGCCGGATTGGGGACGATCTGCGCGACATAGACCGTGATGATCGGCTCGATCGACATGTTCGCGAACATCAGCAGCATGCCGGTGGCCAGCATCGCGATGATCGGCCGCTTATCCGGAACCGACGCGAACCCGCCTTTCTGTGCGGTCTTGCCCGATCGCCGCGGTCTCGGTTCCTCCTTGATCAGGAACGTCGTGGCCAGGAAGGCAACGAAAATGATCGCGCCCGCCGCCAGGAACGTCATGCGAATCCCGATCAATGGCGGCAGTAAGCCGCCGATCAAGGGGCCGGCGAGGTTGCCGGCCATCACGCCCGAGGACATCATGCCCAATGCCCATGCCGTTTGCGCGCGCGGCGTCTGTGTCGCCACGAGCACCATCGAGCCGGACGAATAGCCGCCGAGCAGTCCCGCCAGCAGACGGAGTCCGACAAGTTGATAGACATTCTGCGAAAGGCCGATCAACGACATCGCCACGGCCATGCCCAGGCTGGCGCGGATCAGCATGAGTTTGCGGCCGTATTGATCCCCCAGCCTGCCCCAAAGCGGCGCGGTGAAGGCGGCGGTCAGGAACGTCGCGCCATAGGCGGCACCGGACCATTGCACGATCGCGGCGTGATCGGTGACGCCAAGCTGCTCGACGTACAGAGGCAGGAACGGCAGCAGCAGCGTCATCGCTATGATTGTGGTGAGAGATCCAAAGACGCAGACACACAAATTCCGCTTCCAGTAAGCGGTACCATCATATTCGGCAGTCACAGTGCGGGGATTACCTTCTCTCGGAACAGGGTTAGGCTGTTGGCGGTCTGCTCGTAAGACATCGGGCCGAGGCGGAACTGGATGATCAATCCGCCGACACCGGTGGCTTTCAGTGCCGACAATTTCTCGGCCACCGTCGCGGGCGATCCATGGACCAGTGCGTGTTCCACCGAGGCATGTGCCGGCGGCGCGGCACCGGCCGGTGGCATCGGCAGGATGGATGCGCCTTGTTCCTGATAAACCCGGTTGCGCATCTCGACCCGGTGTTCATGCATCGCGACGAAAGCGGGCACCGCGATGCGTTCGGCTTCCGCGTCGGTCTCGGCGACGAACACGTTGCGCCAGACCCAGCACTCGTCCACCCGAGCCGCGATGGCCGCTTCGTTCAGGCCGATTTCTCGGAGTGTCTGTCGATACAGATTCATCCGCTGCGCCGTGACGGCATTGCTCTGCACGTTCATCATGAAGGGATTGCCGCGTCGGGCGATGTCCAGCATGCCGTGCTCGGTCGCCGCGGCGCGGATCACGTAGGGGTGCGGCTTGGTGTAGGTCGAGGGGCGCAGCGCGGGCAGCTTCAGATCAAAGAATTTGCCGTGGTGGTCGAAGCGCTCGCCTTTCCAGGCTTCAAGCATGATTGCCTCGGCTTCCTCGAACCGGGCCTGCGCCTCGGTGTGATCGATGCCATAGCCTTGATAGTCATAGATATTGTAGGCGGTGCCGCGGCCCAGCCCGACAATCAGCCGGCCCTTGCTGAGATGGTCGATCAGCGCGACCTGTTCGGCGAAGCGGATCGGATGGTGCAACGCCATCTGTGCGACCGCGAAGCCAATCCGGGCGTGCGTGGTCGCGGTGGCGAGCGCGGCGGCGAAGCTGATGGGATCGACGTAGGCGCAGATGCCGTCGAAATGATGCTCCGCCAGCCAGATCGTGTCGTAGCCCAGCGCATCGGTCAGGCGGGCTTCGTCCAGCGTTTCGCTGATAACGCGCCCGTCATCGTCCGGCGACATGCTGCTGGGGAACAGAAAGTTGGAGAATTTCATCCGGCGCCCTTCCTCACGAGGCCACAGCATCGGATGGCGCGGCTTTGCAGGCAATGCCCCTTCTGGTACGACCACCACGATCTCCGACGGAGCGCATCGCATGAGCTATGAACCGAAGCGGGCCGATTTTTCCCTGCCCGTCCGTATCAATCTGTATTCCGACACCCAGACAAAACCGTCTCGCGCCATGAAGGAAGCGATGATGGAAGCGGAAATGGGTGACGAGCAGGGCGGCTCCGACCCCACCGTGTGGGAGCTGTGCGACCGCACCGCGGCGCTGCTGGGCAAGGAGGCGGCGATGTTCGTGCCGTCCGGCACCATGTGCAACCAGGTCGCGGTCGCCACGCATTGCCGTCCGGGTGACGAGATCCTGGCGCATGAGGACGCACACCTGCAGTCCAGCGAGGCCGGCGGTCCCGGCGCGATCAGCGGCGTGATGATCCGCGGCCTGCCGGGGGAGAGGGGCATTTTCAGCGCCGAGACTCTGCGGGCGGCAATCCGGCCGGTGTCGCGCTATTCCCCGCCGCAGCGGCTGGTGGAGGTGGAGCAGACAGCCAACAAGGGCGGCGGTGCCTGCTGGCAGGTGGCGGAGCTCAAGGGTGTGGCCGATGTCGCGCACCAGCACGGCATGAAGGTCCACATGGATGGTGCGCGCGTGCTGAACGCGGCGGTGGCGTTGGGCGTGGCGGCCAGCGACGTGACGGCTGACTGCGATACCGTCTGGGTGGATTTCACCAAGGGGCTGGGCGCGCCGCTGGGTGCCGTGCTGGCCGGGCCGAGGGATTTCATTGGCGAGGCCTGGCGCTGGAAGCAGCGGCTTGGCGGATCGATGCGCCAGGGCGGCATGAACGCCGCGGCCTGCATCTACGCGCTGCAGCACAACATCGATCGGCTGGCCGAGGATCATGCCAATGCCGCCGCGCTGGCGCGAGGCATGGCTCAGATACCGGGGATCACCGTGGAGACACCGGAAACGAACCTGGTGTTCTTCGATACCAGCGGCACCGGGCTGACGGCCGCAGATTTCGCGGCGCGGCTGCGGCCGTTCGGGGTGACGGTGTCCGTGTCGGATACGTTCCGGGGACGGGCCTGCACGCATCTGGATGTGAGCGCGGCGCAGATCGAGGAAGCCGTGGCAATCATGCGGCGGGTTGTGACTTAGTCGTTACGTATCATGAACGTCATGGCCGGGCCTGTCCCGGCCATCCGCCCCCCAACCGTTCGTGCGCAGATGGCCGGGACATGCCATGACGGTGAAGCAACGATGGGTGCGGAGACGCTAGCGTCTGACCAGTCGCCGTACCTGATGATGCTCACTGTCGCCGACCAGAACCGAACCATCCGGCGCGACGAGCGCCCCATGCGGCCGGGCCAGGCCCGACGCGATCGTCGTAACAATCCACGTCTTCGCATCGATCTGCCGAATGGCGTGGTTTTCCGTGTCCACGACGTAGATATTGCCGTCCGGATCAACCGCCATCTCCTTCGGCGCACTGAACACCGCGAGGCGCGCATCACCGCCGTCGCCGGCATAACCGCGCGCACCGGTGCCGGCCACGGTCTCGATCACGCCGTCACGGATGCGGCGGATGCAGCTTCCCTGCCGCTCCATCACATACAGCGACCCATCTGGCGCGAACGCCACCGCGCGCGCACCGAATACGGCTGCCTTGGTGGCCGGCCCCCCATCGCCGTCATGGCGCGCCTCCCCGGTGCCGGCAAACGTCTCGATTATCCCGGTCCCCAGATCGACGACGCGCACGCGATGCCCGGCGACATCGGCGATGAACAATCGCGTCTGGTCCGGGCTGAGCGCCAGCCCATTCGGTTCCACTAATCCAGCCTGCGCGGCGGGTCCGCCATCGCCGCTGTACTGGCCCGATCCGTCCCCCGCCAGCGTCGCAATCATTCCGTTGGTATCGATAACGCGCACCCGCCGGTTCAGCCGATCGGCGAAAAACACCCGCCCGGAGCGGTCGATGACCACACCATAAGGCTCGTTCAATTGCGCGCGTGCGGCCGGACCGCCGTCGCCGGAAAATCCCTTCTCGCCGGTGCCGCAGATCGTGGAAATAATGCCGCTTCCGGCGTCTATCCGGCGGATGCAATGATTGAACGTATCTGAAAAAACCAAGCTGCCGTCGGGTGAAAATGAAAGGTCGAACGGATTGTTCAGGCGCGCATCCGTTGCGGCCGATCCGTCACCGGAATATCCCTGCGTTCCGGTTCCGGCAACCACGCTGACGGTCCACGCCGTGCCGGATTGCTCCTTGTTCATGCGGATTCCTCCCGTGATCCCCGCACGATGGTTGTCGCCGCCTTCATGTCAAGCGTAGGATCAAGGAAATCGACGGACAGTCGGAGGGAGGAACCAGGATGGATACGAACATCGCCTCGGATGCCAACAGGAACAGCAGCGAGGTTCGCGGTCTCTATGACAGGCTGGAAGACCGCTGCCTGATGCGCGACCAAAAGGGCGCCAGCGATGTCTATTACGAACTGGTTCGCGCCGGCCGGCCACTGACGGAAATCGTCGCGGAGGGTGTCCGCATCCATGCGCCCTACACGCATGTGCCTTATCACGAGCGGATCGACGACGGTTACCCGAATTTCGTCAACAACGACCACTGCCTGCTGAGCGCACGGGCCACGATCAACCTGAACCGCATGCTGCCGTCGCATCTGGCGATGCTGCCGATGGCGCAGACGATCTGGTACATCCCGACCGGCCTCGATATCTGGAACCAGAAGATCAACAAGGCGCCGGGCCATTACACACGCCATCGCGGCAGCAGCGACGCGGCGGAGGCGCCGCCGGCACCGGTCGTCTATTGGCCGGACCAGGAGGCGATCCAGCAGACCGGCCCGCTGAAAGAACGGCTGAACAACTGGATGACCCTGGTACATCGCGGTCAGGTGATCGATGCGTATCGCATGTTTCTCGGCCTGATGGAAAACACCGCCGAACGGAAAGACGTCCTGGCGGAGATGTGCTTCGCCGGCCTGATGGATGTGCAGGACCGGATCCTGCACAACCGCTCCTACACGACCGGCCACAAGGCGTACCGTGCCCGCTCCACCGTGGAACTCGGCAACGCGCTGGGCTGGGAGAACGCGCATAACGTGATCTACGCTGGCGCCCTGGACATCGCCGTTGGCCCGCGTTGGTATTCCACCTACGAAGTCGCCTGCAATTACATCAAGATGATGATCGAAGGCGAAGCGTTGCACGCCGTGCCTTACAGCGGCGTTAGCGAGGCCGAACTGGCGATGCTGCGCAATAAGGAGCCGGTGAACCAGCAGGAAGCGGCGGAACTGAGCAACGCGATCCTGCGCCAGGGCGAGATCGAAACGCTGGAAGCCGTGACCAGGCTGCTGAAAGCCGGCAAGGACCCGCGCCGTATCCTGGATGTGATCCAACTGGCGGTGGCGCAGATCGTCCTGGAAACCCAGGACCCGGCCGCGTTCAACATGCCGCACCACTGCTACGAGTATCAGAACACGCTGGCCTGGTTCTACGACACGTTCGACCACCCGCGCCGCTTGCGGCTGCTCTACGTCGCGGCGATGTTCGCCAACCGCGTGGCCTATCATCAGCAAGGTATCGGTGAAGTGCATCCGGTGCCGCTGCAGGTGCCAGCGGGCGCCCATTCGCTCGGCGCGGATCAGCTTCTGGACCGCATGGATACTGCGATCTGCGCGCTGAATGGTGCCGAGGCGATCGCTTGGACCCAGGCGTATTGCGACAGCGCGTCGGACCGCGACAAGCTGGTGCAGCGGATCGCGCTATCCGCCTGCAAGCTGGGCAACGATCCGCACAATCAGGAAATCGCCCAGTGCATGCTGATGGATTTTGGCACCAACCGGCAGCCCGATCGCGACAAGCTGCTGCTGGCGGCCGCCTATCACACCGCCATGCACCGTAAATACGGCGATCCGGGGGAACCGTCGCGCCGCTTCGGTCACGCGATGGGTCTGGCGGAACTGCACTGAGGTTACGGTACCGACTTCTCCTTCTGTGTCATGGCCGGCGCAGGCCGGCCACCCACGACTTGCGGTGCCGAACGAGGCAAAGTCGTGGGTGGTCGGGCCAAGCCCGACCATGACACGGGGACAACGCCCACCGCCGTGCTGCCATCTTAACGCCTATGCGGTGGGGCCGGGCCATCTGAAGCAACACGCCGCCGCGACAACTGGTCCGGACGAACCGCACCACGACGGCAAGAGGTAAGACCATGACAATCTCGATCCAGCCCATCGACCCCGTTTCCCGCCCGTTCTTTGGCGGCAAGGTTTCCGGTATCGACATCACCCGGCCTCTGACACCCGAACAGGCCTCGGCGATCGAGAAGGGGATGGACCAGTACGGTGTACTGGTCTTCCACGATCAGCACTTCGAAGACGAAACCCAGTTGACGTTCTCCCGCAACTTTGGGGAACTCGAGGAGGCCAGCGGCGACCTGAATTGGGGCAAGGCGCGCCGCATCGCGTCTGCCCATGTCAACGACATCTCCAACCTCGACAATGACAACCAGGTGATGGCGCGCGACAACCGCAGGCGGTTGTTCAGCCTGGGTAATCGCCTGTGGCATTCCGACAGTTCATTCAAGGCGGTCCCCGCCAAGTTTTCCCTGCTCTCCGCGCGGCTGATCCCATCAGCCGGTGGCAACACCGAATTCGCCGACATGCGTGCGGGCTACGACACGCTCGACGACGAAACGAAAGCCGAGATCGAAGACCTGGTCTGCGAGCACAGCCAGCTCTATTCCCGCTCACTACTTGGGTTCTCTGATTTCACTGACGAAGACCGCATCCGGTTCAAGCCCGTTCTGCAACGGCTGGTGCGGCGGCATCCTTCGACCGGCCGGAAGTCGCTGTTCCTGGCCTCTCACGCTGGCGCCATTGTCGGCTGGCCGGTGCCGGAGGCGCGGGCGTTGCTCCGCGACCTTATCGAGCATGCGACCCAGCGGAAATTTGTCTATGCGCACGAATGGAAGCAGTGGGACCTCGTGATGTGGGACAATCGCGCCACGATGCACCGCGCCCGCCCGTTCGATGCGAAGGAAGTGCGTGACATGCATCGCACGACGGTGGCCTGCGAACGCTCCACGATGGCGGAAGCCGCATAGGGTATTTGTTTGATCGCATGATCGCGCTTCGGACGTTCCGCCCCGCGCGATCATGCTTCAGACCGCTTGACCCCGGCTCCGCACGCGCTATCCATCCTCCGAACGCAAGAAAGCAGGAGACTGAAAATGCGCGCCTGGGCCGTGGTTGAAAACGGGCAGCCCCTGAAGGAAATAGAGCTGCCGACGCCGGAGCCGAAGGGGACCGAGGTTCTCCTTGAGGTCACCCATTGCGGGGTCTGCCACTCCGACCTGCATATCTGGGAGGGCTATTACGATCTCGGCGGCGGTCAGAAGATGTCGCTGGTCGATCGCGGCGTGACGCTGCCCCTCGCCATGGGCCACGAAATCGTCGGCCGCGTTGCCAAGCTCGGCCCCGACGCGAAGGGCGTTAAAGTCGGCGACCTGCGTATCGTCTTTCCCTGGCTCGGCTGCGGCACGTGCGAGAAGTGCCTGGCGGAAGAAGACAATATGTGCACCGTCGCGGCCCGCAGCCTCGGCGTTTACCAGAACGGCGGCTACGGCACGCATGTCGTTGCCCCGCACCCCCGCCACCTCGTCGATCCGGGCACGCTCGATCCAGCGGTCGCCGCGACTTACGCTTGCTCCGGCATCACCGTCTTTTCGGCGATCAAGAAGGCGATGCCGCTGGCACCGACCCAGCCGATCGTGCTGGTCGGCGCTGGCGGTCTGGGCCTGAATGCCATCGCCGTGCTCAAGGCGTTGAAGCACCAGAACATTATCAGCGTCGATGTCAGCGCGGAAAAGCGCGACGCGGCGTTGAAGGCCGGTGCGCACAAGGTGGTGGACGGGAGTGGCGACGGCCCCGCCGTGACCAAGCGGATCATCGAGGCCGCCGGCGGACCGGTGCCCGCCGTGATCGATCTGGTGAACGGCACCGCCACCGCCCGCTTCGCGTTCGACGCGCTGGCCAAGGGCGGCAAGCTGATCCAGGTCGGGCTGTTCGGCGGCGAACTGATGCTGCCGCTGCCGATCATGGCGATCCGCGCGCTGACCGTTCAAGGAAGCTATGTCGGCAACCCGAAGGAACTCCGCGAACTGGTCAAGCTGGCGCAGGACGGGGAGCTTCTGGCCCTGCCGGTCGCGACCCTGCCGCAGAGCCATGCGTACGAAGCACTGATGCGCCTGCGCGACGGCAAGGTAACCGGCCGGCTGGTGCTGAAAGCCGAGGCCGTGTGATGAGCAGCACCGGTCTCCGCCGGTCGGTCGTACTGAAAAGGCGGCCGCGCGGCGAACCCACGCCCGAGGATTTCGAGATCCGGGAAGACCAGATCCCGACCCCCGGCCCGGGGGAAGTGGTCACCCGCACCATCTGGCTGTCGATCGACCCGTATATGCGCGGCCGGCTGCGCGAGGAACAAACCTACGCCGTAGCGATTCAAATCGGCGAGGTCATGACCGGCGAGACGGTGGGCGCTGTCATCGCCTCCGCCCATCCCGGCTTCGTGCCAGGCGACATCGTGGTGGGCGCACGCGGCTGGCAGACCCATTCGGTCACGCCAGGCGACCGTCTGGTCAAGATCGCCAAGGGCGCAGCGCCGCTCTCCGCCTATCTCGGTGTGCTCGGGATGCCGGGTGCCACGGCGTATGCCGGGGTGACCGAAATCTGCAAACCCAAGGCCGGCGAGACCTTCGTGGTGTCCGCGGCTTCGGGAGCCGTCGGTTCGGTCGCCGGACAGATCGCCAAGCGGGCCGGCGCGCGTGTGGTCGGCATCGCCGGCGGTTCGGACAAATGTCTGTGGGTGCAGGATAGCCTCGGCTTCGACGACTGCGTCGATCACCGCTCCCTGGATCTGCGGCTGGAGCTTCAGGCCGCGTGCCCGAACGGGATCGACTGCTACTTCGAGAATGTCGGCGGCGCGGTGCAGGCCGCGGTGTTCGACCTTCTGAACCCGTTCTCCAGGGTGGCGATGTGCGGGATGGTCTCGCAGTACAACGAGCAGACAATGCCGCCCGGCCCGAACCTGGGCTTCGTGGTTGGCAAGCGGGTGCTAATCCAGGGCTTCATCGTTTCCGACCGTCCGGAGCGGATGACCGAATGGCGCGCGATGGCGGAGCCGCTGGTGGCCGATGGCAGCCTGGTCTACCGCGAAGACGTGATCGACGGATTGGAGAACGCCCCTGACGCGCTGACGGGTATCCTCAGCGGCCGCAATTTCGGCAAGCTGTTGGTCAGGGTTTCGGGGGATCATTCCTAGAGTACGATCTTCTGAGGTTGGATCGTGCATCCCCCATCCGTCATGGCCCGGCGACAGTCCGGGCCATCTGATCCAGCAACGTGGC
>JARLIN010000132.1 GCA_031291715.1 Rhodopila sp. | reverse complement strand
TGATGCGCATGGCAGATCGCCACCGCCAGCGCATCCGCCGCGTCCGCTCGTTTGATCGTCGCCCCAGGCAGCAACCGGCCCACCATCATGGCAACCTGGTCCTTCTCTGCTCCGCCAGTGCCGACCACCGCCAGCTTGACCGTCTTGGCGGCATATTCGGTGACCGGAACCCCGGCCAGCGCCGGCGTCAGCAGCGCCACGCCACGGGCATAGCCCAGCTTCAAGGTCGCGGCGCCATTCCGGTTCACATAGGTTTCCTCGACGGCCGCCTCGGCCGGCCGGTGCTGTTCGAGCAGGGCCATCAGCGCGTCGTGCAGGATTTTCAGGCGGGCTGGTACGGACTCGGTGTTGGTGGTGGCGATCACCCCGTCGGCGATATGCTTCAACCGGTTGCCATCAACGTCGATCAGGCCCCAGCCTGTGAAGCGCAATCCCGGATCGATACCTAGCAGCCTGACCATTTGCGATTCGCGTACCCCGACGAACGAACGCATGCTTATACGTGTGCCGCGGCGCGCGCCAAGCTATCCTGACCGAACAATCCCGGTTAGAGCATGATCGCGCTGGGCGGCACGTCCCAAGCGTGTGAATCATGCGATCGGACAAAGATCCAGACCATGTGCCAATCGCCGAAGAGCTGCCGAGAATGAAAATCTGCGTCGTAACGCCGTATTTCGAGACCGAAGAAGCCTGGTTGCGCCAGGGGCATGCGAGTGTCCAAGGCCAGACCATTCCAGCGCATCACATCCTGGTCTGCGACGGATCAGCGCCCGCCCGGATCGAGCCGTTTCAGGGCACGCATATCGTGCTGCAGCGCAACTATAAGGACTATGGCAATACGCCGCGGCTGATTGGTTGCTACAATGCGATTGCCCAGGGTGCCGATGCGATCGCGTTCCTGGACGCGGACAACTGGTTTCAGCCGGACCACCTGGAAAACCTGCTGCGTTTTGCCCGGGACAACCGGCTCGACGCCTGCTCATCCGCCCGCACGCTACATCGGACGGACGGCTCGCTCATCGCCAAATGCCAGACCGTGAACGGTGGCCCCTATATCGACACGAGTTGCCTGCTGGTGATGAAGTCCGCGTTCCAGCACATGATCGCGTGGGTGCTATTTCCGCAGGACGTGGCGGCGGTCATGGACCAGAAGGTGTGGATCCATATGGGGAAGGCGGGCGCACACCTCGGCTTCCTGGACAGGCCCACGGTTTGTTACCGCACCCGGCATGCCTCGCATTACCGGCTTATTGGCGAAACACCGCCAGCCGACGCGATCGATCGGATCGATCCTCACGGCGAACACTACCACTAGGAAATGCTCGCCGTTGGTGACCAATTCAGCACCGTCGCGGCCCGGTGTCAGCCCGACAGTTTCTGCATGACCGCGTCCGGGATATCGAAGTTGGCATAGACGTTCTGGACGTCGTCATTCTCGTCCAGCGCGTCCAGCAGCTTGAGCAAGCCGGCGGCCCGATCCTCATCCAGCGTCACGGACGTCGTCGGGCGCCAGTCGATCTTGGCACTCTCGGGCGCCCCGAACCGAGCCTCCAGCGCGTCGCGCACGGCGAAGAAATCCTCGATCGGGCACGTAATTTCGTGCGCGTCGCTGTCGCTTTCGACGTTTTCAGCCCCGGCTTCAATGGCCGCTTCCAGCATGTCGTCAGCAGAGGCGACCGAGGCGGGGTATCGGATCGCACCGAGCCGGTTGAACATGAAGCTGACCGAGTTCGTCTCCCCCAGCGCCCCACCGTGCTTGGAGAACGCCGAGCGTACGTCGGATGCGGTGCGGTTGCGGTTGTCGGTCAGCGCCTCGACGATGACGGCGACACCGGCCGGTCCGTAGCCCTCATACCGGACCTCGACATAGTCATCGCCGCCGCCGGCACCCGCGGCTTTCTTGATGGCGCGATCGACGGTGTCCTTCGGCATGTTGGCCTGGCGCGCCGCCGTGACGGCCGCGCGCAGCCGGGGATTGGAGGCCGGATCTGGCAGTCCGTGGCGAGCTGCAACGGTTATTTCGCGGATCAGGCGTGCGAACTGGCGGGCGCGACGGGCGTCCTGCGCACCTTTGCGGTGCATGATGTTCTTGAACTGGGAATGGCCTGCCATGGGTCGGTGATGAGCTTTTGAGAGGGATGGATCACCGCTTCATACAGCGCAATCCGCTGGTGGGAAACGCTTGGACTTGTCCGAGAGCGCCGTCTCCTCGAACACGCCCGCGTCAGGTCGGGCCAGGTGCCTTTTCGGGCGGGGCGCAGCCATCGGCGCCCGCCGTTTCAACGGCTGTCAGTAACGCGGCTTTGCGCTCGCATATCAGCGACTGGCGATCGGCACGAATCTCGGCGTCGCGCGCCACGATTGTATTCGGAGTCAACAGCGCCCCGAACGCGGGTGCGTCGCTGCCGAACATCCGTTGGATCATGATCTCGCCGAGTTGCTTCTTGAAATGCGTCGGCTCCCAGAACCAATGCGTCGGCGTCCGCCGGTCTCCGGCCCGCGGCACGCTTTCTGTGTTGAAGGTGCTGTAGTCCAGGAAGTCCCATAAGGTGACCGCTCCGCCCTGCGCCGCCACCAGGGCCGTGAGTTCGGCCTTGAGTTGCTCGACCCGCGGCCAGAGTCCGTTGCGCCAGTAGATTTCCAACGCATCGCCGTGGTGCGGCGTAATCACAAGGGCCAGCGCCACGTTGTGGTGGCGCGCACACGCGATGATGGCCGCGACGATATCAAGGTTCGGCAGCTTGCCCTGCCAGTTCGCCATGATTCGCGCTATTTCTCCGGCCCGCTCGGCTTCGAACGCATCTTTCTGGGCAAACATGTCGTGCATGCCATCGGCGCGGGCGGCGTCGATGAAGTCGGCCTCGGTCGAGGAACCGTCGGGCGCCAGGTTCAGCAGGTCGCGATTTCCCTGGCCGGCGACGGTGCTCAGGCTGTCGATCAGGGCACCCATGGTCGCCAGGGACAGGAACATGTCGTTCGCCACCTGCAGTGGGCGATGCGGATTGGGGGCTCCGTCCGGCGTCGTGTGATAGCGGCGATCGTCTTCGGTCAACCCGGAGGCCGGGTGCTCCGGAACAAAGAAGTTCTGAAAATCGAGGAACACGACAGCGTTCCTAACGCCGCCCACGGCTATCGCCTCCTGCAACGTACGCAGGCTGATGGACGTCGCATAGCCGCCGGGGATGCCATAGTTGTAAACCGGGCGCATCGCCGCTGGCCATTCCGGGGCAAACGCGTCGATCCCGATATGGGTGGAAGAGGAGCCGATCACCACCGTGACCGGGTGGGCACGCGCCACCTGGTAGGTTTTGGCGAGGAGAGCGTGATT
Source organism: Rhodopila sp. (assembly GCA_031291715.1). Classification (GTDB taxonomy): domain Bacteria; phylum Pseudomonadota; class Alphaproteobacteria; order Acetobacterales; family Acetobacteraceae; genus Rhodopila. The sequence goes on along the minus strand of JARLIN010000132.1, from coordinate 7,979 downwards.
CTTGGCTCCGGGCTTGAGCAGGCTAATTCCGGCGATTCGCGGCGTCCCGAAGACGTCATAGGGATCGACCAGCAGGTTCACCGCGACCACCACGGCGGCGAGGCTTGCCAGGGTGACAATCCAGGTCCGAAGGAAAGATCGCGGGTTGCCCATCAGAACTGCCAGTAGAGGAATTCGCTGAGTTCACCCAGCGACAGGATCCCCGCCAACGCGACGCAGGCCAAACCGACCGCCCACACGCGATCCGGCATCCAGGTCAGGCCATGCAGCAGACGCGGTGGGGTCTTGGCCGGTTTCACACCAATCGCCGGTTCGAAAGCCGCGAGCATTTGCAGCGTGTTCGGGAGCAAGAGCGCGATCGCCAGCAGCGACACAATCCGCAAAGTTGTCGCCAGCAGCAGCGAACCGCTCGTCCACGCAGGTTGAACGCCGATGGACGTCAGCCATCCCGCGACCACGCCCAGCCGTGAAAACACCGCCTGAGGCAGTCTCACGCCATAGGCGCCGACCATGCCCTTCCAAAGCAGAAGTGCGGCACTGGGGGATGGCGCGCGAAACAGCACCATCGCGGCGACCACCGAAACGAACGTCAGCACGAATCCGACCGGCACCATTTTCCGTCTATAGGCCTTGGTGTCCGGCCATATCCGCGGACGGGCCAGCCGCCAGGCGTGGTTGATGCAAAGCAGCACCCCGTGCAGCGCCCCCCACAGAATGTAGGTGTATCCGGCCCCGTGCCAGATGCCGGATACCAGCATGGTCAGCATCGTCGGCATCGCGAGCAGATTGACGAAAGCCCCGATGTTCGGGCTCCGCCCACCGAAGATTGGCTTTCCCTTCGCCATGCGCCGACGGGTCAGGTTCAGGGTCAACGGATTATAGATATAGGCCGTCAGAAATCGCGTCAGGCTGACGTGCCAGCGCAGCCAGAAGTCGATGATGCTGGTCGCTTTGAGCGGCGAGTTGAAATTGACCGGCAGCTTGATGCCGAAGAAACGGCCCAGGCCCAGCGCCATGTCGGAATAGCCGGAGAAGTCGAAATAAATCTGCAGGGTGAAACCGAGCGCGGCGATCCAGGCCTCGGTCATGGATTGCGGAACGCCCGCCGCGGCCTGCCCATAGAGCGGCGCCACCAACGGGCCGAGCGGATCGGCCAGCACCAGCTTCTTGGCAAGGCCGAAGAAGAAGAGGCTCAGACCCACCGCCACGTTTTCCGCGTCGAACCGGCCGGGCGCGGCGCGGAATTGCGGCATCATCTCCCGGTAATGCACGATCGGACCGGCGATGAGCTGCGGGAAGAACAGAACGAACAGACCGTAATCGGCCAAGGAAAACCGGCTGACGCGGCCGCCATGGACATCGACCAGGAAGGCGATTTTCTGGAAGGTGATAAAAGAGATGCCTAGCGGCAGGATAAGCTGCGTCAGCACGAAGCCGGCGCCGAAGGTGTCGTTCAGCGCGCCTTCGATGAAGTTCAAGTATTTGAAATAACCAAGGAAGCACAAGTTGAAGATGATCCCGGCAACCAGGATCGCCCGTGCCAGCGCCGGCCTCGCTTCGCTTGTTTGTTCAAGCGCGCGAGCCAATCCATAATTCACCAGGATCGATGGGGCGATGAGCAGGACGTTCACCGGGCGCCACCAGGCGTAGAACACCAGCGATACGGCGGTCAGCCACAGCAACGCCCATTCGCGCCGACGGGCCCCCAGGGCATAGAAGCCCGCGAGCGCGACCGGCAGGAAGCCGAATATAAAGGTATAGGAGTTGAAGAGCATGAAGTCCCAGGCGGATCAGCGACCGCGGGCTGCGCCGATCGCTTTCACGATGGCACCGACATTGGGGAACGATTCCACGTCGACGATGCGGAACTTGATCCCGAATTCGGCTTCGACCGCCACAATGAAGTTGATATAATTGAAGGAATCCCACTCAGGGATGTCTTCCCGGACGGTATCCATGGCCAGTTCAATGGACTCGTCGCCCAGCAGATCGGACAGAATCCTCGTCAGCGTTGTCAGCCGTTCTTGTTCGGTCATGATAAACCCGGTTTCGCAGCGGCGTAATTTTTCGTGTGATGCCACACGATCCCGTGTACCGCTATGGCGAAACCGCCGGCATGGCCTGGGCAAGACGTCCGCCGATGCGGATCGGGTCGATCCGGCGGGCCAGACCGGTCGTGTCATCGGTTTCCACGAACACGCCGCAGACCGTGGCCTCGCCTTCCGCCGGTCCCAGTCTCTCGCCCGGCATCTTGCGCCAGAACCGGAGCGTCGCTCCTTCTTTCATCATGCCGATGACGCTGTCGTAGTCACCGCACATCCCGGCATCGGACTGGAAGGCGGTGCCACCCGGCAGGATCTGCGCGTCGGCCGTCGGGCAGTGGGTGTGGGTACCCACGACGAACGACATCTGGCCGTCGAAGATATGCCCGTAGGCCATTTTCTCGCTGCTGGCCTCGGCGTGGATATCGGCGACGATCGCCTGCACTGTGCCGCCCAGCCGGTACCGCGACAGCACTTCGGCGGTGCCGCGGAACGGGCAATCCAGCGGGTCCATGTACAGCCGCCCCATCGCCTGCAGCACCAGCGCCTTTCGGCCATCCTGCAGCGTGACGAGAACCGACCCGTTGCCCGGCGTGCCCGGCGGATAGTTCAGCGGCCGGAGCAGCCGCGGCGTTTCGGCGATATACGGAATGATCTCCTTCCGGTCCCAGGCATGGTTTCCCAGGGTGATGACATCCGCGCCGGCCGCGAACAGCATCCGCGCCATGTCTGGCGCCAGGCCAAACCCGTGCGAGGCGTTCTCGGCATTGACCACCGCCAGGTCGATCCGCAAATCCTTGCGCAGCGTCGGCAGCCGCGCGGCCACGGCATCCCGGCCGGTTCGCCCGAGAACATCGCCCAGAAAGAGAATTCTCAAATCAGCCCCCGCACCGGATGATGCCGTTTTCCGTCGCGACGGCATCGAGCCGGATGTCGTAAGGGGCAACGGGCACTGCGTCCACCTGTTGCGCCGCGAAGGCGCACCCGAGACGAAGCCGGTTCGGCAATCCGGCCAGGGTCCGGTCATAGAAACCGCCGCCATAACCCAAACGCCCCCCGGCGGAATCGAACGCCAGCAGCGGGACCAGCAGCACATCCGGTACCAGGATGTCCCCAACCGGACGCATCGTGCCGAAACGCTCCGGCACCAGCACGTCACCTGGTCGCCAGCCGCGGAAGGTCAGAGCCTCCCCCCGCCGCGGCGTGACCGGCAGCGCGATCTTGTGCCCCCGTTCGTGCAGCGCATGTAGCAGCGGCCGAATGTCGATTTCCTGCCCGATCGGCCAGAACCCGGACACCACGACGCCCGGCGACCAATCGAATTCACGCAGCACATAGCCCGTGAGAGCAAGCCCGCAAGCCATCGGATCAAGCTCCAGCCGGCGCGCGATCGCGGCTTCCCGCGCCGCCCGCTTCGCCGTTTCCAGATCGGTCATCGTGCTGGAAAAATCATGCGCGGAGCCACCCTGGCCGTTGGCGTCTCATCCTCCCAGAGCCTGCGTGTGCAGGTGGGCGCCGGGTACCGAGACCAAGATCCCGACAGAGCCAGCTCCCGAGGGAGATGCTTACTGGCCCCGGGGATGAATTACCTGACGCACCGGGCAGCCCCGCCGAACCTACTTAGGGATGCTCAAGGCCCTCGGCAATCTCTTCCGCGCGTTTCGCCATCCGATTGAGCTTTCGGCTCAGCTTTGGGTCGGGTTTCTGGGGCCCCGTGGCGGCCTCGGCTGCGGCCTCGGCGGCTTCCACCTTACCACGCAGCTCGGCGATGTCGTCCGCCATCAGCAGGGCCGCCATCACCAGCATCCGCGCCTCACCGCTCGGCCCCGCGGCCGCGCGCACGCCGTCGATCCGACGGCTGACCTCGGCGCCCATCGCCTCCAGATGCCGTTCTTCCCCGTCCTTGCAGCCGATCGTGTAGGCGTAACCGTTGATGCGAAGCGTCACCTGCGCCATCGCGCTATACTCCCGCGGTTCATTCCTGTTTGGACGCAATGCCGAGTGCGGCGCGCAGATGGCCAATGAGCGAATCGAGGCGCTCCGCGATCTCGGGTATCGACAGATTGGAGTCCGGCGGGACCGCGGCAAGCGGCGCCGGGCGCGCGGCCGCCTGGCGTGCAATCCGCTCCAGCGCCGCCTCCAGCCGCTCTGCCGCCGCGTCCGGGTCCTCGGGCTCGTCCGCCATGTCCGCCTCTGTCATATTCGTTTGCTGATGCCGCTTGAACTCGGCGCGGTCAACAGTTTGAACGTCAATCATGATTGTTCATCCGGCTGTGATCGTCCATGGGCTTATGGATGCCCGTTCGGCAATGGCCCCCGGCCTGCCGGTAACGCTGCTGTCCGCGCCCGGTGCAGCGCTGTTCGCCGGATGCCTGTGGTGGCGGGAGGTGGTCGCGGCCGCTCGTGCTGCCCATCCTGGCACCGAGGCCACCGACATCCTGGACTGCGCCGACGCTTCCGGGATGGCCATGGGGGCGCTGCGCAGCGGCGTATGCCGTTTGGTGCTGTGGCCGGATGCCCCTGGCTGGGACGCCGTCGCCGTGATCGCCGCACGGCAAGGCGGGTTCGTTCTGCCGCGGGCGCCGGCGGCGCTGGACCTCGCGCAGCGGAACGCGATCCGTGGATTACACGTCTGGTTGCGGGATTCCGGCCCCGGCGGCGCGTGACAGCGGCGCTTGCGTGGGCTAGTGACGGCACCCAGTTAGCAAGGCCTCATCCAGGAAAGGACCGGCTTCGATGCGCGTGACACAAAAAGTAAAGAAGATTCTTGACTGGTACGAAGGCGATAACCCCGGTGTGAAGGCCAACCTGGCCCGCATCCTGTGCACCGGCAAGCTGGCCGGCACCGGTAAGGTCGTCATTCTGCCGGTCGATCAGGGGTTCGAGCACGGCCCGGCCCGCAGCTTCGCGCCGAACCCGCCGGCCTATGACCCGCACTACCACTATCAACTGGCGATCGAGGCCGGCCTGAACGCCTATGCCGCGCCGCTCGGCATGCTGGCGCAGGGTTCCGATACATTCGCCGGCCAGATCCCGACGATCCTGAAGTGCAACAGCTCCAACAGCCTTGCGACCAACAAGGACCAGGCCGTCACCGCCGGCGTGAAGGACGCGCTGCGGCTGGGCTGCGCCGCGATCGGCTTCACCATCTATCCTGGCAGCGAGTTCGCCTTCGCCCAGATGGAAGAGCTGCGCGAACTGACCCTGGAAGCGAAAGACGCCGGCCTTGCCGTGGTGGTCTGGAGCTATCCGCGCGGTCCGAACCTGGACAAGGCGGCGGAAACTGCGATCGATATCTGCGCCTATGCCGCGCAGATGGCGGCGCTGCTGGGTGCCAACATCATCAAGGTGAAGCCGCCCACCGCGGTGGTCAGCCTGGAAGCCGCGAAAAAGAGCTACGAGAACTTCGATGGCTCCACGCTGGCGAAGCGCGTCGCGCATGTGATGCAGGCGTCGTTCGCCGGCAAGCGCATCGTCGTGTTCTCCGGCGGCGAAGCGAAAGACCTGGACGGCCTGTATGAGGAAGTCCGTGGCATCCGCGACGGCGGCGCCAACGGCAGCATCATCGGCCGCAACACCTTCCAGCGCCCGAAGGAAGTCGCGCTGGAGATGTTGAACAAGATCATCGACATCTACCTGGGTAAGGTCTGAGTCCATGGCCTCGGCGGGCGGCGGCGACCCGGAGGGTTGCCGCGTCTATCTGATCACCCCGCCGGCGCTTGATCCCGTGCCGTTCGCCGATCTTTTGGCGGCGGCGCTGGATGCGGGCGATGTGGCGGCGGTGCAGCTTCGGTTGAAGGACGTGGACGACACCGTGTGGCGGCGGGCGATCGACGTGCTGCGGCCAATAAGCCAGTCGCGCGGTGTGGCGTTCCTGTTGAACGACCGGGCCGATCTGGTGAAGGCGACAGGGTGCGACGGCGCCCATGTCGGGCAGGACGATATGCCTGCGCGGGAGGCTCGGCGGATCATGGGGCCGGACCTGACGCTGGGCGTGACCTGCAAAGGCAGCCGGGACCTGGCGATGCAGGCCGGGGAGGATGGGGCGGATTACGTGGCGTTTGGCGCGTTCTATCCGTCCACGACAAAGGATGTCACAGGATTGCTGGACCCCGAGATCCTGCAATGGTGGTCCGAGATGATGGAGCTGCCAAGCTGCGCCATCGGCGGAATCACCCCGGAGAATTGCGCGCCGCTGGTGCGGGCGGGGGCGGATTTTTTGGCGGTGGTAGGGTGTGTGTGGAACCATCCGGACGGGCCGGAAGCGGGGGTGAAGGCGTTGAACGCGGCGATCCGGGAGGCTGGGCGCTAACGTTTGATGACTGTCATCGCCGGGCCGTCCGGGCGGCCCCGGCGTCTTCGTAGAATTTGACTCCGAAGGAAATCCGATCGGTCCGGAAGGCATCAGCATGCGCGAGCGAAAGGTTCTCAACCCCATAGCGGAATAGCCGGACGGTCTTGCCACGCGTGACCCTTTCTCGCCCGAAACGTCGGCGACGGCGCGGGCGAGGGCATCCAGGGGCAGGCTTTTGTAGTGTAGTGCGCCCGCACCTTCTCCGAGATCGCATCGACATCGAGGGTTGCCGCGCAAGCACGCCACTACCTGCATGACTTCTTCCGCGATGTTGGCCTTCTTTCCAGATGGCCCGCCGGTAGTGGGTCGGTTTGAATGTCCGCAGAGGCCGGAAAGCGGTCCTGGTGCCTATCAGAACGGCCTTTCACTCGGCGGGCGCAACCTCGTCGTGAATCGACACAGACGCCATCGCCTCGAACACGCCGTCGCGTCGGACGAGCGCGTGAAACAGCGCCGCTGCGACATGCAACAGGATCAGCGCAAAGAACGCGAAAGCAAGGTAGAAATGCGCATTCCAGAGCAGCGCGTGCAGGCTGTCGCTTTGCGGCAGGATCGCTGGAAGGCGCACGCCCCCGAACAGTACGACGGGGTAGGCTGCCGCCGACAGCATCCCCCAGCCGATCAGCGGCATGCCGATCATGACGACGTAGAACGCGTAATGTGACAGGTGGGCCGCGAGCTTCATCGGCTCGGACAGGTCAACCGGCAGCGACGGCGCACCGTAGCGCAGGCGCACCGCCAGACGGACCAGCGCGAGCACCAGAATGGCGATGCCGAGCGGTTTATGGATCGAAACGAGTGTCAGATATTTCGGCATGACGGTGGACGCCATGCCCACGCCGATAAACAGCATGACCAGGATGCAGACCGCCATGAGCCAGTGCAGCACGCGCTGCAGCGCGGTAAAGCGTCGGCGGACCCCGATCATGGCGTGGCTCCCATCGTGGTTCGGGGATAGTCCTGGACCTCGGCCGTGCGACGGTCATAGGACTTCGCGTAAACGGAGGACCGTGCGGCCGGGAACGGATCGTCCGATGTCCGGATGCCGGTCGGCAGGACGGTCGGATCGAAATTGATGTCGCGGCACGGGCCGTCCCGCTCGGCTTGGATCTGCTGGACGGTGAGCGTGCCGACCTCAACGGCGCGACGATCGTCCGGCCAGGCCTTGCTCGGGTTTGCTGTGGGATCGCCCGGATTGGCGACGGTTACCACCATGGTCCAGCGCTGCGGCCCGCCGCGGACCCGCTCGGTGATCTCTTGCTCGAGGAAGTCGGGACCACGCTTCGCGAGATCATCGGGCGAAACCGGGACTGGTTGCGCCGCCGGCAGGAGCGACCATCGCACCGCATGCTCCGCACCGGAATCATCGACGAAGATAAAGCTGTTGAGGCTGTTGAACCGATCTTCCGCGTAACTGCCCGTCCAGGGACCGTGTTCGGCCCATGCGCCGAACGCAGCGATCTCGGGGTGTGCGCTGGCGAATGTCTTCATTGCATTCGGGTCCTTGCTCGCCGAGGCGAGCAGCAGCGCGTAAAAGGCCTGCGGTGTGGACACCGGAAAGACGGGGGGATCGATCATGGCGG
>JARLIN010000131.1 GCA_031291715.1 Rhodopila sp. | reverse complement strand
TCCTGGAAGCGGGTCAAATCCATTCTGTTGCGCGCAAAGGATCAACCGACACTTCCGATCGAACAACTCGAGGAGTCCGAGTCATGACAAAGCGCAAGTTAGCCTCAATCATCTACTTGTCGCCAAGTCTAACAAACGGGCGCCATTTCGGTGGATACACCGTCAGAACGGGCTGCTTTGACGGTATGTGTCCATTTGAGGTGCCGAGCGTGCTAGTCGGTAATGCTTTCGTCCGGGCGTTACGCGACATCGCAGCAAAGCGTCCCGATTTGTTTCCACCCTCGCAGATCGAGGAGTCGTAATATACCGTTCCTCGCGTTGTTCGTATGTTTTGAGCCGAATTGGTGGCGCAAGCGCGCCCATTGGTGGCGCGCGGGCGCGGATGCCGGGATTATTTCGAATACGACTGCGATCCTCGTTGGCGGAGACGGCCGATGGTAGTTGAAACGGCGGCGCCGGCTGGGACGGCGCGCGCGGTGATGGCATGGGCGGCATCGAGCAGATGGCCCTGGTTGTCCTTGAGTTGGACCAGCAGATGGTTACCGGTGGCCAGGGCTGCCACGAAGATGGGGTGGACGGCCCCCAACGGCATCAGCCGTGCCATAGTACGGGTCGTAACAACCTGTCATAGGGAGCCGCCCGCCATGAGTATTAGCATGATTGGCCTGGATACGGCCAAGTCGGTTTTCCAGGTTCACGCTGTGGACAAGCACGGCAAGGCGCAGATGAGGCGCAAGGTACAGAGGGACGAACTGATCCCATTCTTCGAGAAGCAAGAAACTTGCACCATTGTAATGGAGGCATGCGGTGCGGCCCATCACTGGGCACGCATGTTGACCGCTCTCGGACACGACGTGAAGCTGATCACGCCGGAGGCGGTCAGGCCGTTCGTGAAGAAGGGCAAGAAGAACGATGCCGCCGACGCGGCGGCGATCTGCGAGGCCGCGTCGCGGCCCGACATCAAGTTCGTGCCCGTCAAAAAGCTAGAGCAGCAGGGCATCCTGGCCTTGCATTCAGCGCGATCCCTGTTGGTCAAGCAGCAGACGATGCTGGCAAACGCCATGCGCGGATTGGCGACGGAATTCGGCCTGACCGTTCCCAAAGGTATCAGCAAGCTCGATGAGCTCGTGGCGCTCGTGGATACGGATGAGGCCTTCCCCGAGAAAGCCCGACAGGTGTTCATTGGGTTGCTCGACCAATGTCGGGCAACGGCTGAAACCATCAAGGCTTTCGAAGCTGAGATCGTCGTGCACGCGCGCCAGGATGAAACCGCGCGCCGTCTGGCCACGATCCCGGGGGTGGGGCCGATCACCGCGTCGCTGATCGCGGCGACGGTCGTCGACATCAGTTTGTTCAGGACTGCACGACATTTCGCCGCGTGGCTCGGTCTGGTGCCGCGGCAATATTCGACTGGCGGGAAGACCCGCCTTGGCCGGATCACCAAGTCGGGCAACCGGGAGATACGTCGGTTGCTTGTGCTTGGTGCCACCTCGATGACCTCCCGAGCCTCACAATGGAATAGCGCCGTTGGAGCTTGGACCAGAGCGATACAGGAACGCCGTCCTTTCAGGCTGGTGACTGTAGCTCTGGCGAACAAGATGGCGCGCATCGCATGGGCGTCGATGACGCGCAAAGAGGTCTACCACGCCAAAGGACGGGGCGCCGCCACGACCGGTGCGGCGGCGTGACGTTCTGGCGAGCGATGGTAGGCGACGGACGCAAGTCCGGCTGATCCGGCAGGAAGCGCTGAATAGCGTGATGGGATAGGCTGCGGTCCACATACCCAGCTCAGGCAACACCGGAAAAAAACATGTGCCCCGAGCACGCTGCGAAGATTGGTGCCTGACACGGAAGCGAACACCCATGATGGCCAGCGGTAAGTGCCGCACAACAGGCCGGACATAAGGGCGCAACTGACCGGATCTTTTCCTCACGCCGACCGGCGATTGCCGATCCGCAAATGGCGACGGCCTTGCTCGACTGACCGACGTATCAATGCGACATCGCCGTGACCAGCGGCGACAGCCGGCGCTTGGACTTTCAGAACCGTGTCTGAACGACCTCGTGCCAGCATCGTTTCGTGACGTAGCGATTGGGAGAGGAACCATGCCGCGCAAGCCGATCGGCGAGACAGCTATGACCGACGCCGAACGCCAAGCCCGCTACCGTGCCGCGCGCGCAGCTGACGCGCCGGTGATCCGCACGCGGCGCCCAGCCGACCATCGCGGTCGCGCCCGTCGTTGGCACGACGCCGTCGCCGAGCTGGCGGACTTGCAGGCGCAGTATGCCGCCTGGCTCGAGGCGCTGCCGCCCAACCTGCAAGACGGTCTGCTGGCCGACGCATTGCAAGTGATCTGCGACTTCGATCTCGCCGAACTGCAGGCTATCGACCCGCCACGTGGGTTCGGCCGCGACTGACCATCTCCCGCTCCAGGATTGCCAACATCAGCCGCAACGAACATGGGTGCAGCTTCGGCCGATCGACGGACCAAAAAGTCTTGCTTCCCCTCGGCCGTCCACATAATGTTTTTTTGGGGCGTGCATGGCGTCGAGGGTGAACAGGCGTCCGGTCAGGCCCAGAGTGGCGATCATGTCCTGGGTGGCGGGGATTTCATTGCTTTTCTCGGCGATCAGCAGGTGGCCGAGGATGATCTCGGCCATCGCAGGCGAAGGCGCTCAACACCTGCGCCGCCTTGCGGTCGTCGAAGGCGTCGAAGCTGCCGCGCAGTGTTTTGCAATCGATGGCGACGCAGGCCGGGATCGCCCCACCTTCGGCGGCGGGCTTCCCCAGCGTCGCCGCGTGTTGGCGGAAAACCCGCTCACGCTCCGCCCCGCCGCGCGGCCTGAGGCCGCCGCGATGAAGCCAACCGCCGAGCGAGAGGTTCGCGACATGCGGTCTCTGTCGATCGCCGCAAAGAAGTGACTTTACCGCGCACTAAAAGCGGCGAATATGCGCGCGGCTCGGCGCCTAATCACACTCCACGCTTTTTTTGATCAGGCTGGCGCCAATTTCTGCTCGTCCGCGATAAACCCGGCAAGCAGCGTCGCCATGCTGCGATAGAACGGCGTGGTGGCGGCGTCCCTGACCTGGCCCGCAAAGCGTCCGGCCCAGCGCCCGAGGTGCTCGGCGAGGAACCGACGCTGCAACGCGGCGGCATGCGCTGCGATTGTGCTGTCGCCTGCCTCCACCGCCTCCGCTTCCCGATGCGCGAGCTCGCTCATGAAGGTCAGCTCGACGCTGATATGATCGGGTAGTTCCCCCCCGTCTGGCAGAACGACGAAACCGGCCTGGGCCAGGAAGTCGCACACCGAATGAGCTGTCGCGCCCATCAGCCGATCGCTCTCCCCGGTCTGCAGGCCCTCATAGGGGCTGATGCGGTCAGCGGGGGCGTAGAACAGGCCCGTGTAGTCGATGGCCAGACGGTCCAGAAGGATGGAGGGATCGAATATCACCGGCATTCATCCCGGGAAGTGACGGCGGGAGCGACGCTTGGTGGCGTATTCGCTGTCAATCCACGGCAAGGCGTTTGTGGGCGAGGAGATACGCGGCGTCGAGCGCCTCGCGGTCCAGACTCGCCTCGGGTAGACGCTGCATGCTCTGCCGCACCGCCTCGACCTGGGCAAGGATGGCCTGCCGCTGCCCATCATCGACCAGCATCGGGGCAAGCCTTGCATAAGTCTGCAGCATCCGGATCATCACCGCCGGGCTGCTCGCGCCGGCCTCGCGGATCAGATCGAAGCCGGCCCTGACGATGTCAGCGAATTGTACGTGCGGCACCAGTACGCGGATCTGCCCGCGGTGGGCCCGCCACGCGTCGTCCGACGCCCGGTACGACACCAGCATCCTGAGCGCATCTCCCAGCCAGTCAATGCAACTCAGACCGGTATAGGTATCATTGATCGCGGGGCTAAGCGCTCGGATCGCGATTTCGGAAAGCTGCGCGAAAGCGAACTCGATGTCTTGTTGCAGGGTGCGGTGCTGGCCGATGATGACGCTGCCATGGACGGCCGCCGCCAGGTCGGCCTGCCCCGAGGCCGGCAGCACATGGGCGAGCACTTCGCCTTCCAGCACAAATTGCCCGGGCCAGGAGGCAAGACAAACGATCACATCGTGCCTGTCGGCGGCGCGCACCAGGCGCGCATGGTCGATCCGCTGCATATAGCCACTCGTGATCGCCAGAACGGGGCTTCCCTCGGTGGTGCAGCGCCGGCGAACGGCGCCGAGCGGCTCGACTTGCCTGGGCTGCGCCGGGTCGAGGTTGCTGGTGTCGATCACGTGTTGCCGCGCCAACTCGGAGATCGCGGCATGCAGGTTCTCGATGATGCGGGCGAGCACGTTGTTGGTCTGGATCGCCTGCGCAATCTGGTTGTTGTAGATAACGAGATAACCGAAGCTCACGAACACCAACGCCACACTGAAAAGCACGGTGAGGTGCGGCACGAACGTCGTGTCGCCGCGCTGCCCGGTGACGACGAAGGTCGCGAGACTGTGCAGGAAGGTTGCCAGGAACAGGCCGATCGTCACCTGCATGGTGCGGTCGCGCAGGAAATACGGCATCAGGCGCGGTCCGAACTGGCTGACCGCCGTCGAAAAGACCAGCAGGGTCACTGAGAAAATCAACGCCAGCACGGTGCTGACCGCCCCCAGGATCGCCCCCAGGATCGCCCTTGCGTCATCGACATTGCCGACCGAGAGCCGGGACGGCAGTGCAACCCACGGCCGCCCGAACAGGCCGTCGAGCACCAGGGTCGCCGCCAGCAGGACCACGACCGCGGCAGCGATGGCATAGGGCACCGGCACGAGGTTGGTGCCCGGCACGGCCTGGGCGACGCGACTGAACTGTTTGAATCCGAGCATCCGCTCAGCTCACCTGTGAATTTGCTGCGAGAGTGTGGAGATATCCGTGAGACGTGTGCAAGAGTTTGATGGTGCAACCGGCGTCCCGAGCCTATTGCTCATCCTTTCCCGACGCCACGGGAGGTGACCCGCGCATATTGTCGACCAGGATGTAGCTGCTCATCAGCAGCGCCCAGGCCGGGAAAACGAACAGAGCCCAGTCGAACCAGCCGCTGCCCAGGAGAAGAAACGCCGCGGTTACGTAGCCGAGCAGCGCAATCCAACGGGCGGTGACATGCGTACGGGTGGCGAGCGTGGAGGCGATGATCATGAAGACGGCTGCCATCTTGATGGCGTAGACATTCATGATGTCGAACGTGAATGCCCGGCCGAACGTAAACGCGGCCGCCTCACGCAACGCCTTCGGTTGCGCCGAGTGGGCCGTGATCAGCCCGCCGATCGACGCCGCGGCGACAAAAAGCATGCCGACGAATAACAGCCCGCTGCCGAGAAAGACCGTCGCAAAAAACCGGTCTTCCGACCTCCCGAGGCGATCACGCAGAACGCCGATGAACCACAAGAAAGCAATCCCGGCAAAGGGCACAAGGTTCAGGGCTAAGGATACCCTTTCGGTGCTTGTTTCCAGCCACGCACCGGTCTCCAGCGGACCGACCGGGACCGAGAGCCGCAGGAGCCAAAGGCTGGTTATCATGAGGACCGAGAACAGGATTCCGGCGATGGCGGCGGCGCGCGGCGTTTTCAGTTCGGCGCGGATATGGAGCGCATTGGAGCCGTCGGTGACTTGGGTCTCACGGTCCATCAGCGTTTACCCTTCATCCGGGTCTTCAAACCACTTCTAACCGCGACCCGCCCGGTGGCGGACGCCGCGCATACCCAACGTGGTGCCATCATTCCTGCTCAGCGTTCCAGCAGCACCTCCACCTTGCCCGCGCCGACCGCCGCCTTCAGCGCCGCATGGTCGCGTTCGGCCTGGTCCGCATAGGCCAGTGCGAACTTGCCCATCGCCGCATCGAACGCGCCACTCTTGCCCAAATAGCCGCTGATGGTCCACGGGTCGCCGGCCTTGGCATGGGCGCGCGCCAGCGCCATGCCGCATAGCTCGGCATAGACGGTGAGCATCTCGACGTCGAACGTCTCCACCAGCG
>JARLIN010000130.1 GCA_031291715.1 Rhodopila sp. | reverse complement strand
GCACTTCGGCCTCGCTCGGCCCGCCATAGCGCTTTAAGAAGCCACCCGGGATCTTGCCGGCGGCGAACGCCTTTTTCTGGTAGTTGACCGTCAGCGGGAAGAAATACTGACCCGGCTTGGCGGTCTTCACGCCCACGGCGGTGCAGAGCACGATGGTCTCACCATAGGAGATCATGACGGCGCCGTCGGCCTGGCGCGCGATCTTGCCGGTTTCCAGGACCAGCTTGCGGCCGCCCCAGTCGAGTTCCTTGCGGAAATAATTGCACATTCAGTCGTCCTTCAGATGCGCGGCATCGGCGGACAACCAGACAGCGTTTTCCACCAGTCCCTTGCTATGGGCGGGGTGGCGGCGTCTCGGGTAACACGGAGCGCGTGCTGCAAGCCGTTGGAAGGGTCGCAGCCGCGGCCATGTGGCCGGAAACGCCGTCGCTTGTCCCGCGCCTTTCGGGGCGTGCCGGATCGGCGATCTTTCTGTCCACCGCGTGTCGCAGTGTTCCGGGGGAGTGCCTGCCCCCGTCCAGGTCGTCATTTCAGTCAGCGAGCTGGAAATAGGGACCAATCCAGCCTGTGCCTAGTATTATTTGCCCCGCATCGTGATGGCGCGGGTTGTTCGGGCCACCGGCATCAGCAGCCGGTGCCGAAACGGGCCCCCGGGCCAGGCCCGGGGATGTCGGTCGGGTAAGACGCTTCTACCGCCGCAGGCTCAGGCGCCCGATCAGCGTTTCGTACCGCTTCTGGTCCTTCTTTTTCAGGTAATCCAGCAGACGGCGGCGCCGTCCCACCAGCATCAGAAGCCCGCGGCGCGAGTGGAAATCCTTCGCATGCGTCTTCAGATGTTCCGTCAGGTTGCCGATCCGCTCGGAAAGCAGGGCAACCTGCACCTCGGGGCTGCCGGTATCCTCGGCACCCGTCTTGTATTCACCAATAAGCGTCGTACGACGCTCCGCCGTAATCGACATCAGGCATCTCCTGAGTGAGGGTTTGTGACGACGCGTGCGGGGTTCAGAGAACCCGTTCGGGCTTCAGCATGCCGTCTTCAAGGCGGCACAACCCGATCACGCGGCCCCCCGCCATGGCGCGGGCCAACCCCCCGTTGGGATCGGCCGTTGCGGGAATCCGACCCATCAGCGCGACCAGGCTGATCGCCTGGCCATGTTTGAGGTCGGCGGCCTCCTGTTCGGTCAGGGCCAGCGCCGGGATGTCGGCCAGCGCGGTCGCGACCGGAAGCAAAAGGTCCGGGGAAGCGGGCGCGGTATCGTCCGCTTCGCGCAGTTTGTCCAGTGGAATCGCGTGATGTTCCAGGAACGGCCCGACTCGCAGGCGGCGCAGCGCCGCGATGTGCCCGACCGTGCCGCAAGCCCGCGCCAGGTCACGGGCCAGGCTGCGCATGTAAACGCCCTTGCCGGACGCGACCTCGAAGATCGCGGTGTCGGCGTCCGGGCGTTCGATCAGGGCAAAGCGGTCCACCCGGGCCGGGCGGGGTTCCAGCACCGGAGCACGGCCCTCACGGGCCATGTCGTAGGCGCGCTCACCGGCGACCTTGATGGCGGAGAAGACGGGCGGGATCTGCATGATGGCGCCGCGAAAGGCCGGCAGCGCGGCCTCGATCGTCGCATCATCGGGGCGGACGTCACTGGTTTCGGTCACTTCGCCGTCGGCGTCGTCGGTGTCCCGCGCCTCGCCGAATTTGAGGGTGAAGTGGTAAAGCTTGGTGCCGTCCATGACGTAAGGCACCGTCTTGGTGGCGGCGCCGAACGCCACCGGCAGCAGTCCGGTTGCCAGCGGGTCCAGCGTGCCGCCGTGGCCGGCTTTCTGCGCATCGAAGATGCGTTTGACGCGGTTGACCACATCCGTGCTGGTCATCCCGGCCGGCTTGTCGATGATCAGCCACCCATCGAGCGGGCGGCCGCGAGGCTTGCGGCGGGACATGATTGGGACACTCGGTTCGGAAAGGAGGCGGCGGGGTAGGGACTGGGTGCCCGCTTGTCAATCGGTTTCAGCGGCAGGGCCGGGGATCATTTTTGGAACGGTTGTCCGGGGACCAAGTGCCGGTTCGTGCGGCCGATGGGTCCGGTATTTAACACAAAGAAGGGCAAAGACCCAAAGCGCACAAAGAAGATTTATAGATCGGGTTGGGCTGCCTGTTATGGCTGCAAGCGTGCGCGTCGGCGATCAGCTTGACCGGGCGGCGGTATCATACGCGAAGCGTTTGCGTTTGCCGTTGCCGTTGCGGCCAGCGTCGCATTTTTCGCCGCCCGATGATCCAAAAGGCCCGCACGGCGACGCCATCCACGCCGAATGGCGATATACGGCGAATCTTCTTTGTGTGCTTCGTGACTGACTTTCTTCCTTTGTGTTGAAAATCGGACCTTTCGACCGCACGAACCGCCACTTGACCCCGGGCAACCGAACCGGGACCTCGCGCGGAACGCCAGCGATTTCAAACGCGATTGCCTGACGGCGGGGCGCCCCAGGTCTTTGGCGCCCGTCTCGGCCCGGGCGGCCCAGCAAGGGACGATTCATATGTTCCATAGAATCACGGCATGTGATACATATGAATCATGGCACCCGATGCCCCACCGCTCGACCTGCTCCGGCGCGCGCTGCCCGATCTTCCGCCGCGCCTGCATGAAGTCGGGCAATTTCTAGTCGGACACGAATTCGACGCCGCGACGCGTTCTATGCGCGGCCTGGCTGCCGCCGCCGGGGCGAACCCGGCGACCTTCACCCGCCTCGCTCAGGCCCTCGGCTACGCCGGCTGGGACGACCTGCGCGACGCCCTGATCGAGGCGCGCCGTCCCGATCCGGCGACGCCTTTCTCCGACCGGGTCCGCCGCGACAGGGCGGATGTGGTGCAAGACCAGCCGGGTATCGCCGCCGCCATGCTCGCCGCGGACGCCGTGGGGCTGGACCGCCTGGACGCCACCGCCGTCGAAACCGCCGCCGTTGCCCTGCACAGCGCCGAACGCGCCTGGATCGCCGGCTTCCGCTCCTGCCGAAGTGTCGCGGAACTGCTGCATTATCAGCTTCGTCTGTTCCGCCCCGACACGGTTCGTCTGGTCGGCGGATCGGGACCCGAGGATCTTGATCTCGGCGCCTTCCGGCAAGGCGATGCCGTTGTGGTCACGGGATTCGCTCCCTATTCCCGCGCCAGCGTGATGACCGCCCAGGCGGCACGCGCGGCGCGCTGCACCTTGATCGCTTTGGCCGACACGCCGGCCGCGCCCATGGCGGAGGGTGCCGATCATTTCCTGCGCTTTGACGCCGCGGCAGGTCCTGGATTCTTCCCCAGCCTGACTGGCGCGATCGCCCTGGTCCAGGCCCTCGCCAGCGCGGCGTTTGCCCTGGGCGGGCAGCAGGCACTGACCCGCCTGCGGGAGACCGAGGCGCGGCTGGCAGCGCATTCGCAGTACGTATCCGGTCCGAAGGGCATCCAGTCATGAACCGAAGCCGCGTTATCCACCGCAGCCTGCGCGGCGCCCCGCCGCCGATCGCTGCCGGGGGGCATGGAGTCTGGTTGACGGAAGCGGGCGGGCGGGAGGTGCTCGACGCCTCCGGTGGCGCGGCCGTCAGTTGCCTCGGGCACCAGCATCCACGCGTGGTTGAAGCGATCCAGCGCCAGACCGGCACGCTGGCCTACGCGCATACCAGCTTCTTCTCGTCCGCTCCCGCGGAGGCGCTGGCCGAAGAGTTGGTCGGCCATGAACCCGGCGGCCTGGCCTACGCCTACTTCGTTTCCGGCGGTTCCGAGGCGATCGAGGCATCGCTGAAAATGGCTCGACAGTACTTTGTCGAGATCGGGCAGCCCGGCCGCGGCCACTTCATCGCGCGCCGCCAAAGCTACCACGGCAATACCCTGGGTGCCCTCGCCCTGGGCGGCAACGCGTGGCGGAAGGCGCCGTACGCCCCTCTGCTGTCCCACGCGTTCAGCCATGTCTCACCGGCTTTTGCCTATCGCGAGCAGCATTCCACGGAAACGGAAGCCGAGTTCACCGCCCGCCTGGCAGCCGAGCTGGAGGCGGAATTCCAGCGCCTGGGTCCCGACACCGTTGCCGCCTTCGTGGCCGAGCCGGTCGTTGGTGCGACCGCGGGTTGCGTGCCGGCGCCGGCCGGGTATTTCCGCGCCGTCCGGGACATCTGCGACCGCCACGGCGCCTTGCTGATCCTGGACGAGGTGATGTGCGGCATGGGCCGCACCGGCACGCTGCATGCGTGGGAGCAAGAGGGAATCGCCCCTGATATCCAGGCCGTCGCCAAGGGGCTGGGGGGTGGCTATCAGCCGATCGGCGCGGTGCTGGCCTCGGCGCGCGTGGTGGATGCGCTGCGCGACGGCTCGGGCGCGTTCCAGCACGGCCATACCTATCTTGCCCACCCGATCGCCTGCGCGGCCGCCTTGGCCGTGCAACAGGTCATCCGGGAAGAGGCGCTGCTGGCGCGTGTCCAGGAACAGGGAGACCTGCTTGAGCGCGCCCTCATCGAGCGCTTCGGCAACCATCCGCATGTCGGCGACATCAGGGGCCGTGGTCTGTTTTGGGGTGTCGAACTGGTCGCGGATCGTGCCAGCAAGGAACCGTTCGATCCGGGATTGAAGCTGCACGCAAAGGTGAAACAGGTAGCATTCGATCGGGGGCTCGCGTGCTATCCGGCGGGGGGCACGATCGACGGCGTGCGCGGCGACCACGTGCTGCTGGCGCCGCCGTATATCGTCCGGTCCGGCGAAATCGAAATGATCGTGGACCGCCTCGGCACGGCGATCGACGTCACGTTGTCTGGCATCAAACCATAAAAGGGGGAAAACGTATGAAAAAGCTGCTCTTGGCCGCCTGTGCGGCGGTTGCCGTCTTTACGATCCAAGCGAAAACCGAGGCTGCCACGCTCGATGACGTGCGCTCGCGCGGGGTGTTGGTTTGCGGCGTGAATACCGCGCTGGCTGGGTTTTCGGCGCCCGACAGCCAGGCCGTGTGGCGTGGCCTGGATGTGGATTACTGCCGGGCGATCGCGGCGGCGGTGCTGGGCGATCCGGCGAAGGTTCGCTTCTCGCCGCTGACCGCGGCGATGCGGTTTACCGCGCTGCAAAGCGGCGAGATCGACGTATTGTTGCGCAATTCGACCGAAACCTATCTGCGCGACACCAGCATTGGCCTGACCTCATTGCCGGTGAACTTCTACGACGGTCAAGGTTTCGCGGTGCGCAAGGACTCGGGCGTCAAATCCGTCGCCGAGCTGAACGGCGCGACCATCTGCATGGCGCAGGGGACGACGCATGAACAGAACGCATCGGAATGGTTCGCCTCGCGCGGGCTGAAGTTCCAGCCGGTGATCATGGAGAACCAGGAGACGATGTACCAGGCGTTCTTCAGCGGACGGTGTGACGCGCTCAGCCAGGACAGTTCCGCGCTGGCGGTTGCGCTCGGTGTCGTGTCCGGGAAACCCGATGCATTCGTGGTGCTGTCCGAGCGCATCAGCAAGGAGCCGCTTGGCCCGTTCGTGCGCCATGGCGACGAGACCTGGGCCAAGGTGGTGCGGTGGACGCTATCGGTGATGATCGAGGCCGAGGAACTGGGCGTCACGCAGGCAAAAGTGGATGAATTGGCTCAGTCCGGAACGACGGCGCAGAAGCGGCTGCTGGGCGTCGGGGACGACATGGGCAAGCCATTGGGATTGGACCCGAAATGGTCGGCCAACGTGATCCGTGCGGTCGGCAATTACGGCGAGAGCTTCGAACGGAACGTCGGCCAGGGTAGCGCGCTGAAGCTCCAGCGCGGACTTAACGGACTGTGGACCAATGGCGGCCTGATGTACGCTATTCCGTTCCGCTGAATACCAGCGTTGTCGTCGGTGGCGGACTCGCTGCGGACGTGAATAACGCGGCAAGGAACAAGAGCAGTATCCACGCGCCAACGCGGGTGGATACTGCTCTTGGTGTTTAGTCCCGTCGCTGCTGGATAGCGGCGACCGGCTTCCATGCCCTAACGTATCGAATCGTAAACCGCTTTCTCGAACGAATCGAGCGCATCCAGCACCGTGGGATCGGCGAAAGGCAGCACCTGCGTCATGAACACGCCCGCGACTTTCTTCACCGGGTCCAGCCAATAATAGGTGTTGTTCAAACCCGCCCAGGCCAGACTGCCGGCGCTACGGCCCGCGGGGCCGGCCTCGGTGTTGGTCAGGAAGCTGAGGCCCCATTTCTTCTTCATCCCGGGGAACAGCTCCACGTCGTTGGAGAGGCGCGGCATCTGACTTCGCATCGGCTGCACGTCCAGGTCACCCATGTGGTTCTGACCCATCAGTGCCACGGTTTCCGGCTTCAGGATGCGGTTGCCGTCGAGTTCTCCGTCATTCATCAGGGCGCGCAGGAAACGCAGATAATCGGACGCGGTGGAGAAGAGCCCGCCGCCGCCCGGAAAGAATTCCCGGTCCGGATTCGCACCGGGTGGCAGGGCGATCGGCTCGAGCGATCCGTCCTGCTGGCGGGCGTGGACGGTCGTGAGGCGGTTGTCCCAATCGGGGCGCTGGATGAAGCTCGTGTCGGTCATGCCCAGCGGCGCGAAGATATGCCGCTGCATGTAGGTTTCCAGGTCCAGGCCGCTGGCGACCTCAACCATTCGGCCGGCGATGTCGATATTGATGCCGTATTCCCAGCGCTCCCCGGGGTCGAAGTTCAACGGGGCGGTGAGGGCGGCGAGCTTGCCGGTGCGGGCGGCGGGGAGATCGGTAAGCTGGGCGTACCGGTTCATCTCCTCATTCCAGGTGTCATAGACGAAGCCGGCGGTGTGAGTGAGCAGGTTCCGCAGGGTGATCTGTCCGCGCGGCGCACGCAGGATCGGCATGCCGTTGGCGTCGAAGCCGAGCAGCACTTTCGTTTCGGCTAAAAAAGGGAGAACCTCCCGGGCGGGCTGATCCAGCGAGAGCTTCCCCTGTTCGGTCAACTGCATCGCCGCGGTGGCGGTGATCGCCTTGGTCATCGACGCGATGCGGAAGACTGAATCGGTCGTCATGCGCTGCGGCTGACTCACATTCCTGCGACCGAAGGCCGATTCGTAAACCACGCCATGCTCATCGGCCGCCGAGGCCACCAGGCCCGCTATCCTCTCGCCGCTGACCGCCGCGGCCAACGCTTTGTCGATCAAGGCTGTGTTGCGCATGGGTTGCTCACCGTGACGTTTCTTCCTCGTTGGATTGCTTTAGCGGGTCTCGCCTGCGGCTTGCAAATCCATGGCGGCCGCATGACAGTAATGCGTTTGTCAGAGGGGGGCAGCGGACATGTTCGAACAGGACGTCGTGGTGACGACAAAGCACGGACGGATGCCGGCTTTCGCAGCATGTCCGGATGGGGCGGGACCGTTTCCGCCAGTCATTTTCTACATGGATGCGCCGGGTACCCGCGAAGAGCTTCGCAACATGGCGCGCCGGATCGCCAAGCAGGGATATCTCTGCCTGCTTCCGGATATGTATTACAGGCTTGGAACGGTTCGCTTCGATATCCCGCGCCGCGACGATGCGATGTCGGGCGTGATCCGGGCTTCCATGAACAGCATCACCAATGCGCTGGTCACTGACGACACCGCGGCGATGCTCGCCTGGCTCGATGCGAACGACAAAGCGCGGTCCGGACCCGTAGGGTGTGTCGGTCATTGCATGAGCGGCTGTTATATCACGACCGTAGCGGGGCGGTTTCCGCACCGGATCAAGGCGGCCGCGTCTCTATACGGCGTCAATATCGTGACCGACAAACCCGATTCGTCCCATCTCTTATTGCCGCTGGTCAAGGGCGAACTGTACTATGCTTTCGCCGAGCATGACCAATCGGTGCCGGCGCATGTGATACCGGAACTACAGGCGGCCCTGGCGAAGACCGACGTGGCGAGCACCGTCAAGATGTTTCAGGGTACGCATCACGGCTTCTGCTTCGCGGAGCGGGCGGTTTACGACGCCGAGGCCGCCGAACAGACATGGTCCGATATATTCGACCTGTGGAAGCGGCGGCTGACCTGACAACCGCGACCGCCTCCCGTTATAGCCTGGCGACCGTCCGTGCACCTGCCGCGGCACGATGCCGATCCAGCTGGCCCGGACAGGGGTCGGCGCATGATGGTGGAGGGAAGGCCGTGTGTTCCACTTTTCGCGATTGGCATAAGTCAGCGCCCATGGGCTGCACTGGCCTTTGACGGGACAGGCCCGCGCTCCGCGGACCGTGCGGCAACTGGCGTCACCAGACGTGGCAAAGTGTTGTCGGTCAGCGGCCATCGCATCTTGGCCGTGTTCCGGTCGAGTTGAGCGGCGGTGCGTGGCCGCCCCAAAAGATAGCCCTGGACGAAGGTGCAGCCATGCGCCCGCAACATCGCGAGTTGCTGTCGCGTCTCCACGCCTTCCGCCGTGACATCCAGCCGCAGGCTGCGGCTCATGGCGATGATCGCCTGCACGATTGTTTCGGCCTCGGTATCGTCCTCGACATCGCTGATGAAGCTGCGGTCGATCTTGATCTTGTCGAACGGGAATTTTCGCAGATAGCTCAGGCTTGAGTAGCCGGTGCCGAAATCGTCCATCGCGATCTTCACGCCCAGCGCCTTTAGCGACGTCAGGACCCCCAGCGCATTTTGCGTGTCGTCCATCAACGTGCCCTCGGTGATCTCCAGTTCCAGCCGGTTCGGTGGCAGGCCGGTTTCGCGCAGCACTTCGGCCACCGTACCGACGATGCCCGGCTGCACGAATTGCGCCGGTGACAGGTTGACCGCGATGATCACCGGCGCACCCCACGAAGCCGCCTCGGCGCAGGCGGTCGTCAGTACCCAGTTGCCGATTGGGACGATCAGGCCGAATTCCTCAGCGAGCGGGATGAACTCGGCCGGGGGGACGCGCCCGCGCTCGGGGTGATCCCACCGCAGCAGGGCTTCGTATCCGGCGATTTCCAACGTCGCCGGCTCGACGAAAGGCTGATAGTTCAGGCTGAACTGACCTTCTTTCAGGGCGGTGCGCAGATCGTGCCCCAGCGACCGCTTCGTCCGCAGCAGCAAGTCCATACCCGGTTCGAAATAGCGCCACCGGCCCCGCCCACCGTCCCTGGCCCCACGCATCGCCAGCACGGCGCTCTTGATCAGATCCGGTGCCGCGGTGCCCCCAGCCGGGTACAACGCGACGCCAACGCAGGCGGTCATTCCGATCGGCTGGTCGTCGATCGTGTAGGGAAGTGCCATCTCGGTCACGACCCGTTCGGCCAGCGCCGCGGCCTCCGTGGGCTGTTCGGTCAGCGACTGGATGATGGCGAATTCGTCCCGGCCCAGGCGGGCGACGGTGTCCGCTTCCCGAATCATGGCGGTCAGCCGTTGGGCGGCCTGGATCAGGATCTGCTCCCCGGCGGCTTGGCCCAGTGCCTCGCTCACCACCCCGAACCGGTCCAGATCGACGTAAAGCAGGGCCACACCGGCCATTGCCCGATCGGACAGAGCGAGCGCCTTCCGCAATTGCTGTTCGAACATCTCGCGGTTTGGCAGTCCGGTCAGTGGATCGAACCGCGCCAAGCGTTTCGTCCGTGCTTCGCTGGCCTTCTGGCGGGAGAGGTCGCGGACCGCCACGACGCGACTGCCGCGATCGGGACCGTCCCGCCAAAGTATCTCCACCGGCCTTCGCCGCCCGTCCGGCAGAAACAGGTCGTATTCCGTCGGCTGTTCGTTCGCCGACGGCTGGCGGACTATGCCGGGGATCAGGTCCGCGAGCGGGCGGCCGACCAGCGCCTTGGCATCGGTCCCCGCCAGTTCGCGCATCGCCAGGTTCGTATCGATGATCCGCCCTTCGCGTTCGAAGATCAGGCCTTCGAAGGCCGCGTCGGCCAGGGTGCGGAACCGGCGGGCCTCCACGGCGAAGCGGTTCGTGAGGTACCGGTCGAACGTGGAGGCGGCGGCCAGGACCAGTGACAAAATCAGGAAGCAGCCGGCGCCCACCGCCACGATCAGCACAGTCTTTGGAGTGGCCGCCGGCGCGAGGGCCGTTCCGCTCTCCAGGTCCAGCCTTACGGATGCCATGGCGGTGAAATGCATAACGGTAACGGCCAGGGCCAGGAAGGCCGAAACCCATCCGGCCGAGCGCCGCGCCAGCAGCCCCATGGCGGCGATCGCGAGGATCAGCGGCAGGGCGCATAGCGGCCCGTCGAAGCTGAAGGGCAAGCCGGGATGGAACGCGAGGATACCGATCAAATCGCTCGACCAGACCCCCGTGCCGAACGTCAGGAGGGCGGCACAGGTGCGGATCGCGCGCTGCCGGTGGTCGTCGGTTCGGCCGGGAGTCAGGAGGCGTACACTGGTGTGCGCGGCCAGCAGGCACACCAGGCAAGCCAGGGCGACCAGGGCATAGTCCTGCGTGATACATCCGACGACCCGCAGCATGATGATCCCCTCGGTAGGAGAGGGGATCATCGGTCCCAAAGGGTTATCAGATGGTTAACGGCAGCCTGGATTTCCCGGGGGGTTACGCCGGAGCGCCTTGAAAGATCAGCGTACCGACGTGATCGCGTTGCGGTTCTGCGCCCAGGCTTCGGGCGTGGAGGCCGGATCGATCGGCCGTGACTTGCCGTAGCTGATCGTCTCGATGCGGCCGCGGTTGATGCCATGCGCGACGAGATAATCCCGGTCGGCGTTGGCGCGCCGCGAACCGAGCGCGAGGTTGTATTCCTCGGTGCCGCGTTCGTCGCAGTTGCCGGCGACCCAGACATTGACCTGGGCATATTGCTGCAACCAAGAGGCCTGGCGGTCCAGCGTCGCGGTCGCCTGCGGGGTGAGGCTGTTGCGGTCGGTGTCGAAGAAGATGCGGTCCCCGGCGGACTGCACCAGGTCTTCCTGGCTGCCAGGTGCCGCCCGGCCAGCGCCGCCCGGACCGCCCGGACCACCCGCGCCGTAGCCGGACCCCGTGGTCGCGCCGCCGCCCGATCCGTTGGCGTTCTTGGTGTCGTCGGAGGAGGAACAGGCCGTAAGCAGGGCTGCGCCCAGAAGGCAGGCAAGGGTCCAGTGTTTCATGGAGATCTCCAGTCGGGTGATGAGACGGCGGCGTTGTAGCGAGCCTGCCTCGATTCGCGGGGGTCTTCTATCGCCCATCGGCAGACGGCGATACGTCGGGCAGGTCAAAATGCCAGCGGCACCACCTTCTGCTAGTCCGCCACGGCGGCATAAACCATGTCGCGGAACAGCACGCGGTAGTGCTCGCGCTGCATCGGTGCCTGGATCATCAGCACCGCGAACAGCCGCTCGGTGGGATCGACCCAGAAGGTCGTGCCGGCGACGCCGCCCCAATAGTAGTTGCCCACCGATCCGGGGAACGGCGCGAGGCCGGGTTGAGTCCGGACCGCAAAGCCCAGTCCAAAGCCGTGGCCAGGGGGCAGCAGGTCGGCGGCGCCGGTAATGGTGCCCAAGTGGTCTGAGGTCATCAGTTCGACGGTCTTGCGGCCGAGCAGGCGCGTTTCGCCGAGGCGGCCGTTGCCCATAAGCATCGCGAGGAAACGGGCGTAGTCCATGGCGGTGGCGACCAGGCCGCCGCCACCGGACTCAAACAGGGCGGGACGCCGGACGTCCAGCAGCGCGATGTCGGTGCCGCTTTCGGGGTCCTTTGGAAAGGGTTCGGCGATACGGTTTTGGTCGGCCTCGGGCACCGAGAAGCCAGTGTCCGCCATCCCCAGCGGGGTCAGGATGCGCTCGTTCAGGAAGGTGCCCAGGCTTTGGCCGGAGACGACTTCGACCAGGCGGCCAAGCACGTCGGTGGAGCGGCTGTATTCCCACGCGGTACCGGGCTGGTGCAGCAAGGGCAGCTTGCCGAGGGTTTCCACCTGATCGGCGTTGGTCTGCTTCAGGCGGGCGATGCCGGCCTGGGCGTAGGCTTTGTGGATCGGGCCGGTGCCGCGGAATTCGTAGGTCAGGCCGGAGGTGTGGCGCAGCAGGTCCTGGACCGTGATGGGCGAGGCTGGGTCGGTCAGGGTGTAACCGTCGCCGCTGACCACCGCCACCTTCGGGTTGGCGAGGGCAGGGAGGTATTTGCCGATCGGGTCGCCGAGCAGGAGGCGACCTTCCTCCCACAGCATCATCACGGCCGTGGAGACGATCGCCTTGGTCATGGAGTAAATTCGGAAGATCGCGTCGGTGCGCATCGGCTCGCTGGAGGCAGGGTCGAGGCGGCCGAAGCTCTCATGGAAGGCGATCTTGCCGTGGCGGGCGATCAGGGCGACGGCGCCGGGGATGTGGCCGTTGGCAATGCGCTCCTGCAGCGCCCCGGCCAGGCGATCGAGCGCGGCCTGGTTAAGGCCGACTTCCTCAGGCCGAGCGGTAGGCAGCGGTAAAGTCATCTGGACGGTCCTTCTGGCGGGCTGGGCATGCAGTATCGCCGGAAGGATGGCCGGATCAAGGCGGCGCGAGCGGGAATGCAGGCGCGGCGGCCGGCCAAGGCTGGTTACCATTCGCCGATATCGGAATTATTTATCTTACGTTTCAAATTTCCGTGTGGATGGAGAAAGAGCATTGATGCGGGTCAATTCTAAGTCATAGCATGACAATTGCGTAATCCGTACGGGATGGCCAGGTTCTGCCTGCCCGCTTCGGATCGGCCACGACTGTCCCGGTCCCGATCGAGCGGCTATCGGAAGGGACCACTTTCCGACCCCGTATATTGGCCCGGATCGGTCCGGCGATAGGAAGCGATGATGTTCCAGGTTTCTTTGCCGCCTCGCGCCCTGGCAGTCGGCCTTGTAGCGATAGGCCTGCTTGATGGTGCGGCCGCCAAGGCGGATGTTTACTCGACGATAACCGCGACGGGCACGATCACAAACGGTTACGATGCAGGCGCCTTTGGTGGCATCGGGGACCTGACCGGGCAAGCATTCACCATTACGGAAGTCTTCGATACGACGGTCGGCCCGATTTATGCCCAGGGAGCTTATGGAAACTATATGGCGCCGGCGACCGGAACGGCTATCGTAACTGTCAATGGAAGCTCTTATGCCTTGAATGGCGACCCCAATACACTATCCTATCCGGAGTTGTCCCTTACCGACGCGTTACATGTCTTTGGTCCCGGCAACTTTGATGAACTTTATGCGGTGGTTGGTGGCTCCGATACAAACGCATCATATGTTTACATCGATACTTATGATCTTGAGGGAACGGATTTTTTGACCAGCGCCGATTTTGGCCAATCCGTGACCTACTCGACAAGTGGCTTTTCCGTTGCCCAATCATACTTCTCAGATGCGAATGGCTCGTCTTTC
>JARLIN010000129.1 GCA_031291715.1 Rhodopila sp. | reverse complement strand
CGGGCGAATTCTTCCACCGTGAAATGATCCAGCACCTGGTCGAGCGTGACCTTGATCTTGAACGCCGATTCCACGCGCAGAACCAGGTTCATCGCGAGGAGGGAGTCGCCGCCGCTGTCGAAGAAATCGTCCTGGATGCCGATCTCCGGGTCCTTGAGAACCGTCCGCCAGATCGCGCACAGGCGCCATTCCAGGTTGTCGCGCGGCTCCATCACCGTGTGGACGGCCGGGCGCAGCAGCTTCAGGCGCTTGCGGTCGACCTTGCCGTTCGCCGACAGCGGCAGCGCTTCCACGAAGTAAAAGGACGACGGGATCATGGCGAGCGGCAATTTGCGCCGCAGGAAGCTACGGAGATCGCGCTCGGTCAGCGCACTGCCGGCCGTCGGGATCACATAGGCCACGAGCACGGCTTCGCCGTCCGCATCGTCCACCGTGGCGGCGGCGGCCTCCACCGCATCGTGCGCCTGGATATGCTTTTCCACCTCGCCCAGTTCGATCCGCACCCCCCGGACCTTGACCTGATCGTCGATGCGGCCAAGGAAATCGATGCTGCCGTCGGGAAGGAAACGGCACCGGTCGCCGGTGCGGTACATCCGCGCCTCCCCTGCCGTGTTGAAAGGGTTGGGCAGGAACGTTTCGGCGGTGAGATCCGGACGATTGAGATACCCGCGCCCGACGCAAATCCCGCCAATGAAGAGCTCGCCCGCGGCCCCGGGCGGCACCGGGTTCAGGTCGGGACCGAGGATGTACAGTTCCGTGTTGTCGATCGCATAGCCGATCGGCACGGAGTGGCGTGTGTCGTCACGCCGGCAAGGCCAGCGGGTGACGCCGATCGAACATTCCGTCGGGCCATAAGAGTTGCACACCTCCGCCGTCAGCCGCTTGAAAAACAGCGACTGCAAGGTGCTGCTCAGCACCTCGCCACCGCACATCACGTGGCGCAGGGCGCTCAGATCCGGCAATTCCGGCTGTTCGAGGAACGACCGCATCAGCGAGGGCACGAACTGCGCGATGCTGACCCGGGTCTCGGCCATCAGCGCCGCGAGATAGGCCGGGTCGTGCTGGCGGTCACTGTCCGCGAGAACGAGCCGCGCACCGCTGATCAGCGGCAGGAACAGCTCCCAGGCGGAAACATCGAAGGTCAGCGGCGCCTTCTTGAGCACGACGTCCGCCGATGTCACCTCAAACGTGTTGCGCATCCAGACGAGCCAGTTGACGACACCGCGATGCGGAACCATCACGCCCTTGGGTTGGCCGGTCGACCCCGACGTGTAGATGACATAGGCGAGATCTCCATTTTCGACGGTCGCGCCTTCAGGGCACGATCCCGACCTGTCGTCGTTGCGCATTTCGCGCGTCGCCTGATCCATGTCGATGACAAGCGCATCTCCCGCCGCCAGGCCACGGCGATTTGTCAGGACCACGCCCAGATGCGCGTCCGACACAAGGAATTGCAGCCGCTCGTGCGGCAGACGGGGATCGATCGGGACGTAGGCCCCGCCCGCCTTGAGGATCGCCAGCAGACCGACGATCATATCGGGTGACCGCTTCATCGCGATGCCGACAAGAGAGCCGATCCCCACGCCTTGCTGACGGAGCCGACCGGCAAGAGAATCCGCCCGATCGTTCAACTCACGGTAGCTGAGCCCGTGGCCATCATACAAAACCGCCACGGCATCCGGCGTTCGTTGCGACCACGCTGCAATGAGGGTGTGCAGGCAGAGATCGAGGTCCCCGTCGCTGGACCCTACGGGTGGCGCCCCCGGTGCGTCAGGCTGCTTGTGATCTGATAGATCCCGATCCGACACAAGCACCTCACACCCAATGCGGATAGCGAGCCAACCCACCTGCCTACGCGCGATGACGCACACTTCATATCGGTTCACAACCTCCCCGCGAACCGCAGCCGTGGTTAAATGCTGACTTCGATCAAGCACTTAGCCTTTGCCGGAATGTCACATATGCAACAGCCCGGGTCAATTGGAAATGCATGCCTGACATACCGTCCGGCCACGAACGAACCGCTCCCGCCGGCCCCGGCGCAGGGCAACCGGGATCATCCGAGGGGATGAGTGAGGCCCGCTCACGCGGGACTGCTCCCCCCATCGGCAATCCCCGAGTCCCATCACGGCCTGAGCGATCCCGGGGCACCCAGGGCGGCTCCTGCGCCTGTGGACCGGGACATCTGCCCACCAGCAGCGTTGGCGGTCTGCCTACGCGCCGGTGGCCCGTACCAGCTTCCCGGGCAGCGCCCCGGTATGAACGCCGTTCTCGAACACCGGCACGCCGGAAACGATCGTCGCTATATAGCCATCCACCCGCTGAACCAGTCGGCGCCCCCCGGCCGGCAGGTCATAGCGGACTTCCGGAATGTGCAGCCGCATGCCCTCGTAGTCGATCACGTTGACATCCGCCTTCAGCCCCGGCGCCAGCACGCCGCGATCGTTGAAGCCGAAGAACTTCGCGGTCTCGCTGGTCTGGCGCTTGACCATCAGTTCCAACGGCAGCCTTGGCCCGCGGGAACGGTCGCGCGCCCAGTGGGTCAGCATGAAGCTGGGCAGGCTGGCATCGATGATCGACGAGCAGTGCGCCCCGCCATCGCCCAGACCGAGGATGGTCGCCTCGTCCGTCAGCATCGTGCGGATGATGTCGTGGTTGTCCTCGTTGTAGCCCACGACCGGGAAAAACAGGAAGTGATCGGCGCTTTCCGCCAGGTAGTCATAGGCAACTTCGTCCGGCGTGCGGCCCTCCCGTTCGGCGATGGCGGCGATGCTGTCGCTTTCGCGCGGTTCGTAATCCGGCGGATCGCCGAGCTTGAACATCCGGTGCCAGCGCTTGACGATATGCTGGCGGAACTGCGACAGGCGGCCCAGCAATTCTGCCGACGGCGCTTCCGACAGGATCTGCGCACGCATCGCGGGGTCCTGCATCCGCAGCATGCGTTCGGCGATCGGCAGTTTCAGCAATGCCTGATAGCTCGGACGGATCGAGAACGGATTGAGCGCCGTGTCCGCACCCAGCAGCACGCCGACCGGACGCCCCGCGACCTGCGCGGTAACCATCGCGCCCGCGGCACGCGCCTTGTGCACGCCTTCCATCAGCCGCTTCCAGCGCACCGGATCGGTCGGGCGGTCGGTCAGCAGGAACCAGACGGGACGGCCGGT
>JARLIN010000128.1 GCA_031291715.1 Rhodopila sp. | reverse complement strand
GTTTTTTGCCGGGGTTTATTCCTCGGGGGGGGGGCTACCCGAACGCAACACCAACACGTTCCGGGCGGGGGGTTACCGGGCAATCCGCCCCCGATCGGTTGTGCGCAGATGGCGCTGACCCGCCCGGCCGTGACGGCGAAGGAGCGGTGCCGCTCACGGCAACTTCCGCAGCCCCGACCCAGCGCGCCGGGAACGCCAGGAATACCAGCGCGACCGCCGCGATCCACCAGAGCCTCACACCGAGACCTTCACCGCGCTCGGCACATACCGCTCCACCAGGTAAAGCGGCCGCTGTTTGGTCTCATTGAAAACGCGACCGAGATACTCGCCGATCACCCCCAGGAACATGAGTTGCACCCCGCCGAGGAACAGCACCACGGTCATCAGGCTGGGATATCCCGCCACCGGGTTGCCAATGATCAGCGTCTTTACGATCACCTGCACGGCGTAGATCACGGACAACAACGCCACCCCAAGCCCGACGTAAGTCGCCAGCTTCAGCGGCATGACGGTGAAGCTGGTGATCCCTTCCAGAGCCAGGTTCCACAGTTTCCAATACGACCACTTGCTGACGCCGGCACACCGAGGCGCTCGGTCATACAGCACATACGTCGCCGGATAACCGACCCAGGCGAACAGGCCTTTCATGAACCGGTGCTGCTCCCGCAACTGGCGCACGGCATCCACCGCGCGGCGGCTCATGAGGCGGAAATCGCCGGTGTCCTCCGGCAGCTTCAGATCGCCCATGCGCTGCATCAGCCGGTAGAACGCCTTCGCGGTCGAACGTTTCAGCCAGGTTTCCCCTGCCCGGCCGCGGCGCCTGGCGTAAACCATGTCGAAACCCGCCCGCCATTGCGCGACGAGCTCCGGGATCAGCTCCGGCGGGTCCTGCAGGTCCGCGTCGATCACCACCACGGCATCGCCGGCCGCATGATCCAGACCGGCGGTGATCGCAGTTTCCTTGCCGAAATTGCGTGACAGGCTGACCAGCGCGACCCGGCCGTCGGCGCGGCGCAGTGCCTCCATCGCCGGCAGCGTGGCATCCGTGCTGCCGTCGTTGACGTACACCACCTCCCAGCTTTCCACGCCGGCCAGGGCGCGCAACAGGCGGCGGTGAAAGAGATCCAGCCCCGCGGCCTCGTTATATGCCGGCACGACCACCGATATCGTGGGCTGCCACATTCGCCGCACCGATGGTGGAGACACTTCCAGCATAAGCACTCCGTTAACCAATGGCTGGTACACGCCAGGGCAGGATGGCGTGAAAGTGCTGAGATTTGGTTAACGCGGCGAAATTTCCTTCCGTGTGCGCGGTCATGCTGCTGGCCGCGCTGGTGCTGACAGCGGCCGCCTGCCTGCGCAGCGCGGAATACGATGAGCAATACACGCTGTTCCTGACCGCCGGGACGCCTCGGCCCGGCTGGCCCGAGACGGTCTTTCCCGCCGGCACGGTCGCGGCGGTTCAGGCGGGCCACGCCAGCCTAGCCGGGATCGCCCAGGACCTGCGCGCCACCGACGTGCATCCGCCACTGTATTTCTGGGCGGTGTCGGTTTGGCGGCGGATGTTCGGACCCGGATTGTTCGCCGCCCGCATGATGTCGGTGCTGTGCGGCCTGGTCTCCCTGAGCATGGTCGGGATGATCGCGCGCCGCTGCGCCGTCGGGCCGGTTCCGGCGATGCTGCTGACTCTCGGCTGCTACGGCTTCGTCTATACAAACGCCATCGCCCGAGGCTTCGCACCGGCGCAGATGCTGACCCTGTGCGGGATCGTTCTGCTGTTGGGTCGGCGGCCTTTGCTGGCCGGGGCGTTCCTCGGCGTCGCGTGCTGCTGCAACTATCTGGCGGTGTTCGTCGCCGTGGCGGCGGTCATCGTGGGAGGGGCCTGGCCGGCCCTGCCCACCGCCGTCCCTTTCCTCGCCGTCGATGCCTGGTTCTTTGTCGCGCAGCACGCCGCCCGGCCCGGTCAGTTCCCGCCCTTCACGGTTGGGCCGAGTTTGGTGCGGCTGGCGGGATATGAGGTGGCGGGGGTGTTTGGTGGGCTGCCTTTGTATGTCGATGGGGGCTGGCGAGTCGCGGTGGGGGCGATCGTCGGGGCGTTGGCCGCCGGCCTTGTCGTGCTGGTTGCGCTCTCCCGGCCGCTGAGCGCGGGTCCGGCGATCCGGCTGGTGCTGGCTGCGGCGGTGGCTCCACCGTTCGGGCTGCTGCTGCTGGGCGCGGCGTTCAACAATACGCCGATCGAATTGCGGTATCTGTCGTTCGGGCTGCCGTTCATTGCGCTGCTGGCGGCGTGGGTGTGCCGATCGCACCGTTGTCGTTGCATCGTCATGGCGGTCCAATTCGCCGCCATTCTCGGTCTGCTGCTCGCCCCGCGCACCATGCAACCGGCGCGCGCCGCCGCGACCGAAGCGGCCCGCCTCGTCGGCGATGGCATTGTTCTGCTCCCCCGGGGGAATGACGGCGTCGGCATCGTCGGGGCTTTCGGCATCGAGGCGCCCCCGGCCCTACCGCTTCTTCTGGTTCGCCCCACCGATCCGATCTTCGACCGCGTCGCCCCGTATCGCCGCGTGGTATTGGCACAGCTGTCGCACGACCCCGACAGCAGTGCCACGCTGCCTATCCTTCGCGCCGCCTTCGCCCGGCCGAACTGGCGCCGCGTCGCGATTGGGTCCAACCTCGAAGTCTACGAACGAACCGACGACGGGGGATAAACGATGTTCTTCGAGGGATTCGCCCTGGCCCATGTGCCGGTTCCGGGCGGGACGATCCGGCTGCGTCATGGCGGCTCCGGCCCGCCGTTGCTGCTGCTGCATGGCAACCCGCAGACGCATGCGATGTGGCACCTCGTTGCGCCGACCCTGGCGAAACGGTTCACCGTGATCTGCCCGGACCTACGCGGGTATGGCTTCTCGCTGAAACCGCCTGCTACGTCCGACCATGCGCCCTATGCCAAGATCGAGATGGCGAAGGACATGATGGCGGTAATGGACCATTTCGGGTTCAGGCAGTTCTTCCTCGCCGGCCACGATCGCGGCGCCCGGTTGTCCCACCGTATCGCGCTGGACAATCCGGACCGCGTCCTGAAACTCGCGGTCCTGGACGTGATCCCCACGATCGAGCACTTCGAGCGTGCGAACATGGATTTCGCCCTCGGCTATTATCATTGATTCTGGTTCGCGCAGCCGCATCCGTTTCCGGAATGGCTGATCAACCGCGCGGCGGAGGATTGGTGGCGCCAGCACACCAGCCGCGATCCATCCTTGCCCGAGCTGTTCCACCCGGACGCGTTGGCGGATTATTTCGCCGCCGTGCGTCAGCCGGACATGGTGCGCGGCATGTGCGAGGACTACCGTGCCGCCGCCAGCATCGACCTGAAGCACGACCGGGCGACACGGGCCGCGGGGATCAAAGTCCGCTGCCCGATGCTGGCGTTGTGGGGGGCGAAGGGGAAGATTGGGAAGTGGTACGATGCGCTGGCGACATGGCGGAAATACTGTTCGGCCGAGGTGATCGGCGGTCCGATCCAGTCGGGGCATTACATTGCTGAAGAGGCGCCGGCGGAGATGTTGGGTTGGTTTGAGGGGTTTTTCGGGTAGGTATCCAAGATGCTCAATCGCGGGCAGGGGCTGAGGAACGGCGCCAGGCGAATGCCGTGAGGCTGAAGGGGGATCCGAAGGACTTTAATGTGGCTGGCGTTGCGCAACATCGGGATCGATTGGCAACGCAGACGTTGTCCGTGTGCATGACTGGCCCTATCTCGCGTGCTCATCCAGGCGCAGCGCTGCGTTTTCCTTAGGGCGGGCGTCAAACAACCGGAACGGGCGTGCCGTATCGCCGCGCTGCAAACGAAGCCTCCTTTCTGTGAGGCATCCTGCTGCATAGCCGTTCAGTGAAGCTTCCAGCGGCCGAGGATCGCCCAATGAGCCGAGGCATAGTTCCAAAGGAAGAGCGTGATAGTCGCGATGGGAGCGGCGAAAAGGACAGGCATGCCAAGGCCCGTGCAGAGGGTCGCCATTACTAGCAGAGAAAGCGGAAATCCTGCCGCCACGCCGGAGGTGAAGCGCAGGAGACCGGCCAATGAAAGCCGTTCCATGAAGGTGAATTTGGCGTGGAGCAAGTAACCCAGGGGTGTTACGACCCCAAATGACAGGACAGAAACCGGCACATAATGTCCACCACCCCAATCGCCCAGGATCATCACGACATTATGCGCCACAGCGCAAATTGCGCCGACCACCGTATAGCGCGCCGTCCGTCCGGCTGCGGGATGCGGTTTCACGGCCGAACTAGGGTGACGATGTTGTTCCGCCAAGGTGTGACCGTTGCCTCGGCGACAAGCGCCGCATCGCCGAAGCTGCGTGCAAGGAGCTCGCGCGTTTCGTTGCGCGTCATATAACCGATGCGATCGCCGGTGAGCCAACGATCCGACGCGTAGCACAGCCAATGAATTGGGGTGAAATTTGGCTCCCATTCCTTGAAAACCAAAGCACCCCGCGGTGCCAGCGTTGCCCGGATGGCGTCGAGTAACGCCTGTCTGAACGCGACGGGAACATGGTGCAGAACGTCGCAGAGTACAACCAGGTCGTATTGTCCGGATTCGGTTGCGGCGATTTCCTGGACGGCGCACTGAATAAATCGGACGCCGTCGAGCGATCCCCGATAGAGGCGCCCGATGCGCGGAGTGATGTCGATGGCGGTAATTTCAGCGTCGGGATAGGTGGCGTTGAGCCGCTCGGTCACCGCCCCCTCCCCACAGCCCACCTCCAGAATTCTCTTCGCAGTCGGCACCCACTCACCCATTCGTTCGGCAAAGATGTCGATGTCAATATACAACGAACGATAGGCCTCGCTGATCCGGCGCTCATACGGACCGAACATGCTGCGGATGAAAGATCCTATGCCCATATTCAGAACGCGCCTCTCAATTTTGCCCGCACGCGTGGCACCACCCGGTCCACGATCCGGGAGTCGTGCAAATAGCGGCGAATGCCGACGGGGCCGAGCCGCAAGACCTCGGACACAGCTCGCGACAGGAGACTGAGGTCGCCCGCGGAGGCTGCGGCGAGGGCCGTGTTAACGGTAATCGACGCGCGTGCAACGCGCTCGATGCTCTTCGAGTGGTCGGAAAGCTGAGGAATATGCCGGTCGCGAACGATCCGCATCTGGTTCGCGAAATCGGCGACGTCGCGGCTTCCGGTCACGGTGAGGGAGCCGCCATGGATGCGGAAGCCGGTGGTGATGCTGTCATGATAGTAAACAGGACCGCTGGCGACGAGTTTGAGCCAAATGTCCCAGTCGGCGGTGTACCAGAGATCTTCATCCAACCCCCCGCAGGCCAGCCATGCGTCCTTGCGGAAAACGGGCGCGGGTGCCGCGACGAAATTTTGCACCAGCAGCCGCTCTATCACCATGGCTGATCGCAGTTTGCCGTTTGAGGGCAACGGACACCGCCACACGCCCAACGCCCGGCCAAGCCGGTCGATGATCGCGCTCGGAGCGAGATGGAGGGGAGCATCAGGGGCGGCTTCGATCCAGGCGCGAACGGCCGCCGCGCGCCCAGGAAGCCATATATCGTCCTGGTGCAGCCAGCAAATATGACTCGCCTCGGCGATCTCGACACCAAAATTGGTCTTTGCGTGCCACATCGGGAGGTCTCGGCGTTCGAAGAGACGCAGATGGAGACGATCCGAATAGCGCCGGGCAATCTCGAGGGTTGCGGGCGTGGAACTGCTATCAAGAACCAAGACCTCGACGCCATCCGCCGCCTCGGCTGCAACCGATCGCAGCGAGGCATCCATCCACTGCTCTCCGCAATGGGTCGGCATGATCACGGCGAGCCAGGGCGCGGGAGCGACGGCTAGTGCTCATGACCGCAGCGCCATGAACGAGAAGATATGATTGCAGGCCACAAACGTTGCGGACGCCGAGTGCGCATTGGCAATGAGAGGAGCGCCGGCCGCGACGTAGCCACGAGCGGGCTCCGCATCCTCATACGAGCGGACGAACGCCCCGCAGCGGCCGCGGAGTCCGACCGAATCCCATGCGCCTAGGACCGGTGAGTGGCGCTCCGAGAGTTGCCCGGCGCCTTTGAGGTTTACGATTAACGACAAGCCACCCGCACCAAGCGACCTGGCTCTTCCCATCGGAATACCTCCCGGTCGTCCAACTGGCAGGCGCGAGACACTGCATCGGGCGAATTATCGCGACCGTAAAGAACCTTTGCGTTGTAGTCTATGCCATTGCGTGTGAAATCAAGATTTGGCGCATCGATTTTCCTGCCCTGCCAAGGCCACACCGTAAGCGAGCGGTTGGGCAACAGAACGATCGCCCGCGATTCCGGTTGCGGCACATCGTAGATCGCGCGACGTGCTGCGATGTAGGCGTGCGTCGTTATGAGCAGAACGCAAAATGCGCCCGCTGCGTAAATCAGACAAGCCGCCGCAAACCCCTCGAATGCCACCCGTCGCCCGGCGATGCGGACACGTCCAACCTGGTCCACCAATCCGGTCGTGATCGTGAGCATTGAAAGCGGCCATGCCCAGAACCAGTAGCGCGGCCCGTATTGGTGGTCCCCCGTGAACGGCACAAAGGAGTAGAAGACCACAGCCGCCGGGAACAGGAAGTCATAGAAGCGACAGGTCCGACGGCGTATCTTCGTCGCCAACGCGATTGCAGCCAGAACCATAACGGGCAACCCGCCAAACTGGGCCAGACTGCCGAGCCAAACCAGATTGAACAAGGCCGGTCGCATAAGCAGAAGACCAACGCCTACGCCCTCATCGGGCAAACCGACAATTCCAGGGGTGGCCCAGGTGGAGGTGAGTTGGAACGGATTACCGGTGACCCCAGCATTGTAGGCCGCGAGGCAAGCAGCGAACGGCAGTAGGCCCACCATGACAAACAGACCATCGACCACTGCATGAAGTCGCCGGATCACAAGCCGATCGATCGCGTAGACCAATGCGACAACCGCAAACACGTCATAGCGCGTTAGCAGCAAGATGCCGAACAGTGCGCCGGTCAGCAGCTTGCGGCAGGGGCGTGGGTGCGCCTCGTCCCTTAACTGCGCCCATACGATACACGCGACCAGCGCGCATGCCATCGTCTGCGGGAACACGGACCCGCCCAGGAACAATGTAAACGGGGTCAGAAGCACCAGGGCGAGCGCGGGCTTCTGAACGATCGGGGTAAGCTCCAACCTGCGACATGCGCCTATGAGTGCGGTACCGAGCAAAACCGTCAGCAGAGGATTGGCAAGCCACACGGCCCCGAGTGCGCGGAACGGCACCAGCAAAGCAGACCAAGCCAGCGGATACGGGCTGAATGTTCGGCCGTCCTTGACGAGCACATGGAAGCTCCTGAAGAGCTCCGGGTCAGGCGGCGCCGTATTCCATAGACGTCCCGCCCGCAATGTGTCGGCGAGGAAGACGTAGCTGTATTCGTCGCCCGAATTGGGCCAGGAAACACCCCCCAGCCATCCCGCGGCGAGGCAGCCGAAAAACGCGAGTGCGATCGCAACAGATGGCCGCTGCCAGGGCAAACGCCAAGGCCGGTTCGCGACTTCCAACGCAAGGCCGATGACAACAAGACCTAACGTAAGGTGGGCAGCATCCATCAAGGGAACAACTCGCCCGATGATGGTGGGAACACGGGTCTCGGTCAGCGTTGCCACCACCCCGGTTGCCGCTAACAGCACTGCAGCACGCCAAGAAGGAAGCTCGGCGGATACACGTCCCGCCCCCATGATGGTCATTGCATTTCAATCACGTCCGGGCGTGATTTCCTGATCTTCAGGAGTGCCACGAACATGGCGCCATTGGCTGATTGCACAGCCAGCAGCATCGCCGTAACCGCCGGGATCACGAGGCGCACGCTGTGCGATGGATCAAGTGCGTGAAAGCCCTCGCCCCCCCAACTGAAGACTGAGCCGATCGCGATCAAGATCCCGCAAAGGAATACCGCCAGGCTCGCAAGCAACACCCGCTCAAGCGTTATCTGGCCCAGGGCACGGTCAAAGTTCGGGTCAGGCGACACGATGCCCTCGCGCGTACCATGAATTTTCGCGCTGACCCAGAAGATCATCGACTGCCAACCGATGACTGTCGCCGCAGATGCATACATTAGCGTGTTAATGTCGAAGCCGATGGAGCCGATGACGACGGGACCAATCAGAAGCCGCAGCATCGCCAGCATCCCCATGCCAAACATAAACGCTCCGGGATAGAAAAACAGACCGCGCGGACTGAACAACAGCAGAAAGCGAAGATGGCGCCAACCGTCCCGCCAGCTCCGCAGATGGGGCGGCCGATCTCTGCCGTCCGGCGACAGGGAGGTCGGCACCTCGGCGATGCGAAGCTTCCCGATGGTCGCCTTGACCACCATTTCGCTGGCAAATTCCATTCCCGCCGCAGACAGGTCGAGCCGGAGGATCGCATCTCGCTCGACGCCACGGAGACCGCAGTGAAAATCCTTGCACGGACTCTTAAACAGCAGACGCCCCAGAGTCGTCAGCACCGGATTGCCCACATAGCGGTGCAGGGGTGGCATTGCGCCCGCCTGAATGCCCCCGGCGAAGCGGTTGCCCATCACCAGTTGTGAGCCTTCGCGCAGGCGATCCAGAAACAGATCCAGCCGGCTGAAATCGTAG
This sequence comes from Rhodopila sp., assembly GCA_031291715.1. Lineage (GTDB taxonomy): Bacteria > Pseudomonadota > Alphaproteobacteria > Acetobacterales > Acetobacteraceae > Rhodopila. The sequence continues at coordinate 3,931 of JARLIN010000128.1, read as the reverse complement.
CTGTCGTCGCTGTCGCCCATAATCACAAAGCGACCGTGTGCGGCACGAATGCCGGCAATCAGAGCGCTGCCATACCCCTTCTCGGAAACGGCGATCACCCGGGCACCATGGTGACGTGCCACCTCCTGCGAGCCGTCGGAGCTGCCATTGTCAGCCACGAGGACTTCCCCGACGACCCCCGCACGCTCAAGGAAGCTGCGTGCCTTGCCAATACAGGCGGGCAACGTCCGAGCCTCGTTGAGGCATGGCATCAGGATCGTCAGCTCCAGCCCCTCCTCTGCCAGCACGGCCGCGATCGAACGCCCATCAGTGTGCTGCCAGGGCAGGACTGAGGTGTCGGCCACAACAACCATCTCCTGCCGCGACGAATCGTCGGACACCGTCCCATCCGAAATCGCTATGTCACCGTCGAGTTGCGCCTCGATCGATACGCTGTTTTGACAAGTCATCAACAAACCACTCTGCCAAGCCCCAGGCATCCCAAACGCCCGCGGGCAGCAACCAGCCCGTTCATGCAAAGGTGGAGCGGGACGGCCACCCCAACCGGCTTCGTGCCGCGTCTTCGACACCGCGAATCCCCGTTCAAGATTCGCCCGTTGCCGATTCAACACAGTACTATATATCAAATCATTTTGGCAAGGTTGCCCGCTGGCCGTTTCGGCGCCTGTGTCGAGCGGCGGTTCACGCTCGACTGGCGGGCATCTGTCGTTCTCCTACAACCGACGTCACCGCCGCGAAAACAACCCCTCCAACGCCCCCGGCACCCCCGTAATCGCCTTAGCATCCGGCCGCCGAAACGTCCCCGCCGTCGCCTTCACGGGCCGCAACGAAGCCAGCACCTCCGCCTGCCGTACCGCCGCCGCCACCCCATCCACCAACGGCACCGGCACGCGCTCCGCCACCTTCCCGGCCAACCCGGCCAGCGGCGCCCCGCCCAGGATCACCACATCCGCCTCATCCTGCTCCACCGCCAGGCGGCAAGCCTCGACCAGCGCGTCCGCCTTCTCTTCCTGGACGGACTCGATATCCCGAAACCCGCCGCTGACACACCGGATGCTCGCCAGCCGCCCGGCCAATCCGTTGTAATCGACGCATTCCCGGTACCACGGCCCCATCGCCGTGGCGAAGGTCACGATGGAGAACCGCCGCCCCAGCATGCACGCGGTCAGCATCGCCGCCTCCGCCATGCCGATCACCGGGATCGACAGCAGCTCCCGCGCCCCACCCACCCCAGGATCGGCGAACGCCGCCACCACCGCCGCGTCGCAGCCATCCGCATGCTCGGCCAGCAACTCCAACGCCTCCCTGGCGCCAATCACCGCCTCGGCCCGCGTCGCGATATACGGCACCCCGGTCTTGCCGGTGACAGCGACGATCTGCGTCCCCGGACTGGCCGCGGCCCGAGCCACCGCGGCAATCCGCTCCGTCACCGCGACCGTGGTGTTTGGATTGGCGAAAAGTATCCTCATCCCAGGGGCGCCCCATGCAGATCCGGCACCAGTTTATGCCGAAGCTCCTTCGACAGCGCCATGAACCCCGCCCCTTCCGGATCCCGCGGCCGAGGCAAATCCACGTCAACCACCGCCGAAATCCGTCCCGGCCGTGGGGAAAAAACCACGATCCGGTCTGCCAGGAACACCGCCTCATCGATACTGTGGGTCACGAACAGCACCGTCGTCCGTTGGCTTTCCCATATCCGCAGCAACTCCTCCTGCAAATGCCCGCGCGTCTGGGCGTCAAGCGCCCCGAATGGCTCATCCATAAGCAGCGCCTTGGGCCGCGTGGTCAGAGCCCGGGCAATCCCGACCCGCTGCCGCATGCCACCGGACAGCTCATGCGGATAGCGGTCGACGAACCCGTCCAGCCCCGTCATCGCCAGCAATCCCGCGGCCCGAGCCTCCCGCTCCGCCGCGGACACCCCGGCCGCCTTCATGTTGAACGCGACGTTTTTCCGAACCGTCATCCAGGGGAACAGCCCATGATCCTGAAACACGACGCTGGTCAGCGGCGATGGGCCATCGAGTTCGCGGCCGCCAATCAACACGCTCCCGGTCGTCGGCGCCTCCAGCCCGGCGACGATCTGCAACAGCGTTGACTTCCCACATCCGGAAAGACCCAGGAGACAGACGAACGCCCCTGCGCCACACTCCAGGTCGATACTGCGTAGCGCCTCGACCGAACCCGAGCCGCTTTCGTACGTTTTGCCGAGACCCAGGCAGCTGACAAATCCACTCATTCCGCCGCCCCCGTCAGACCTTCCTGCCAGCGGCAGACATAGGCCCGCAACGCCCGTATTCCCTGGTCCGCCAGCAGCCCGATCGCGCCGATCACCACGATGCCGGCGACGATCAGCTCACTTCGAAATGTCAATTGAGCGTTCAAAATCATATATCCCAGCCCGGATTTCACCGCGATCATCTCTGCCGTCACAACCGTCAGCCAACCTCCGCCGATCCCCAGCCGCAGCCCGGTGAACACCGCCGGCATTGCCGCCGGTAGGATGATGTCGCGGAAGATCAACCACTCGCTGGCCCGCGCCACCCGCGCGACCTTGATCAGAGTCCGCTCGATCCCGCGCACCCCGAAAATGGTATTGATCAGCAGCGGCCAGACCGCGGCGAGAAAGATCAGCACGATCGCCGGCTTGTCGCCGATGCCGAAGAACAGCAGCGCCATCGGAATCAGGGCGATCGGCGGGACGCTGCGAAAAATCTGAATCGACCAGTCGGCCAGCATATCCAGCACGCGGTACCGCCCGATTAGCATCCCGGCCGGCACCGCCACCACGAAGGCGATCGACACGCCAACGATCACCCGCGTCACGCTGGCTAACGCGTTGACCAGCACATCATGGTAATCGACCACGAAGGCCATCGCGACCCGCCCGGGGCTGGGCAGCAAGACAGGCGGATAGACTTGCGCCCACGAGGCCACCTGCCACGCCGCGAGTAGCGCCAGCAGCGGCAGCAGGCTCAGAACCCGTTTCGTCTCCATGACTTCAGGCGGGCAGGAAGCTGGTGTTGATGAACGCCGGCCAATCCGGCTCCTTATCCAGCATCTTGTTCTCGATCATCATTCCGGCCAGCGCCTTCAGGCTGGATTGGAACGCTGCTCCGGACTCGGTCGAGAAGAACAGGTTCTTCGTCGAGGCTTCAGCGATTTCCTTGCTCATCTTGAACTGATCGATCGTGGTCTGCACGGCGATGCCAGGGTTGTCGATCAGCTCCTGGGTGGCGGCAACATGGGCGGCGACGATTTTGCGGGTCAGGTCGGGGTTCTTGGCCACAAACCTGGCGCTGGCGACGAAGCCCAGATTGGTCTTGCCCATGGGGGTGTCATACGGCACCCATAGCTTCTTCCCCCAACCGTTCATTTCGGCCAAGGTCGCATACGGCTCGAAGCAGCACATCGCCGCGACGTCGCCGCGCATCAGTGGGATCGGCTGGTCCTGGTTTTCCATGAACACCAGTTCGACCGCATCCGTCAGCCCTTCCTGTTTTAGCTTGTATTTCAGCGACACCAGCCCGATCGAGCTGTTCTGCACCGCGATCTTCTTGCCCTTCAAATCAGCAAACGAGGCGATCGATTTGTTGGCGACGACCATCCAGCCGCCGTCGCAACCATTGGCCAGAGCGGGATGACATTAGGTTGCCGGATACCCGGCTTTGACAAGGTAGTTCTGGCATTCTGTGGCGGTTACGTTCGGTAGAATTGCCGCAAGCGCCTCACAGAGCCCGTCGACGCTTCTGGCCCTCGCCTGGCGAAGCCAGTGTTTGATCTTGGCGAACAGCATTTCGATCGGGTTCAGGTTGGGTGAGTACTTCGGCAACAAAAAGAGCTTGGCACCGGCGGCGCGGATGGCCGCCCGCACCGCTTTACCTTTGTGGCTGCCGAGATTGTCCATGATCACGATGTCTCCGGGATGAAGCGT
>JARLIN010000127.1 GCA_031291715.1 Rhodopila sp. | reverse complement strand
GGGCAGGCGCAAGCGCCGCTCGAAGCGCCCATGCGGCAGCTCGATCCGGTGAACCCGCGCCAGCCGTTGCAGGGTTGGCCAGCGCCGTGTCCCCCTGACCAGCAGCTCGCCATGGCCGATGACTATTTCCATCTCCTCTCGCCGCACCCCCGGGAGAGCGACGACGATGAGCAGCCCAGTCTCGGTCTCCAGCACGTCGATCGGCGGTTCCCAACCGGTGTCCGTCGGCCGGAAGACCTGCCCGTGAAGGCGATCGGCGCGCGCCAGCACAGCCAGAGCCTCCGACCACATAAGATCCCTACCGGAGCGCGGCATGGTGGTACCTTCCCAATTCTTGGTGGTGTCGGCGTATCTAGGTGCGATCACCTCAGCATCAGCGGGTATATCGAGCGGCCAGGGTCGGCCCTCGCAGACTTTAGCGACCATGCGGCCTGCGGGCCAAAAGTGCAAACCCAAGCTTGATCCGTGGAAAATTAACCTGCTTCGGAACATGCCTCGGTGAGCCTGCGCTGCGTGCTCGGCTCCATGTCGCCCGCTCTGCCTGGGCACAGGTGCACGCCCAGGAACTCGCCCCGGACGGGTAATTATCCAAGGATCCCGTCGACCAAGGCGGGTCAATCCCGATCCCGACGTCTCGGTGCTGTCGGATTGCGCGTCAGTTACAACGTAACAGCAACGAAATGCGCTCCGTTTTAAGCCGTCTTGTCCGCCGTCGGGCTGTGCAGATCCTTCGCCGAAGTGAGGGGTGAGATTGTGGGTTTGGTGGGTCCCAACGGCGCCGGCAAGACAACCATCATCAATATGATCCTGTGGAGTTGACCCGGTTCGGTGGACACGTTTCCACTTTAGAAGGAGGTGCTACCGATGCCGAAGAGTCACCGCCCGTATGCGCCGGAATTCCGGCGACAGATGGTCGACCCGATCCGATCTGGTCGTATCGACGGGGTCAATACCGGCGGCCAGTGCTCCCTTGCCAAGTGCCCGCGTCAAGCGCAGCCGCAGCGCTACTCCGTCGGGCACGCGATCGGAATGTCCGGACTCCGAAGCGCTTACGTCGCCTGATAGGCGAAACGTCTTTGATTTCCTGGGTCGTTTGGTAGCGGCGGGCGGATTTGAACCACCGACCAAGGGATTATGATTCCCCTGCTCTACCGCTGAGCTACGCCGCCATCAACGGGAGGCGGCGGAATAGCCTTCCGGCCGCCGCACGTCAACCACCTCGCATCAGCCGCTGCACACCCAGCAACCGCACCAGCGTCCCGTCATCCGCCTGGCCGGTGATCGCCTCCGGCCGCCAGTGCCGCTGGAACGCCCGCAGCACGGTGGACAGGGCCGGGTCCAGGCCACCCTCGGGCGCAACGCGGTAACCGATCTCAGCCAGTGCGGCCCGCACCGGCCGTAACCTGACCGCGTCCCGAATCGCGCCGGTCGTCCCCAGGTCCTGCGCGTCCATCGGCCACAGGCCCACACCATTCTCCGCCAGGGCCCGCCAGTCGAATCGCTCGCCAGGATCTTCCTTTCGGTCAGGCGCCACGTCGCTGTGCGCGACCACGTTGCGCGCCGGGATGGCATGCCGCGCCAGGATCAGCAGGCACAGGTCGCAGACCGCGGCGAGCTGCAGCACGGGAAAATCCCGGTAGCCCCATTCATGCCCCGGATTGACGATTTCGATCCCGATCGAGCGCGCGTTCAGCCCCGCGTGCCCCCGCCAATGTGACACGCCCGCATGCCAGGCGCGCCGGTCCTCCGGCACCAGACGGAACACCGTCCCATCCTCATCGACCACATAGTGCGACGACACCTGCGCAGCGGGGTCGCGCAGCCGGTCGATCGCCTCCTTCGCCGTCTTCATGCCGGTGTAGTGCAGGATCAGCATGTCGACCGGCATTCCCCGCTCATCATGATTGGGGCTCGGCAAATCCACGATCGGCAGGGCAGGGCGGTCGGATACGGCGGGTGGAACCTCCCACAGCCAGGGCGGGATCGCCCGTTGCCTCACAGACCGCGTTCCCGCTTGATGCGGTCCCAGGCGGCATTGATCCGCGCCACTTTCTCACCCGCCCGCGCCACGAAGTCGGCCGGCACGCCGCGGGAAGCGAGGCTGTCCGGATGGTTCTCGCGCATCAGTCGCTTCCAGGTCGCACGCAGTTCCTCTCCGCTGGCGGATCGGGTGACGCCCAGCTCCAGATACGGGTCGTTGTCATCGACCGGCGTCGGTGCACGCGGAGTCTCTCCGAACGCCCGATCCCAGGAGATCTGATCCAACAACAGCCGCCGGTGGACGCGGCGCAGGTATTCCTGCTCGCGCGCATTCAGTGGGCCATCGGCGCGGGCGATCTTGAACAGCGATGTCAGCACTTGCTCCAGCACGCCGCGATTGTCCGCGAAGGTTTCCGCCAACTGCGCCGCGTAGGGCTCGAACGAGTCGGGGCTGTCGCGCGCCTGGTCGAACAGCCGGCCGATGCCGCGGGCCGAGGCTGGCGGGACGCGGAAATTCCGTTTGAACGCGTCGATTTCCAGGCGTGTCACGGGTCCGTCGCACTTGCACAGTTTGGCGGCCAGCACGGTGACGGTGATGGCGAAAACTTCGTCGCGCCGGCCGAACATGCTGGCGACCCGTGCCGGATTGTACGCCGTTCCCTGCATGAACGGGCGGCGAATGCTTTCAACCGAGCCGGAGTCCGCCGCATGGCCCAGCGCCGCGCCGATCACCGCGCCGTACGGGCCGCCGACGAAGAAGCCGGCAGTGCCACCGATGATCTTACCCCAATATCCCATGGGCGTAGGATATCACGGCGGGACCGACCGGAGCAAAGCACGAACGGTTCGGTTTCAGTGCTTCAGCAGGCTGGGGTCCTTCAGGCTGGTATCCTGCCCTTTGACCGGATCGGCGATGGCGGCCTCAAGGCTACGGGCACCTTTCCACTCATGCGCGGGACGGGCCTGCTCGCCGGGGGCGATCTGGTCGATGCCCCAATAGATCTCCAGCCGGTGGTTGTCCGGGTCGCGGAATTCCACCGCGATCTGCACGCCGGCCCGGCGGCGGCCATCGAAATCGATCGGGACATCGTGGGCACGCAGGTGGGCGCGGGCGCGGACCACGTCGTCCAGGGCGGGCACCTCGAACGCCAGGTGATGCAGCCCGGCGCCGGCGGGGTTCGCCTCGGTCGCCTTGAACAGCGCGATGCCGTGGTGGTCGGGATTGCAGCGCAGGAAGACCGCGCCCCCCTGCATCATGTCCTCCTGGTAGACGTCGGAAACCTGGAAGCCCAGGACGTCCCGGTAGAAGCGGGTGGAGCGTTCGATGTCACTGACATACAGCGCGACGTGGCCGATCTTTCCGAGCTGGAAGGGGGGCGTGCTCATTGGCGAATTTCCTCCTGTTGCGGCTTTATAGCACGGGTTCTACCGTATCAGCGCCAGTGACGGAGGGCCTATTATGAATGCTATCAACGATGTGCGCGGCAATGCGGGTGAGCGGGAGCGGCTGCGCATCCGAACCGGCGCGTTCACCGGCCCGACCTCCGGCCTGGCGCCTGGCAACGTGCAGGCGAACCTGGTCATTCTTCCAAGGGCGCTCGCGCATGATTTCCTGCGCTTCGCTCAGGCCAATCCCAAACCCTGCCCGGTTCTGGCCGTGTCCGAGGCGGGCGATCCGCATTTTCCCACGCTTGGCGCGGACCTGGACATCCGCACCGACCTGCCGCGCTACCGCGTCTGGCGCGACGGAGAACTGGTCTCGGAGCCAACCGATGTCCGCGACGTCTGGCGCGATGACCTGGTCAGCTTCGCCATCGGGTGTTCGTTCTCCTTTGAGGAGGCTTTGATCGAGGACGGCATCGAGGTGCGGCACATCGCCTGTGGCTCGAACGTGCCGATGTATCGGACAAATATTCCGTGCGTGCCGGCCGGGGTGTTCAGCGGCCCGCTGGTGGTGTCGATGCGGCCGCTGAAGCCGGCGGATGCGATCCGTGCGGTGCAGATCACGTCCCGGTTCCCGTCGGTGCATGGCGCGCCGGTGCATCTGGGGTTTCCGGCCTCGATCGGCATCGCCGACATCGCGAAACCCGACTACGGCGATGCGGTGCCGATCGCAGCAGATGAGATGCCGGTGTTCTGGGCCTGCGGCGTAACGCCCCAGGCGGTGATCGCACAGGCGAAGCCGGCGTTCTGCATCACCCACGCGCCCGGGAGCATGCTGATCACCGATCTGCGGAATACGTCTCTGGCGGCGCTGTAACGCTGGGGTTGGCTGCTCCTGGCAGTCCCCTTACCGTCATGGCCCGGCGTCGGTTGGACCGTTTCGAAACGTGCCGTGCCGCGATAGGCGGCCCGGACGAACCGGGCCCCGACGGTGTGGCGACTCCGGCGCGCCGCTTGCCGGCTGGAACGACATGCAAGCGCTGATCGACCAGATCGAGAGGGTGATCCACCGCGACGTCGGGCGGGGGATGGATGCCATCTTCCAGGCTACCCGAGGCGGCCTGTGGGGCGCGACCTCGGCCCTCGCCGCGTCGGCGGCTCCGCGGATCGGCCTGATCACCGGCTTCTTCGTGCCAGGCGGCGAGCCGCCCGCCGCCGAGACGGACGGGCCGGCCGGTGCCGCGCTGATGGCACTCGGTTTCGTCCACGCCGGACTGTCGTGCCGCCTGGCGACAGACACGGTCTGCCAGTCCGCCTGCCGCGTGGCGCTGGACGCTGCCGGCGCCGGCCGGGTTCCGATCGACGCCGTGGCCCCGGGCGGAACAGTGGACGCGTTGGTCGATCGCTGGCGGCGGGACGGGATTGATTGGGTGATCGCCATCGAGCGCTGCGGGCCGAGCGCCGATGGGCGCCCCAGGAACATGCGTGGCACGGATATCTCCGCCCACGCCGCGCCGCTGGACCGGCTGTTCAGTGCGGGGCCGTGGCGGACGATCGCGATTGGGGACGGCGGGAACGAGATCGGCATGGGTTGCGTGCCTCGGCCGTTGATCGCACGGCATGTGCCGCTTGGAGAGACGATCGGGTGCGTGGTGCCGGCGGATTTTCTGATCGCGGCAGGTGTCTCGCATTGGGGCGCCTACGCGATGCTTGCTGCGCTGGCCGTGCTGCGGCCGGATTGGTCGGCGGCAGTACTGGCGGCGCTGGATCCGGTGCTGGACCGGGCGGTGATCGAAGCGCTGGTACGGGACGGCCCGGCCGTGGATGGGGTTTCGTTACGGCGTCAGGCGACGATCGATGCGCTGGAAATGGAGGTGCATCGGGGTGTGATGGAGGCCGCGCGCCGCGTCGCCGACGGATGAACCCGAACCGGCTGTGGGTTCCGATGGCGGCATGAGCGGCACTTCGAATGAAAAAGAACGGCGGGCCGTAGCCCGCCGCACATTTGGTGCGCTCGAAAGCGCTTGTTAACGGAAGGCCCTCGTTTCCCCATCGGCTAAGATCAGGATTGGCTCCGAGAGGGCAGCTTGCCATCCGACCGCAACGAGTGTCAACTCGTTACTATGAAAATTCAATACCGTCTCGGCCTCGATCTAGGGGCGAATTCGATCGGGTGGTGCGCGCTCCGCCTCGACGCACAGGGAATGCCGTGCGGCCTGCTATCCATGGGAGTCCGCGTTTACCCAGACGGGCGCAATCCGAAAGACGGCAGTTCCCTTGCCGCCCAGCGACGATTGCCCAGGTCGATGCGCCGCAACCGAGACCGGTATCTTCGGCGGCGGGCCAACCTGCTCAACGCCCTAACGCGGTTCGGCCTGATGCCGGCGGATGAAGGCGCGCGACGACCGGTGGCCGCATGCGATCCCTACACATTGCGAGCGGCGGCGCTGCACCGGCGACTGGAGCCGTACGAATTGGGCCGGGTGCTGTTCCATCTGAACCAGCACCGGGGCTTTAAGTCCAACCGCAAGTTGGACCGCAACGATAACGATGGCGGGCTGATTAAGGACGCAGCGGCGAAAACGATGGCTGCGTTGCAGCGCGACGGGTTTCTCACCATCGGTAGTTGGCTGGCGAATCGGCACGCCCAGCGGGAAGGCGTCCGGGTGCGGCTCGCGGGTTCCGGCAAGACCAAGGAATATCCTTTTTATCCGACGCGGGAGATGGTTGCGGCGGAATTCGACACAATCTGGGCAGCCCAAGCCGGTTGGAACCCGACACTGACCGACGCAATGCGTGATGCACTGCACAAGATCATTTTCCATCAACGGCCATTGAAGCCCGTGCGTGTTGGCAAGTGCTGGCTGGAGCCGGGTGAGTACCGGGCGCCGCGAGCGTTGCCGACGGCGCAGCGGTACCGCATCGCGCAGACGCTTTCGCATCTGCGGCTGGCGCAACCGGGGATGCCGGAGCGGGTGCTGACCGACAAGGAACGCAGCGTGCTGACGGCGCTGCTGTACCAAGGCAAGGATCTGACACTGGACCGGGTGCGCCGACTTCTTGGTTTACCGCCGGAGACGGATTTCAATACACGCGAGGAAACGTTGGTCGGGTGCGCGACCGCCAGCCGGCTGGGCAATGGCAAGAAAGCCCCGATCGGGGAGGCATGGCACGCGCTCAATCTCGCCACGCAGGATGCGGCGGCGACGATAATCCTGGAAGCCGAGACAGACGAGCAGGCGATAGAGTCGCTGGTTCTGCTCGGCGTCGAGCGAGCGGCGGCGGCGCAGGCGGCCAAAACTGCGCTACCGGACGGCCATGCCGCGTTGTCCGCATTGGCGCTGGGAAGAATACTGCCGAAGCTGGAGGCCGGATTGCGCTATGACGAGGCCGTGCAGGCCGCCGGTTACGCGCATCATTCCGACCGGCGCACCGGGGAGGTACGCGAGCGGCTGCCGTATTACGGCGAACTTCTATTTGAGCGCATCGGCACGGGGACAGGTGAGCCCCAAGACGCGCCGGAAAAACGCTTGGGTCGAGCGCCAAATCCGACCGTGCATGTGGCACTCAACGAGGTTCGGCGGGTGGTCAACGCGATCGTCGAACAACACGGCGCGCCGGCTGAGATCGTGGTGGAGACGCTGCGTGAGCTCGGGCGTTCGGCCAAGCAGCGCCGTGAGTACGAGAAAATCCAGAAGCAGAACCGCGACGAAAATGACGATCGACGCAAAATATTGGCCGAGATGGGTCTACCTGACAACGGCGCCAACCGGATGCGGCTACGCCTATGGAAGGAGCAGGCCGAAGACCCGAAGAACCGGGTGTGCCCCTATTCGGGGACCATAATCACCGCACGGGCAGCGTTCTCGGACGCCATCGAGGAGGATCACATCCTACCGTTCGCCATTACGCTGGACGATGGCGCGGCGAACCGGATTCTTGTCACACGGGAAAGCAATCGGGCGAAAGGGAAGCGAACCCCATTCGAGGCTTTTGGGCATGGATCGGAGTGGGCGGCGATCCTGGAGCGGGCAAAACTGTTGCCGGAACAGAAGCGTTGGCGCTTTGCGCCAGATGCGCTGGAAAAATTCGTCGGCAAGGGGGACTTCCTGGCGCGCCACCTGACGGATAGTGCCACCATCGCGCGCTGGGCGAAGGACTATCTCGATGTGTTGGCGCCAGGAAAAGTCTGGACTATCCCCGGCCGGCTCACCGGCCTGCTGCGGCACGCGCTGGGCCTGACGCCGCATGCGGTGCTGGGCAAGGGGGGCGCGCGAAAGGAGCGGGACGACCACCGGCATCACGCGATCGACGCGGTCGTCGTTGCGCTGACCGATCGCGGGTCGTTGCGGCGGATGACCGTCGCGGCAAAGCGGGCAGATCAACTCGGGCGCCGGCTGCTGATAGAATTTCCACCGCCTTGGGACGGATTCGTGGAGGAGGTGGCAGCGCGGGCGCGAACGCTCGTGGTGTCGCATAAACCGGATACCAGCTGGCAGGACGCGCTGCACAACGATACGGCTTATGGGCCGATCAAGGGCGCGCGGGCCGGCGAGCCAAACGTGGTGGTGCGACGGCCAATCGTCGATCTGGCCGACAAGGATTCCAAGAAAATTCGCGTTCGGGATCCGGTTCTCCGTGCACGCGTCCTGGCAGCCATGGCGGAGGCCGATATGCCGACGCGACGCCGCAGACTATCCGATATCAAAGATGCCGGCGGGCAATCCGTCAGTCGGGTCCGAACAGTCGAGACGCAGATTGCGGTCGTGCACTTCAAGGATCGAAAAACTGGCCAACACTACAAGAGCTTCAAGAGGGACGGGAATCACCGATTCGAGCTTTGGCGGCTTCCCGATGGCTCGTTGCGAAGACACGTCGTGTCAACTTTCGATGCTGCGCAGGAACACGAGGCGAAACGGTCAAGGAGGGCAATTTCCGATTCGCGCCCACACCCCGCTGCCAAGCTTGTCGTGCGCCTCCATGGCAGTGACATGGTGGCATGCGGCGACGCAGCACACCGAAAGATTTACGTCGTAAAGCAGATTTCAGAAAATGAACTTGCCTTGGCCGAACATCATGAGGCAGGCCAACTGAGCTCTCGCAATCGAGATAATTCGGACGGTTTCAAGTTTCTGTTGGTCAAGAGCGTGGGGAAGCTCAAGGAACTTGAACTGCGAAAAGTCTTCGTGACGCCGGATGGGCGCGTGTTCGATCACGGTCCGGTGCCGTGAGCCTTTCACCGCTCGGACGGGTCGTAGAGATCGCGGAGAACGGGCGGTATCTCGCAAAGTCGCGTGGCTTTCTTACCGTTTCAGTGAAAGGGGAAGAAATCGGCAGAGTGCCGCTCGATGACCTCGGCGCGGTTATCGCCACCGCTTCGGGCACGTCGGCATCCTGCGCGCTGCTGGCCGAACTCGCCGAGCGTGGCGTGCCGTTCGTGGTGTGCGGCCGCAATTTTTCTCCGGCTGGGCTGGTCTGGCCGGTAGAGGGGCACCATGCGCAACAACGTCGCATGGAAGCCCAGATTGCCGCGCCGCGTACACTCGGCAAGCGGCTCTGGTCCGAAATTGTCGCGGCGAAAGTATTGCGCCAGGGCGCCACGCTGGCCGCCGTAGGGCAGAAGGCGGGTGCCTTCGCACGCTTAGCCCGGCTGGTGAAATCCGGCGATCCGGAAAATATCGAGGCGCAGGCTGCGCGGCGCTATTGGCATTTGCTGCTGGGGCCGGAGTTCCGGCGCGATCGGGAGGCGGAGGGTGCGAACGGGCTGCTGAATTACGGTTACACAGTACTTCGCGGGGCGACAGCGCGAGCGATCGCGGCGGCGGGGCTACATCCGGGCTTGGGCATCTTCCACCGGCATCCGCATAACGCAATGCCGTTGGCGGATGATCTGATGGAGCCGTTCCGCCCGGCGGTGGATCTGATTGTACACGGGCTGGTAGGGGCGGGAGTGGGCGAGCTGACGCCGGACGCGAAGCGGCGCCTGGTGGGTGTGCTGACGGCGGAGGAGACAACGCGGGCCGGACGGACGCCGTTATCAACCTGCCTGATCCGCCTGGCAGCGAGTCTGGCGGACAGTTTTATGAGCGGGGTGCCGGCGTTGGAACTCCCCCTGCCGGGGGTGCCACGCGGGACCACCGAGGTTGAGGACGCGGGAGACAGTTTTGGGGAGGTGGATGGCCCGGATGGATAATCCGCCGCTATCGGCCTATCGGTTCATGTGGTTGCTGGTAATGTTTGATCTCCCGGTGATGACGAAGATGGAGCGCCGGGCGGCGACGAAATTCCGCCAATGGCTGCTGGATCAGGGCTATGAGATGAGTCAGTTCAGCATCTACATGCGCTTCTGCGTAGGTAGGGAGCAGGTGGAACGGCGAATCCGCGACGTCTCGAAGTCGCGTCCTGGTAAGGGGCAGGTGCATGTGCTGGCGGTGACGGACCGGCAATTTGAGCAGATGGCGGTGTTTCGCGGGCCGGCGCGCAGTCGAGGGCGCAAGACGCCGAACCAACTGGAGCTGTTTTGAGCAATTTCTCGGTGTCTCCATGCCCCGGAAATCCCTTTTATATCAGGGAATTACCGGGGCATGGATTATAGCCGATGGGGAAACGAGGGCCAGCCGCAACTGAACTCGTCCGCGATCGAATGTATGCGCCATTATAGCCGATGGGGAAACGAGGGCCAGCCGCAACGGCGCCGGGGTCTTCACTCCTGCCACGGCATTATAGCCGATGGGGAAACGAGGGCCAGCCGCAACGGCGGCGCGCAGCTCGCGCACGGTCTGCAATTATAGCCGATGGGGAAACGAGGGCCAGCCGCAACAGTAGGTCAGTCTTAATTTCTCAACTCAGGATTATAGAAGATGTGGAAACGAGTGATATACCCTATGGGGCTGAAGGAGCGTATGAGGAACTATAATTATTTGCCTTTGGGTAAAGATGGGCATGCGCAAAAGTTACGAACGGGGGGTGTTTGCTGGGTATATTATAGCCGATGGGGAAACGAG
>JARLIN010000126.1 GCA_031291715.1 Rhodopila sp. | reverse complement strand
GGCATACCCCAGCGGCACAGTCAGCCCGACCAGCGATTTGCCGCAGCCCAGCAGTTCCAGCTTCTCCATCAGCGTGGGCATCGCCGCTTCCGACGACGACGTTCCCAGCACGATCAGGAACTCCTCCTTCACGAAGCGGAGGATTTTCAGGATGTTAAGCCCCATCACCCCGGCGACGGCGCCCATCACGACGAAGATGAAGATGATGCAGGTCAGGTAGAAGCACAGCATCAGGAACCCAAGCTGGGCCAGCGCGCCGATGCCGTACTTGCCGATGGTGAAGGCCATCGCGCCGAAAGCGCCCAACGGCGCGAGTCGCATGATGATGGCGATAACGCCGAACAGGGCGCCGCCACACTCATCGAGGACATGTACCACGCTCTGGCCGCGTTCCCCCATGCGGGACAGGCCGAGACCGAACAGCACGGCGAACAGCAGGACCTGCAGGATCTCGCCTTTGGAGAACGCATCGATGACGGTGGTCGGGATGATGTTCAGCAGGAAGGTGACCACGTCCTGATGCGGCGCGTTGACGTAGGTCGCGACGGCTTTGCTGTCCAAGGTCGCGGGGTCGATGTTCAGGCCGGCGCCGGGCTTGATCACATGCGCGACCACCAGGCCGATGAACATGGCGACCGTGGTCAGCACCTCGAAATAGAGGATCGCCTTGATGCCGATCCGGCCGACCTCCTTGGCGTCCGCCAGCTTGGCGATACCGACGACCACCGTGACGAAGACGATGGGGGCGATGATCATCCGGACCAGCTTGATGAAAGCGTCGCCGAACGGCTGCATCTGCACCGCGATCGCCGGCCAGAAATGCCCCAGCGCGGCGCCAATGATCACACCGAGCAGAACCTGGATGTATAACCCCTTGGCGGAGCGTGCGCTCGTGCCTGCCATTGTCTGCTCGTCCTCTTTCTCGTATGTCCAGCTTGCAAATATGGTCCGAATCTAATCAACTGAAATTGATTCACAACAGGGTGCACCCGAATGGCTGATTACGTCATCCCCCCTCCGGCCATTACGTCCGTGCCCGTCGCGGGTGGCGGCGCCTTTCCGGTCAGGCGTGTCTTTTGTGTCGGCCGCAATTACGCCGAACACGCGCGGGAAATGGGCAGCGATCCGGATCGGGAACCCCCGTTCTTCTTCATGAAGCCCGCCGATGCCCTGCTGCTCAACGATGCGGACATGCCGTATCCGCCGCAGAGCAAGCAGCTTCACCATGAGATGGAGTTGGTCGTGGCGATCGGCGAGGGGGGCGCGAACATCGCCGAAGCCGATGCACTGAAGCATGTGTGGGGCTATGCCGCCGGCCTGGATATGACCCGGCGCGACCTGCAGAACGCCGCCAAGAAGGAAGGCAAGCCCTGGGACATGGGCAAGGGCTTCGATTACTCCGCGCCGATCGGCCTGATGGTGCCGGCGTCGAAGATCGGCCATCCCTCGGCCGGCCTGATCGAGTTGAAGGTGAACGGCAAGGTCCGCCAGACCTCCGACCTATCAAAGATGATCTGGAACGTGCCGGAAACGATCGCTTACCTGTCCGGGCTGGTAAGGCTGGCGCCGGGCGATCTGATCTACACCGGCACACCGGAGAACGTGGCGGCGGTGGAGCGAGGCGACCTGCTGGAAGGCGTGGTCGAGGGCGTTGGCACCGTGAGGACTCGCATCGTCTGATGCCGTCTCTGCGGATCGCGACCTGGAACATCAACTCGCTGCGCCTTCGTGTCGGGTTGCTCGACAAGCTGGTTGAGGCGCTGCGGCCCGACGTCATCTGCTTGCAGGAGACGAAGGTTCCCGATGCGCTGTTCCCAGCGGAGCCGTTGGAGCCGCTGGGCTACCCGCATACGGTGTTCCGCGGGATGAAAGGTTATAACGGCGTCGCGATCCTGTCGCGGGTGCCGTTGGCGTTGCATGACGCCGCCCCTGATTGGTGCGGCAAGGGCGATTGCCGGCATGTCGCGGCGGAGTTGGTGACTCCGGCCGGGCCGGTGGAGCTGCATAATTTCTATGTGCCCGCCGGTGGCGACGTGCCGGACCGGGCGGAGAATCCGAAATACGGCCACAAGCTGGATTTCATCGCCGAGGCTCGGTCGTGGTTCGCCGCGCGGACCGGACTGTCGCGCTCGATCCTCGTCGGCGACCTGAATATCGCGCCGCTGGAGCACGATGTCTGGAGCCACAAGCAGTTGCTGGGCGTCGTCAGTCACACGCCACCGGAAACCGAAGGTCTGGACGCGTGGATGAACGCCGGGTTCATCGATGCGGTGCGGCATTTCGTGCCGCCGGACCAGAAGCTGTATTCGTGGTGGTCGTATCGGAACCAGGATTGGCGCGCGTCCGATCGTGGACGGCGGCTCGACCATATCTGGGTGACGCCGGACCTTAAGGCGGGGTTACGCAGCCAGACGATACTGAAGGATGCGCGGGACTGGCCGCGCGGGTCCGATCATGTGCCGGTTTGTGTGGAGGTAGAGGTCTAATACTAACCGCCGTTGACCCATTTTCACGGGTCAACATCAAGGGCGGTTGGTATAACGCGGTCGGGGACTCCCCCTCACATGCTGGTCCGTGCGGTTTCGGTTTATGCATCGAAACGCAGATACACGCAGATATACGCAGATACACGCAGATCTGCCTTGCGCCGTCACAGGCCGTTAACCACCCGCCTGATCTCCAGTCGAGGGTTGCCAAAGTTGATCAGCAGGCAGAGGGAGAGGCCGGTTGCCTTTAGGTAACTCAGGCATTGGGCTTTGTGGATCGGATCTAGCGCCCGTACGGCTTTCAGCTCGACCATCACCGCGTTCTCGATCAACAAGTCCGCGGTGTAGGCACCGACAATAATACCATCATAATGGACCGCGATGTTGTGCTGCTGACTTATTGTTAAGCCAGCCTTGCGGAGTTCATAGGCCAACGCATTTTCATAGATCTTTTCAAGAAAGCCCGCGCGGAGAGTATTTGAAACGACAAGCGCTCCTCCGATGATGAGTTCGGAAATGCCGTTGAGGTCCATGTTATCTGCGTGCATCTGCGTTTATCCGCGTGCATCCGTGTTTAAAATTCTTCGGCGCAACGGCTAAGACGTCTCCGCGCACCGCACCCGCCAGGCGTGCCGTAACGCGGCCCCCAGGTTCAGTCCGAACCGAGGCGCATCGCACAGCGGGCTCCGCCGCACCTGCTCCCGAAGGCCAGCCCGCAGTTTCGCCAGCGAATCAAGGTCGGCCGCCCGGGTCACCGCCATGTCGATGTATCCCTCGACTGACCCGGTCACCCAGTCCGCCAGTCCGGCATTGCTCATGTGGCTGGCCGAGTGCCGCGAGGCGAAAATCTCCCCTGGCAGCGTAATGGTCGGCACCCCCATCCAAAGCGCCTCGCACGTCGTCAGACCGCCGGAATAAGGAAACGGATCCAGCACGATATCGACATGGCCATACTCGCCCATGAACGCGCGATGGCCGGACGATCCGCGCGGCTCGATCCGGTCCCCGGAGATGCCGAGCGACGCGAAATCCGCCAGGAAGCCATCCGCCGTGGGGGCGTCGGTCAACTGATGAGTCTTCAGGATCAGCCTGGCATTCGGGACACGATGCAGGATCGTGGCCCAGGTCTCGATAACCCGGGGCGTGATCTTGGCCAGGTTGTTGAAGCAGCCGAACGTAACGAAACCATTTGCCAACGCTGGCAGTTCGACCACATCGGGCGCATGCGGCGGCGGGCTGTAGCAGACGTACCCGTCGGACAGGCGCAGCAGCTTTTCGCTGTAGAGCGGCTCGAACCCGTCCGGCGTCTCCCACCGGTCGGTCAGGAACCAGTCCATTTCCGCGAGGCCGGAGCTATGCGCCTGCATGCCGACCCATTTGATCTGCACCGGTGCCAGCCGGTTGGCACAGGCGGGCATGCGGGCAGCGTCGCCGTAGCCGCCGAGGTCGATGAGGATGTCGATACCTCTGTCCCGCGCCGCCGATGTCAGGGCGGCATCGTTCATGCCATCGACCTCCACCCACTCGCGGGCGGCGGCCCGGTAGCGGCGCGCGATCGGATCCTCCGGCGCTGCGTTCTGCGCCAGGCAGATCACGCGGAACTGGTCCGGATCGAGCGTTTCGATGCCGGCGACAGTCAGCCACCCGACCGGATGCGAGCGCAGTGTCCCTGACAGAAGTCCCACGACGAGCGGGCGGTCGGGATCGAGAGTGTTGTTAAACGGCGGTTGCGGCGTCCGCGGCAACACGGCGGAGCAATCCCGCATCGCCGACAACAGCGCCGCGCCGGTCGTGCCGTCACGATAGGGCAGTGTGTTGCACAGCGCGCGCCGGGCGAGGACCGCGTCAGGATCGAGATCGATCGCCCGCCGAGCGATATCGATCGCCTCCTCCTGCAATCCGACGCAGACCGTGGCGTTGGCGAGGTTGCACAGGACGGCGGTATGCGGACCATGGCTGTCCACAACATCCAGAAGGATGGCCCGCGCCTCGGCATGCCGATGCAGACGCATCAACACGGCGGCGTGGTCGTTCCGGACCTGTGGATTGTCCGGGTCCATCGCGCTCAGGCGGCGCAGCGCCGCCTCGGCCTGGCGGACCCGGCTGGAACGGGCCAGCACACCGGCCAACAGCTGCAACGGCACAAGCGCGTCCGGTGCCAGCTCTGTTGCCACTTCCAGCGCGTCGATGGCCTCCGAGCGGCGGCCCAGGCGTTCAAGCAGCATGCCCCGCCCAAGCTGGATGGCCGGACAGAGCGGGTTCTGCTCGGTCGCCACCGTCAGGCGGGCGAGCTCGGCGTCGCCTTCCCCGGCGTCAGGTGCGACATCGGCGCCGTTCAGGACATATTCCAGACAGTCCGGCCGCAACCCCTGGGCGGTCACGAAAGCCGTCAGCGCGAGGTTTGGCGCCCCGGTCGCGCGCAACGCCAGGCCGAGGGTATTCCATGCCTCCGCATTGTCCGGCGCGATGCCGCAGCAGCGCAGGAGCAGATCGCGCGCCTCCTCAGGGCTGCGCCGCATCAGCAGAAGGCCGGCCAGTGCGATCAGTGCCTCCGGCCGGCTGGGGTTGAGGTCGAGGACTTGCCGGTAGGCCTCTTCGGCGGCTGCGTTGTCACCGGCGCTGCGCAGGCTTTCGGCAAGGCGCAACACCGGCTCATCCCAGTCGGGCAGCCGAACGGCCACTTGTTGCATCAGCCGGCGGGCGCGACCGCTGTCTCCGGCCCGATCCTCGGCGATCGCCAGGTTGAGCATGGTCGCCGGACAGGCGTCCCCGACTGCCAGGGCCAGCCGCAGGGGGGCCAGCGCCTCCTGGAAGCGGCCCTCGGCCAGTAGTGCGACGGGGGATGGCAGCGGCCGGACATCAACCGTCATGGTGGATGCGCTCGATTGCCAACAGCAGGCCGGGAACACCCGCGCCCGCCTCTTGCCGGATGACAGGGCGGTCCAGCCGCAAAATCCGGAAGCCCGCGGCGCAAACGGCTTCGTAGATATAATGCTCGGCGTGGGCGTAACGGCCTTGGCGCTGCAATGCCCAGTTCCCATTGCCGGGAATCACGCCGTCGTGGTCCGGTAGTATTTTCTCTACCGAGAAGATGAACCATCCGCCTGGTTCCAGGCGCTGATGGATGCCCGCGAAAATCTCCTCGAGCGCACCAAAATAGCAGAGCACGTCCGCCGCGACGATCAGCGGCCAGCGCTGTTGGTCCATCGCCAGATCGGCGATGATGTCGCCTTCTCGCAGTTCGGCGTAAAGCCCCTTGGCCCGCGCCTGTGTCAGCATCCGTGGTGAGAGATCGACCCCGGTGAAAGGCCCCAGCGGCAGGTCCCCGATTGCGAGAGCGACCATGCCCGTGCCGCAACCCAGATCGAGAACCGGGCCGATCGAAAGGCCGGCAACGATCTTCGGATGGGCCTGGAGGACGGAGCGGATCGCGCCCGGAATACTGTAGCCTAGCGAGATCAGGTGCGCGTCGAACCGATCGGCGTAGCCATCGAAGACGGTGCGGATATAGCCCTCGGGCGCGCGCTTCGAGTCCGGCATCGCGCCGGACGACACCACGAGATGACGGACATAGGGGTCCTCGGGTCCTAGCTTCAATGCCTCCCGATACGCGATGGCGGCCTCATCATGCCGCCCGAGGCTGGAGAGAGCATGGCCCTTCATCCCAAAGGTGCAGGCATCGGCAATGCCCAGTGAGCGGGCCTGTTCGGCGAGTCGCACCGCCTGAATGAAATCCCGCCGGCGCACGCACAACAGGATGGCCGCGTTACGCACTGGCACGCTGGCCGGGCACACCGCGATGCCGTCGGTCAACACCCGTAACGCTGAGCTCGGATCGCCGGCTTTTTCCAGTGCGGCTGAAAGCGCCTCGCGATACCCAATCTCGGTCGGAGTGCCGGCGACCGCCTCTTCCAGGCAGGCAACCGCCTCCGCCGTACGTCCAAGATCCAGCATTGCCGCGCCGAGGAGCGCTTTCGCCTGCGGATCGGCTGGGTCGACGATCACGGCCTCGGCCGCGTCCCGCGCCGCCCCCTCCAGATCGCCCATCCGGTGCCGGATATCCGCTCGGCATTTTCGCAGCCCGACATGAGATGGTGCGGCTGCTATCCCGCTGTCCAAAGTCTGCATCGCCTGGTCTAAGGCGCCCTCGCCCGCGGCGAGGCGGGCGCCGATCAGCGCGAGGTCCGGCGATGGTGGAGCCAACGCCTGGGCCGCGGCCAGAAGAGGTCTGGCAGCGTCCATTCGGCCTTCGTCTACGAGTTGGGCCGCCCGGTTGCGAAGAGCGGCGGTATCGGCCGTGACGTGAATCGTGTCCATGGAAGGGGCTCCTTTTGAGCCGGTGAAGCAACAGTCAGACGAACAGGCCCTGCCCCTGGATCGCCAGGGTGGTGAGGTCGGGCGTGGATGAAGAGGTGGACGCGGACGCATTGGCGCTGTTGGCGATCAGATAGCGCTGAACGAAACTTTCGACGAATTTCGGATCCTGGAACTGGGTGATATCGATCCGGCTGCTGATTGCCTGTTCCTGAGCGGTAAGGTCCTGGAAGGCGATTTGCGCCGGTACGCCAAGCGTGGTGGTAACGACGGTGCGCATCGTCGGATTGCCGAGGATCTGATCGACCGATGTGATCGTCGACGCCGTCGCCTTGAACGCCAGCGCGTTCGACAGCCCAGGCGTGACCGCGTCCTGGCTTTTTTGCCAGGTGGCCTGCGCATAGGACTGAGCGATCGAGGCGATGGCCTGGGGGTTTTGGATCGCCGACAATCCGTTGATCGCGAAGTTGTAGGTCTGGGCCAGGGTTTTCCACCTTGGGTCGGTCAAGGTGTTTGCCAGGGACTTGGGATCGCTCAGATTCGACATCAGCGCCTGCGTCGCGAGCGCTGCGTATCCGATCTGGTCGCCCATGCCGTTCGCCGTCAGCAAGACGTTCATCACCGCTGGATTGGCGAGAAGCTGCGTGACGCTCTTGGCGCCGTTCACCGCCTTGGTGAAGGCCGCGATCGTGGTTTGGACGGCCGGTTGCGCAGCCGTGAGTTTGACATCCTGCGTCTCGTTCTGTTCCGCCGATTGCAGGGCCTGGACCGGCGTCTGCCCTGACGAACCGGCGGATGAGGTTCCGATTCCGTAGATCGTATCGAGCAGGGATGATCCGGTGCCGAACGAATCGCTGTAGAGTGTCGTCAGATAGCTGAGGGACGAGCTCATGGATCAGGGCTGCCCCGCGAGTCCCGCGGCGATATTTTCGTTGATCGATATCAGGAAATCGAAATCAGGCGACTCCTGATCCATCTCCCGTTGCACGGTCAGGCCGACTGAAATGATCGAAGCGCGCAGGGGCGGCGGCAGGGCATTACAGGGATCACGCATCAGATCGGTGACCGTCGTCCACAGGCGCCGGTTGTCGGCCAATGCGCGAACCTGTTGGATCGGGCTGGCGCCGCGCGCACTCTTCAGCGCGGCGCTTGTCTGCCGGAACACGTCGGCTTCCTGGTCGCGTTGCGACCGGTAACGGGAGGCGGTCCTATAGGCCTGGATGGCGTGGCTCGCGTTCAGCATGATGATCGCTGGTCCCTGTTGGAATGGAGATATTGGGCGCTTTTCCAAGCACGGCGTCCTCGTGCTGTATGATTCGGCGCACGAGCTTCAGGGCCTGGTAACAGTCGTCCTCTTCGGCCGCGACCAGGGCCTGGGACAGGATCATGCGGACCAGGTCCGACGTCGTCGCCTGCTGGAAATCGGCGATGAAATGCCGAGCGGATTCAAGCCCGGCCTCACGCTCTGTTTCGCTGCCAATATAGGCCGACTGGAGCGCGAAGTAGATACGCCGGGCGGGGCTGTCCACCTGGTCCGGGGGCATGATCTGCTTGCCAAAGAGGAAGCGTGCCTTGGCCGTCAGTTCGATGCGCGATCGGGTGCGGAAACGAATCGGCGCACCGTTCACGATCATCACTTCGCCTTGGCGCAGCTCCAGAACGAGGTTAGACATGCAGTCCCTTCCGCGGCGCGAATGCGAAGCCTTAGAGCCGTGTGGCTGTTGCGGTATCGTGAGTGTCTGCCGGCGACTCGGCCATGCCTGGACCCAGGCTGGTGGGGCCGCCGGAAGGCCGTTACTTGAACAGGCTGAGCAGCGTCTGCGGAGCCTGGTTCGCCATTGAGAGCGCCTGCGTGCCAAGCTGCTGACGAATCTGCAATGCCGTGAGCTGCGCCGATTCCTTCGCCAGGTCGGCGTCGATCAGTGAACCAAGGCCGCTGTTCAACGCGTCGATCTTATCGTTGTTATAGGTGCTCTGGTTGTTGACGTAATCGATTGCGCTGCCGATCGTGTTGAGTTCGTTGCCGACCCGGCCCATCTGGTTCAGGAACGTGCCGGTCGCCGTGATAAGTGCCGCGACGGTGCTGGCCCCTGAAAGCTGTGTGGTGGTGAAACTGATCGAACCAAACATCGCCGAACCGCTGAATGTTGCGACACCATACGTCGATCCATTTTCGTTTCGTGCCACCGCTACGCGACCGAAGGCCCCTGAGCTGCCCGTCAGATCGCCGATCAGCGTCTTGCCATTATAGTCAGCGTCCTGGATGAACGTCTGTACGTTGGCCAGCATCGATTTATATTGCTGTTCATAATTCGTGCGTTCAGTGCCCTGGATGCTGCTGTCCGACAGCTTGACCAGCACGTCCCGCATGCTGGCCATGGTGTTGGAAATGTTGTTCAGGCCCGACTGTGTCGTGGAGAGCAGGCCTTGCGCGTTGCCAAGCTGCTGGTTGGCGCTGGTCAGCGCGCCAACCGTTGACCGGATTCCCTGTGCGATCGCGTAAGCAGCGCCGTCGTCGGCGGAATCGGCGACGCGGTAACCGGTCGATATTTGTTTCTGGGTAGCCGAGAGTTGCTGCTGCGTATTTTCCAGAGACTGGAGCGCGATCATTGCGCCCATGTTGGTGTTCACGGAATTCACGGACATGGTCTCTTACCCTTTGTGCCCAGATGTGTTTGCCCGCTTTTTGTGGGCTCGATGAAATGATGCGGGATGAAAGTTAACGATTTATGAATCGAATGATTTATTTACGCGGCAGGGAGGAAATTCACGAGGGAAAGGCTGTTTGCACTGGTAATCAACCGGTACGACTCCTGCAACTGGGTTTGCGTGGCCGCCAACTTCGACAAAGTCGAGGCCATGTCAGCGTCCTGGACGGATGAAACCTGGCCGGTCAACGCCGTGGCGGTGTCTGATAAGTTCGTTTGTGTGGTTGTCAGGTTGGATTGGGTGTTGCCCAGAACCCCTACATCGGTCGCCATCGCGCTGACGACCCCATTCAGGCTGTTGCCGGTATCCTGTACAAGCGCACCGAAATTCGGATCGTTGACTTGCGAGCTGGACATCGACCCGAGCGTTGCCAGGGCGCGCATCAGGTCACGCATATACGATCCGGTGGTGGACGTGCCGGTCGATACCGCGACTGAATTCGCGCTGGCCAGCAGTCCGGTTTTCACGGTGCTGTCTTCGCCGGTCTGCACCACCGGGGCGCTCAATGCGGATGCCGGTTGCGACATATAGGCGGAAAATGGCGATGTGCCGGCGGCGTTCGATCCGGCGATGGCCAGGGTCGCCGCGGTGGTCGCGGCCGCGCCGTTGGCCGAGAGCGCCGAAACGGCGGCATTGATCTGGGTATAGAAGCCCGACGACAGGATGCTGTCGGACGACGGTACCGGCGGGTTGGCGGTGTCCAGGCCGCCAAAGACATAGACATCGCCGTTCTTGGTATTCAGCAGGTCCGCGACCTGTGTGAGCGCGGCGCGCGCGTTGGCGGCGACGCTATCGACCTCTGATGGATTAAGGCCGTTGAGGTTGGGGATGCACGCGACGAAATTCGCGGCGATTTGCTGGATCTGGGTCATCGCCGTCTGGGTGACCTGCATGCCCCCGGCCGCCTGGTCGATGTTGTTCTGGTATGTCTGGAGTGCCGCGATCTGCGGGTTCAGGTTCAGCGAAACCTTGGCGCCGCTGCCCAGGCCGGCATAGGAGTCGGCGACCAGACCAGTACTGGCCTGTTCGGTGAGCGTGTTCAGCTGCTGGTGAACGCTTGTGGCATTGGCGATAAGCGTGGCGTTGAAACCATATCCGGTGCCAATCGCGCCGATACCGCCGGTCATTGGACGGCCTGAAGCAGTTGGGCGAACATCGACTGCACCGCGGCGATTACACGGGCATTCGCGCTGTAGGCATTTTGCAGGCTGAGCATTAACGACATCTCGGTATCCATGTTCACGCCGCTGACGGCTGAAACCTTCGCGTTCAAGCTGGTTTGCAGCGCCTGCTCGGTTGTCAGGTTGCTGGTGGTCGCCGCGCTCTGTTGGGCTTGTGAGGCGACCAGGTTGGTCACGAAGTCCGACAGCGCGGCGCCGGACGCACCAAACGGGGCAGTCAGGTTGCCGGACGCACCGAGGCCGTTGGTGTTCAGGGCCGGCTGGGCGACCCCGCTCTGAACCTGGCTGCCGAATGTGTAGGTGACGATGCGAGCGATCAGGTCGGTGAAGCCGGCGGGACCGCCGGACGGATTGGGCGTGAAGGCGCTGGCGCCGGCGGCGCTGCCGGCGATGGCGTTGGTGCCGTCGCGCACGAGCGATGGGTTGGCGGTGACCGCCGGATTGACCTGGATCGTCGCGGCATAGCCGATATAGCCCGCCTGCGCCGGGGTTCCGCCACCCGCGGGCACGTTGCCGGATGGATCGGTGAACAGCGTCAGCCCCTGGGCCGCGAACCGGCTGGAGAGGCCTTGGGCGAACTCATCCAGTTCCGCCCGATCAGTCGGCAGGGTCGTGTCGCGCAACGTGATGTCGGCTCCGATCTGGCCGCCGGCCATCTGGCTGGTGACGTCGGACCCGTCGAGGGTGATCCCCGGCAATCCACCTGCTGGATAAGCGGACCCCGGCGGGGTCGAGGCGCTGGCGATGGCGAACGGGTTGGCGCCATCGCGCGTCGGCAATGTCAGTCCGCTGGCGGTGAAAACGGACAGGTCGCCGTTGGGTAGTTCCACGGTCTTGACGTTGAGCAGCTGCGATAGTGTCTGCACCGCCGCGTCCCGCTGATTCTCCAGGTCCGCCGTGCTCTGGTTGGTCGGCTTCAAGGCGACGATCTGGTTGCTGATCTGACCGATCGTTGCCAGTGCGGAATTCAACGTGCTGACCGCCGATCCAAGGTCGTCCTGCGCCGCCTGGCGCTGCGCGGTGTAAGCGGCACTCAGGCTGTTGATGCCCTGGGCGAGCGTCGAAGCCGACGAAACGACGGCACTCTGCTGTGTCTGGTTGCCCGGGTTGGTCAGCAGTGTGGAAAACGCGGTCTGCAAGTTGCCCAGCAGGCTGCCCAGGTCGGAACCCGCGCCGGGCGTGCCGAGCACGCTGTCGATCGCCTGCAAGGCCGTCTGGGTTGTCTGCAATCCGGTTACCGTGGCGTTCTGCTGCGTAACCGATGCCTGCAACGCCTGATCGATCTGGCGGGTCGCCGCGCCGGTGTGGACACCCATCCCGATGCCATCGGCGGTGAGGGCCTGCTGCGTGCTAACTTCCACCGCGTAGGAGGGTGTGGCGGCATTCGCGACGTTTTGCGAAATGAGCGCGAACTGCGTGTTGATGTTCGCCAGGCCGCCCGAGGCGATCGAAAGGACGGAGCCGATACTCATCGGTCAGACCTCAGGTTTTCATGTTGATCGTGATCTGCAGCAACTGGTCGGCGCTGGTCACCACCTTGGCGTTCGCGGAATAAGCCTGCTGCGCGACGATCAGCTGAGAAAACTCGGTGGCGATATCAACGTTCGAATTCTCGACCGATCCGGTGACGAGATTGCCTGCGCCGTTGGTGCTGGCGGCATCGGCCAGGGGGGTGCCGCTCGCCAGGGTCGTGGTGAAGGCCTGCCCGTTCTGACGCTGCAACGCATTGGCGTCGTTGAAAGTCACGATCGGGATCTGCGCGATCGTGCGGGTCTGACCGTTGTTGTAGTTGACGATGACATCGCCGTTGGCCTGCGTCGTGACGCCGGAGAAACTGCCGGGTGGAACGCCGTCCTGTGTCAGGCCGCGCAGGCTATAGGCGCTTCCGGCATATTGCGTCACGCCGTTGGTCTGTCCGTAGATCCCCAGATTGAGCTGGATCGTCTGATTGCCGGCGCCAAAATTGGTGCTGAAATTCAACGTCGCCGCTTGTCCCGCGACATACCCCGCTGACGTCACACTCCCACTCGGCGTCGTAATCTGTCCGATGGTCCCCTCCGGAACCGAATTTCCGCTAAGCGCGCCAAACTGAACCTCGGCCGAACCGCGGTTGGCACTGGTGGTATCGTCCGGCACGCTGACCGAAACGGTCCAGTCGTTCGCCGCATTCTGCACCCAGTTGAGCGTCACGGTATGGGCGGTGCCCAGAGCGTCATAGACGCTGATCTGCGAAGAGATCGGAGAGGCCGCGGTCCCGGTACCGCTGGCCGGCGTGGCAGGCAGGTTCGCCGACAGGGTCACATCGGATGTCGCGACGGGGTTGTAGCTGGATTGGCTGACCTGGATCGGTGCCAGGGCGTTCTGATCGACGGCGTTTGTGGTGGGATCGACGGACCAGCCGTTGAGGTATTGCCCGGCACTGTTCACCAGATAGCCCTGCGCGTTCATCGTAAAATCGCCAGCGCGTGTGTAGAACTGCTGCGGATTGAACGTCGGCACATTGTTGACCTGACCGGTCGCCTGAGAGACTGCGAAGAATCCCTGCCCGGCGATGGCCATGCCCAGCGGATTGTCCGTCTGGGTAATGGCTCCCTGAACATTGTTGACATAGTCCGGTTGAGCGACCACCGCGCCGGGCTGGTTCTCCTGCACGGTGCTGGTGGTCAGGTAATCGACGAAGCTCGTGTCCACGCGCTTGAAGCCGACGGTCTGGCTGTTGGCGACATTGTCACTGATGTTGCCGAACGCGGCGGATTGGGCACTCAGGCCGCTGATGGCGGAATTGATCGCACCGAATAAGGACATTGTTCAAACGCTCCTGAGCTTACCGCGCGTTGAAACAGCAGGAACCGTGCCAAGGAGGATGTGACGGATTTTCGCGGCACTGCACCGCGGTCCCACCGGGCAGAATTTGCCTGCTGGCATGATTGGCTCGGTCATTCGTGCCGGTCACGCGGCTGAACATGGCGGTTCGGCGTGCGCTTCCGCTTGGCCCGAACATTGCGTGAGCGGCTGGCGGGACATCCCCGTGGCAGGAGAGAGAGAATTGCCAGGCGCCATCGCGACCGTGCCGCTTCATGGCACGACCGCTGTCAAATCAGGTACCGAGTCTCCTGCTTCTGTCGCGGAGGCTGCGTTTGGGCAGGTCCTCCGATCCGTGCAGGGCGTACAGCCCGGCCGGAACGAGACGATTACGGTGCCGGCCGCTGAAGCCGGGCCTCCGTCGGCTCTGACTCCGGCTGCGGATCCCACGCCGTCGGCGCGGCCCGATCCTGTTGAGGAGGAGGTGCCGGCATCGCCAGTACAGGTGCCTGAAAGGCGGACCATACCTGCCAAACCGTCGGGCCATGCCGGCTCCGCCGTGAAGCCTGTGCCGGCCGCGAAGGAGGACAGCCAGACCATCGCTTCGGATGTGGCTACCGTCCAGGAGCCAGCCCTAGCGCCTCCACCGGTCGCGTTCTTTACGGCGCCGGCGCCGGAACCGGCCGCGAGCGCAACGGATCGGGCGACGGCCAGCCCCGGCCGAGACTCACCGCCGCTGCCAAAGGCTCAAGGCACCGTCAGTGGCAACGCGACGGTATCCATGGATGCCGCGGGTCCAAGCGCATCGTTTCAGCCCGCACCGGCGGAGGCGGCCCTTTCCGTGTCTCCCGAGCCGGTGCTTCAAGCGCCGCCCAGCCGCGCGCCGGCGGCAACCCCGCCATCCGTCCAGTCCCTATCAGCGGCACGGTCCTTGCCGCCGGATGCCGCAAGCCCTCGGATCATGGGTGTTGGACGCTCCAGCGGTCTCCATCCGGAGGTCGTCGCAAGCGATCAACCGGTTCAACCGGCCGGGGCTAGTCCGCCGCCTGAACTAACGGTTTCCACAATCGCGCCGTCCCCGGCGCCGACCGCAGCGGCCGTCGCGGCGCCCGCGCATTCGGCCACCGCCGTCGCACCGGCCGAACAGATCGCCCCGGCGCTGCTGATGCTTGGGAAAACCGCGGACGGCAGCCAGCAGATGACGATTCGGCTCCATCCGGCCGAACTCGGCATGGTGCAGGTGCGGATCGAACGGGCCTCGTCCGGCATGACGCAGGTGGAGATCACGGCGGAGAAGGCCGACACCTTGCAGGCACTGCAACGCGATCAGTCGCAACTTCACCGCACCCTGGATGAGGCCGGCCTTCCAGCCGCGGGACGGACGGTGACCTTTCATGTCGCCCAGCCGGCCCAGGCCCCGTCCGGGAACAACGGATCGGGTCAGGGGGGAGGACAGGCCGGAACCGGTCATGCCTGGGCCGGTCGCACGACCAGCGGAAACCCTGATGCCGGGGGCTCCGCTGGCGGTGGCAAAGGCGGTTATCCAGCCAAGGAGTCGAGCTTCCATGCCAGCGGCAGGCGATCGGGCGTTTCGGCCGGGCCCCAAGGCGAGCATCCCACGACGACGACCGCGAAACTGTATCGCATCGGCTTGGACATCACCGCCTGATCACCGAAAAGGAGACCCATGAATGAGCGGAAGTATTTCTTCATCGACCGCCGGCACGAGCAATGCCATCTCCCAGGTAGGCACCTCCGCCTTGGGCAGCCTGAGCAGCAATTTCTCTGATTTTTTGTCGCTGCTGATGACCCAGTTGCAAAACCAGGACCCGACGTCGCCGCTGGACTCCAATCAGTTCACCAGCGAACTGGTCCAATTCTCCTCCGTGGAGCAGCAGATCAACACCAACACGAATTTGACACAGCTCATTCAGCTCACGCAGGCAAGCCAGATCGAGCAATCCGCGTCGATGATCGGCAAGCCCGTGACGGTGAACAGCACGCAGCTTTCGTTGCAGAACAGTACCGCCGCGGTCAACTTCAATACGACCACCGCCGAACCGGTCGCCATCGCGGTCTATAACGCGTCGGGCGCACAGGTGCAGAGCGCGACCCTGACCAGCACCGCGGGCGCGAACACCTGGACGTGGAATGGGCAGGATGCCAATGGGAATACGATGCCGGACGGAGCCTACAACGTTTCGGTCACTGCGCTTGGCGCGAACGGGGCCACATCGCAGGTGCCCTTCACCGTTACCGGCACGGCGACGTCGGTGCAGAACAACAGCGGGACCGTGCAAGTTCAGATGGGCGGCCTGACGTTGCCGTTCAGCGCGGTCCAGTCGGTCGGCAGCTAGAGCGATATCCACCCGCATTGGCCCTCGGATATCGCTTTAGTCCTTTGTTTGGTCGCGTTATTCACGCCTCCGACGATAACGCTCCGGACTACGCGGCGGTGACCTCCAGCCAAGTGCTCTGGTACGTCGCGCCGGCGCCCATGTCGGTATAGCCGTCGGCGCAAAGCATGTTCACTGTGCCAGCCTCGGCTTCCTCGTCGGGGCGCTGGCCGGGGACCAGCACTACGCCGGGCTGGACCTCATCGCGCACACGAAGCCGCAATGAAACCTGACCTCGATCGTTCGCCAGGCGAACCACCTGGCCATCGCTCAGGCCGCGTGTCGCCGCGTCGGTTGGATGCAGCACTGCGAAGGGCACGCCCTCACGTTCGCGCAGGAAGGCGACGCCGGAAAACGCCGTGTGGCTCTGGAAGTAGCCGGGCGTGGTCAGCAGGCGCAACGGATACGCGGTGGCATCCGCCGGGTCCGGTTGCCAGTCCGGTAGCGGGGGCAGCCCCTGATCCGCCAGCGCCTGCGAGTAGAACTCCAGCCGGCCGGATGGCGTGCGGAAGCGCTGGCCGGTTTTCGTTGCGATGGACACAGGCGTCCCGTCCAGCAGCGTGGCCGGGTCCACCGCGAGACCGGCATCTCGGAACAGTTCTTTCAGGATCTCGGGCTGCGACATACTGAACACCGGATCGGTCAACCCCATCCGCGCGGCCAGAGTTTGGGTCAGCCGAAGGTTGGACCATGCCTGACCCACCGGTGCCACCACGCGCTGTCCATACTGCATGTAGTAGGTGCCGTAGCTTCGGTAGAAATCCTCGGTCTCCAGATAGGTCGTTGCCGGCAGCACAATGTCGGCAAATCGCGCGGTCGCGGTCATGAATGGGTCATGCACGACCGTGAACAGATCCTCGCGCGCCAGGCCGGCGCGGATCTTCGCGGTATTCGGGTTGGTGACGGCGGGATTGTTGGCGGCGATGAACAACGCCCGGATCGGCGGGTCGGTCGCGTCCAGCAGTGCCTCACCGAGCTTCAGGTGGTTGATGGTGCGCGTCGCCGCCGGACCGGAAGGTTTGCGGACGGCGTTGTAGTTCAGATCGAACGACGCGGCGGTGGCCAGCATCGCGCCGCCGCCATAGCGGCCATAGGCGCCGGTGACGCCAGGCAGGAGTGCCACGGTGCGCAGGTTCTGGCCGCCATGGGTGAAACGGCTCATGCCGAAGCCGATGCGGATGAAGGGCGTGCGGGCGGCGCCATACATGGCGGCAAGGCGTTCGACATCAGCCGCGGGCAGGCCGGTGATCTCGGCCACGCGGTCGGGCGAAAAGCGCGGCAGGATATCGCGTTCTACTTGCTCGAAGCCGAGCGTGTGGTCCGCCAGATAGGCGCGGTCGGCGAGGCCATCGCGGACCAGGATGTGCATCACTCCCAGCGCCAATGCCGAATCGGTGCCGATACGGATCGGCAGATACCAGTCGGCAGCCGCGGCTGAACGGGTGCGGCGCGGGTCGATCACCACCAGGGGGACGCCTTGCCTTCGCACCTGTTCGATTTTCGCCCAGAGGTGCACGTTGGTGGCGTGCAGATCGGAGCCCCAGCCGATAATCAGATCGGACTCGGTCACCGATTCCGGATCGGCGCCCCCGATCGGGCCGACGGTCGCATCCCAGGCGGCTTCGGCGCAGGAATCGCAAACCGTCCCGCCCAGCAGACGGCTGGTGCCCAGCGCGTGGAAGAGCCCGTTGGTCAGGCCGCGATTCATCAGTCCTTGATGCGCGCTGTAGGCGTAGCCGAGGACCGCCAGCGGACCGGATGCCGCGAAGATATCTTTCCAGCGCGCCACGATCTCATCCAGCGCGTCATCCCAGGTGATCAACTCGAACTGTCCGCTGCCCTTCGGCCCGGTGCGCCGCAGCGGCGTGGTCAGACGCTCGGGCGAATATACCAGGTCCATATCGCGGGTGACCTTCCCGCATGCGAAGCCGGCGGTGAACGGCTGGTCCGGGTCGCCCTGGATCTTCGTGATGTGCCCGTCCTCGACCTGCGCCAGCAGGGAGCACATGTCGGGGCAATCATGCGCGCAGACGGTTCGAATGGTCGGCACGTGTATCTCCACGGTGGGGCGGGACCGACTTTAGCGCCGCTTTCCATCACGAAAGGAAGGACCGCTTGGTTTGTCACGCAATGGACCGTTCCATCCAGCCGAGCCGACGCTCTATAAGCAGTCTGTATAGCAGCGGACGGTGGCCCGGTGTCTCTCGACGAACTCGCGCATTTTCTGAACTCCAGCAGCGCGCCCGAAGGGTGCATGGACCTGTCCGAACTGGACGGGTTCCTGGCTGGCCTGGTCGCCGGGCCGGAAAATGTCCCGCGGGACGAATGGCTGGCCGAGGTCTGGGACAACGAAGAACCCGATTACGCTGACGAGGCGGAACAGGAAGAGGTCGAGCAAGCCATCTTCGACCGCTACGCCGGGATTGAGGCGGCGTTGGATGCCACCACACTCGAGTATGCCGCGATCCTGTGGCAGGACGAGGCGGGCACCACCGTCGCCGAGGACTGGGCCGCCGGCTTCATGCAGGCGATGAGTCTCCGCGCGCAGGCCTGGCAGCCGGCGCTGGCGGATGAGGATGCGTCCATGCTCCTGATCCCCATCGCCAGTCTGGCAGGCATGACGCTGCCGGAGGCTGAGCGGGGTGGCCAGGCCCTGACGGACGATGCGCTTGAAGGTCTGTTGCAGGACGCGGAGCAAATCCTGCCGGTCTGCGTACTGGGGCTGCGCCGGTTCTGGCAGGACCGGGCCGCGGGGGCGGGGGTGGTCCACCACTGAGGCGGCGATTCCCGCCACGATGTTGCATCGCCAGGGTTCGCGTGGCTTGCTGATGGGTGTTCAAGATCCATCAGGAGGGAACCAATGGCATTCTACGAACTGCGCCAGTACAAGGTGCAGCCCGGCAAGCTGGATGGCTGGGTGAAGATCATGGAGGAGGAGATCATTCCGTTCCAGGTCTCCAAGGGCATGGTCATCTGCGGCAGTTTCCAGGGTGAAACCGATCCTTCGATCTATGTCTGGCTGCGCCGCTTCGACAGCGAGGAGCAGCGGGTGGCGCTTTATGCCGCGGTCTATGAGAGCGATTACTGGAAGACCCAGATCGCCCCGCGCGTGCCGGAGTATCTGGACCGTCCGAACAACGTGGTGACGCGGATCGTGCCGACACCGAAATCCACGGTTCAGTAGGTCGGCGAAAGGAGGGGGCCGGTACGCGGTGCGGCCGGCCCGGACTATTTTGTCCCGGGCCCGCGCGTCTGCTCGGATAACGCTGCTTCCATCCATGTTCGACATTCCCGCAGGGCGCGTTGGTAGGCCGGCAGCCCTGCGTCGAAGCGCGCCGCCGGCACGGCGATCGAGATGGCATGTGGGCGCAGGCCCTCGACCATGATGGGCGTTCCCATGGCGCAAACGCCGGGTGCATGCTCCTCCCGATCATAGGCGAAGCCCGTGCGCCTGACCTCGGCGAGTTCTGCCAGCACGGCGACCCGCGCCGCCGGGCTCAGCTTCAGGGCCTTGTCGCCAATGAGGCTGGCGACCTGGGTATCGGTCATGCACGCGAGGATGGCCTTGCCGTTCGCCATGGCATGGAGCGGACGTGGCCGATCCGTGATCGGCACCACGCGCAACTCCTGATCGGAGATGATGCGGTCGAGGAACGCCACCTCATGCCCATGCCCGACCGAAATATCGACGGTTTCGCGCGTTCGGTTGAACAAGGCCTCGAGACCAGGGCGCGCGCGTGCCGCGACGTCGGAATGGGCCACCTGCGCAAGTTGCTGCAAACCCCAGCCCGGTCGCACGCCGCCTTTCCCGACCTCGACCAGGCTCTCCGCGGCGAGGGCATCGACAATGCGCTGAACCGTCGAGCGCGGCAGGC